>JAYENT010000090.1:0-8720 GCA_034722245.1 Chloroflexota bacterium
AAGAGATACTACCAGGGCAGGGGCACGCAAGCCTACCTCGCGGGGCAGCGGGGGAACCCTCCTTCAAAGCCGCTTCCGCAATAGGTGCGTCTGCCCGAGGCCCACTGTGGTGCGGTAGCCCGTGCCGCACCAGAAGGCGTACTCTGCCAGCAGGCGCATGAGGCGCGTCCAATAAGGGTCGCCCACAAGGAAGCGAAAGCGCACGTACCCCGTAAAGCCCACGTGCGCCCCCTTGCCCGCTTCCTCAAAGGAGACAAGATGGCTCTCTATCTTAAAGCGCCCCAGAGCCACGCATTCGTCGGCATAGCGCGCCGCTTCCTCGGGCAACGCCTGGGGAGCGAAGGCGTTCCACTTTTGCAGATAACTCTGAAATACGTGACGCGGCAGGGGCAAGGGCATGTCTTTGTCATTCCGTCGCACGAGGGTCGGGGAACTGAAGTGCAGTACCACCGAACGAGGCGTTCCGTGGGTCTCCAGTGCATGACGCCGCAACAGCGCCTCGTAGCTGGCCTGCCCCGCCCAGCCGTCCTCGTCCGCATTGATGATCACGTCTTGCACCACGAATTCGCCCCGATCCAATCTCAGGCGATCCCCTGGCTCCGGCAGCGCTCCGTTCGAACGGCTTAGCAGCGTAGCGCTCAGTTCATCCGTCAACGCCGTCACCCGGAAGCGACATTCCTGATCTGGCCACAGAAAGACTCGCCCATCGCGCGGCGGTCCTGCCCCATACAGGTTGGACACCGTATAGGGGCGCAACCTGCTGCCCTCGTGCAGCCTGTGGGCCAAGGCCGGATCCGTCTCCTGAAGCTGGCTCAGAAACCAGGCCCGAATGTGGCGCCCTAGCGCCGAGGGCACCGTGGCCTCCCTAAGGGGTTTGACGATGATGACAGCAGATAGCAGGGCAGCGCTTTCCCGTTCGAAGTCCCTCGTCACTTTCATGGCCTCCATACCGCTGCCATATCCCGCCTACTTCTCTCTCGATCCCCAGCGCCGCGCCCTGGCCTCGTCGCGCAACGAACGCAGGTCGATCAGCTCCGCCACCTCATACCGGGGCGGCATGGTCCCCTCGACGGGCCGCAGACGCACCACAGGAGGAAAGTAACCCATGCGGCCATGCAATTCGACCAGCAACGCCACCGCGATGACGTTCAGCGAGGGGGGATTCACCACGATGGGCTCGCTCTGCCACGCACGAGGCGTAAGATCCACACGATCCGCAAGCTCCACCACCTGCTCCCCAAAGGATCTGGCGTTGTCGAACTGCACGGAGAACTCTTGCAGGCGGTCCACCTCCTGGCCCGCAAGCTGCTCCAATTGATCTATTTGGTCCTCGCTCATCGGATGGTTGAAGTTGAGAACAATCATCCTCATCCTCCTGACCTAAACGCCCGGCTCATCGGGCAAGGGCAAGCAATCAATCCTACAGACGAGATCGTTGATCTTTTTAACAAGGGTGTCCGGCTTCATGGGGTTCTTGTTCATTCCTGCATGGTTGATGTCATTGCGAAGGTCCGATAGTTCCCCCCACATCTGCACAAAATCCACCTCCGGGGGCACATTCTCCAGGAAGGTTGGCCGCGGCCTGCGCCCCTTTTTATACTCGCCCCAACATCTACCAATCTCATCATTCACTTTTCCTCGCAGATCCCGATCCGTCAGATCGCCGTGGCCCTCTTGAAGCATGCCCCAGGAAACGAGCCATTCTCGCGCCAGGGTCGCCGCCTGCGGATAGTGCTCGTGCTCCAAGTACCAGTGAATGAGCCTGTGCTGGCGCTCCAGACTGGCCGCAGCGTTCTCCGGCGCCGCCGCATCGTCCAGGGCAAAGCCGGCAAAGGTGGCCTTCACCCGGCCCAGAATTTCTTCAAAGGGGCGGGCCTCGTATGGATAGCGATCCCTAGCCTCGTCCAGGCTCCGCTCCAGGTCTCGAGCCGTCTCCATGACCGTATGGGGGCGAATGAGCCGTAGTGCCCTGGAGGTTTCTCGCAGGTATTTACTCAACAGCCCCAACTTTTTGCCCTGCGCATACAGGCTCGGATTCTCCTGTCGTTGTGCGTAAGGAGGTTGGGCCTCCCGCACCAGTTGGGCCAGATCGCGAGCATCGCCAAAGCGCACGAGGTGGTCGGACGCTATGGCCCACTCCAGGAGCACGAACATGGGGGTAAGATCGAAAATGGGCGTGGTGGGCGGATCCGTCCCCTCGTCACGCGCTTCCCAGGCGCCATAAAGGATGCGCTCCACGTTCACATCCCGCGCCACGCGCAAAAAGGCGGCGATCAGCAGACCCACCAGGGGAAGGCTGCGGAAGCCGTGAGTGACGTCAAAGGCTACGTGCTCGCTGGGCGTGACGCGCTGGGCAACGAGGGAAAAGATATCCCATAATTCGCGTGTGGAGCTGCCATCCGGTATGTTGACGATCTGCAGTTCGATGGCGGGCTCGAGTTCGCGCCGCAGATCCTCTCCATGCTTCTCCTCTGCCTCGTCGGTGGCGAAAACGAGCACCTTCTCCGCCTGCACAAAGTGCGCCGTGGCTACCGGACAAAATGGACTCGTATGCTCCAACCGTCCTTCGTCCTGCGACCACACATATGTTGTCGGGTAGTAGCACGTTGTTCCTATGAAGGAAAGCAGTTTCATCACAACCTCCGCTCGAACTTGATCCTCACCCAACCCAGAGGAGAGGCGATTTGTTCCCGGCCCCTCCTCTGCACGGTGATCATGCGCCGCGTCCTGGGGAAAGGATCGCCCGGTTCACGGCGTCGGGGGTTCCCAAGGTGATATTTGTCGATGAGTCTTTCGATCTGCTGGGGATCGTTGTGCAGTGCCGGCCCTATGGTCTTGCTGTCCCAGCCGCCGCCCCATCCGAGTTGCAGGTAGCACTCGTTGTCTTCCACCTTTCTCTGCTCCCATCTCACATAGTGTGACCGAATCCGTTCCGTGCCGCGCCGTTGGTCGCACCAACTTATGGCTTGTCTCAGCCGTCCTCGAGAAAAGAGGTGCACGATATAGGGCAGTCTCTCCAGCCAGCTCCGCTTATCGCCGAACTCCAATCTCTCCGCCCACTGGCCAAAGAGGGCATCATCTATTTTGAGCCGGCTACGAAATGTGGTAGGCGCTGTCACGGCCTCCACCTCGATGGGCGCGGCCGTGCCCCGAGGCGTGATGACGGTGACGTTGAATATGCGCAGACAATCAACCTTCACGGGCTCGCTGTCCGCCACCTGCAGGGCGCGCAGCAGATCATAATTCGGATTCCGTCCCATGATATCTCTTTCCAATCCCTGGGCGGCCCACTGACGGCGGTGGCTCAGGCGATCCACGTCCAGCTTCCCTCCCTGCGCCCTAAACCCCCAGGCCACGAGAGCCGTGCGTAGCGCACCTTTAAGGGAGCTACCGGGGATGTAGGGACGATTGTGGATGTCCTTGATCTGCTCCTGTACCTGGGCGCCCTCCCTCGTGGCGCGCGGCGTTCCCTTTAGTACGTAGCGCCAAATGGGGCTGTCCTCATCGAAATCTCCTTCGCGCAGCAACTGGCCGGGCGGCGTCCGGGCCAGGCGGTACGCCAGATTGGGATCCTCCACGTCTTGCGTGTCCAGCCATGCCCCCTGGTCCAGACGCCAGGTGCGCCCGCCGTGAACGACATAGTCGTACTCGTTGAGCAGCGTTTCCCCGCTGGCGATGTGCAGCGGCGTATAGAGTCGGATGTCGAGATCGTACAGCGTGTAATCAGGCATGAGAC
This sequence comes from Chloroflexota bacterium, assembly GCA_034722245.1. Lineage (GTDB taxonomy): Bacteria > Chloroflexota > Anaerolineae > UBA1429 > UBA1429 > JAWLEV01. Next base: position 3,737 of record JAYENT010000090.1, read on the forward strand.
ACCTCCAGTGGTACCGGCAGGGCGAGGCCATAGCGCCAGACAGGGTGTGGAAAACCCACGGGCTTGACGTCCGACACATCCCCCAGGACGCCATCGCGCGGCGCGCGCAGCACGCTCCCCTCGGACACGAACCGCAGACGGCGGCGTGGCCGTCCGGGCCCCGAATCGGTATGCAGATAACCTCCTACGGACACAAGGCGATAGCGCACTCTGTCCCCCTGGAATGCAGACGGCACTTCGTCTGCCTGTGGGTGATAGCGACTGAGGGTGACAAAGAGATCCCCCGCCCCCACATGGGGCCAGGCAGCCTCCCCCGCGACCTGCCAACTGAACGCGCCGTAACCGCTGCTGCGCTCGCCGCCCAGGCCGCTGTCGGCCAGGCGTGCCAGAGCCTCCTCGAAAGCCCCGCGCCAGGTCAGAGCGCCTTCCCCTTCCAAAGTTATGTCCGGCTTTTGCCACTGCACCCCGAACCAGAGACCACAGCCCTCGGAAAAGACCACGCGGCCTGTGTAATAGATCTCGCTGCCTCGCCCGAAGCGGCTTACCGTCACTCCGGGTACCTTGTGTCGGGCCCAGACCCGCACCAGAGAGAGTGCACAAAGTGGTCGGGGCCGTAGCACTCCCCGCGCATTCTCATACGTTTTTATGGACTCTGGCAGCCCCTCGATCTCCTCGCGGCTGATCCAGAGGGCACCGTGCTGCAGGAACGCTCCCTCCGCCTCCTCGTCCTCCCGAGGATACAGAGCGGCCAGCGACTCTCCCCGTATCAGCCGCCGCCAGATGCCCTCGGAGACGTAGGCGATGCGGCGTATTTCCTTGCCCTTTACATTGACGGGAAGCCCATATGCCTCGGGGTCCACGCGAGGCATAGGATAGAAACGCACCTCCCCCACGCGAGGATACGCCGAGGTCAGCAGGAAGGGCGTCTCTTGGGGATTGGAAAAAGCATCGGACCACACCTCTGGCGAGCCGCGCAAGAGCCACGAAACAAAGAGCGCGGAGAAGAGGGTATCAGAGGGGACGTAGCTGAGAGTCTCCTCCTGTTCCATGCCTCGAGCACCGATGTGCAGCGCCGCCTTGGGCGCCAGATGATAGTAGGTGATTTCAGGCATGCTTCCCCCTATTCTTGGGCTAACAGACGCTCCCTGATCTTTTGCAGGATATCCTTCTTGGCCTCCTCCAGCGCGGCCAGATCTTCGAGCCCCTCCACTAACCATTCTGGCTCTGGGCCGTATTTGTCCCCGCCTTTGATGCCCACGCGAATATCTTCTACCCCGATTCTGCCCGAACCTCGGGAGCCCATTCCGCCTAGGTAATCATCCTCCAGGAGTTGTAAACCCAGGAACACGGTCTCTAGATTGTCGATGTCTTTTTCAGGGGCACAGTCCGTGCCAGAGTAAATGCTGTATACGAGTTCGCTCTCGCCAAAGACGGCGCCGGCGGGAACGCGCTCCAGTTGGCGGGGCGTGGCCATAGAGGTGACGCGGTCGATGGCCACCTCGGTCTTGACCTCCGTATAGGGGAAGTCTGTTTCCGCATCCTCAAGTTTTTTGACGCTGTCTTTAGTCAGGGACACGTCACGCACGATGAGCCGCGTGGGCGTGCTAAAGTCGCGCTCGGCTGGCACCCCGTAAACCTGGCAGATGGCGCACTTTTCATACGCTTCCCTGTCCTTGCAGGAGTGTATCTTCACACGACCTATATCGGTATTTTGCGGGGCGCCTTTGTACTTCTCAGTCAAAGAGCGCATCTTGCCCCGGAGCGAGGAGCCTGGGATATACGGCTGGTTGCTCACGGGGTCTCGAATGACCGTATTGTCCACGCCCCCGATCTCCACCCCCGTCTCCGTCCCACCGATGTGCAGACCACTGAGCGCGCGTATATTGAAGCGCAAGAAGACGCGCCCTTCCAGCGTGATTATCTGATCCGTCATAATATTGCTCCTCCCGTCTACCTGCCACCATAGGCCTTGTGATAGGCCAAGATCGCCTCAAAGAACTCCACAAAGCGGCGAAAGTTTCCCTCTTCATTCTGCACCAGATCGATGGCGGGGGAGAGGATATCCTTCAGGTTCTCCACCGCCCTTCCCTCCTTCTGCGCCCGATAGGCCAACTTTGGCTTGAGCAAGATCAACTGTCGCTGCGCCTCGCCAGGGGCGATTTGCCACTGGCCCTGTATGGTGCGCACCTCCCCAAAGATGGCCCGCACCTGGCTGGTGCTCAAGGGCTTGGCCAGGGCCTTTCCGATGCGCTCCGCCTCCTTGACCAGCAGTTCCGCCGCTTTGGGATCGGTGATGATCCTACTCAGGTTCTCCTGTGAGGTAGGTCTAAAAGCCATTATGCATCTCCTTCCTCGCTACGACCATTTCGAATAAGCAACTCGGCCCAGCGAGCCGCCAGGCCGATCCAGGTCAAACTGCGATAGTTCTCTTCGCGCAGACGTTTGCGCAGTGCCTCTAGGTCCGCTGCCGCAGACGGGGAGTGATCCTTCACCCGCCCCTTCATGCGGGCGAGCATGTACTCGGCCCGGGGGATCCAGGGGCCAAAATAGGCTTGAGGCTTTCCCTCCTGGGTGCGGTCCTCCCCCTGTTGTGCCCGTTTGCGCGCCACCGCAGCGTGCTGCTCCTGCATCCCTATGAGGAGCCGGAGCAGACTCCTTCTCACCGGCGTCTCTTCGACCATCTGCGCGAGCTTCTCCTGCCAGCGTGCCACCTCGGCAAAGCGCTCCCAGGATACCGTCTGTCCCAGAAAATTGAAGGCGTTCTTGCCTGGGAAGTCCTTGGCCCTTTTCTCACAGGCGCCCGCTTCGGCAGCGGCCGTATAGATGGGGTACTTCCCTCCCACCAGCGTCATCCCCCCAGAGAGGTGGAGATCGGGATTGTACCCCGTGTACCGTGCAAAGTCGTCGCTGATCGCCTTGGCCACCTCCACTACAGCGTCCCAGCTGCCCACGAAGGAAAGGTCGTCTCCCCCAGAGTAGATGCTGTAGATGCGATTCCCTTTCGTGTCGTGGGCACGGGCTACCTCTTCCACCCAGCCCTCGAAGTAGAGGCTGATGGCCAGGCTCAGGGTGGCCACGCGGGAGATGGTAGCCCACTCCCCCAGCCCCTCGGCAAAGACGCGGCCCATGTCGTCCACATCCATGCGCAGCACTCCCAGGCGCTCGGTTCCTCGGCTGGCCTCGGCCATCTCGTCCGTGGTCCTGATCCTCCCATCCTGTTTCACGGGAGTCACGTTGACAAGGAAGCGTCGCCCCACCACCCGGTGGGGGCCAGGTTGCAGGTTCTCCATCGCATCATCGTTCAAGGCCCACACCGCATGGGGATTGGGGGCCGCGCGCTCTCCGCCATCCAAAGATTCCAGCAGTTCCGTGCGCTGGCCAAAAGCCCGCAATACCGTCTGACAGTCTCCCGCTGGACCCTCATCTCCACGAAAGGCGGGCTCTACTTCCTCCACCAGGAGATAGTTGGCCCGTCGCAAGGGGGCGCCCAAATCCCTCTCATAGGATAGACAAGCGGGGCATTTGCGCGTTCCGTCGTCTTGGACACATTGGGGATGCTCCCGATGGCAGACTTGGCACACGTCTTCCTCGCTGCCTTTGTCGCGCCGTATGTCAAACATAAGACGGTGCATGTCGGCACCCAGTTCCCTGAAGCGTCTGCCCTTGGCCACGCGCAGCTTCTTCGTCACCTCCGCCCATCGCGACGCGATGCGGCCCCCGGCAAAATCGGCGTCCTGAAGCGTCACCGTACCCAGTGCCACGTACAGGTCGCCGCCGTGGTGGCGCAACAGCACGCGGCTGGCATAACGCTGCGCCTCGGCCAACGCTTCCTCCACGCCTGGCGGGGTGAGAAGATAGAACTGCCCACCACCCGCATAGACCAGGTTGGTGGGTGGCAGTCCCAAGTGGCGCAACAGGTAGTGGACTATGGCATCGGTCAACAACTGAAGGTAGAGGGACCTGCCCCGTAATGCCGACGCCGCGCCCTGGGAGGTGATGGTGTAGATGAAATCCTGCACGCCCGATATGTCCCCGCCCACCAGGGAGGCCACTTCCCTCTTCTCCTGAAAGGGATTGTGGACCAAGGTCTCCAGTTCCTCGTCGCTGCTTTCCCTCAAACATACGGCCAAGGCGGCAGTCATCCGGCTGTGATCGTACAAACTGACGTCCGGAACGGCCCTGTACGCTGCGGCAGGAATACACCAAGTGAAGCGGCGCATCAAAGAGAGGAGATTGCGCAGGTAGGTGATCCCATCCCCTGCCTCGCCCTCGTGGGCCTCGCGTAGCCGCCGAGCCTCCTCGGTGAATCCGGCCCAGAGATCCTCGTACGCCTCCCCAGGTTCTCGCAGCTTGTTCAGAGGCTGGGGGAAAATCGCGCCACCGGCTAGCCGCAAGGGCTTCAGAGGGAGGTACAGCTCCGTGTCTTCGTTGTCGTTATCGTGCACCTCTTTTGCCAATGAGATGCGATTGAAGATGGACAGAAGCCGCTGTGGCTCCGCCGCCTCAGAGGGCTCTCTCTCGCCGGCAGAGAGCCGGTCCCCCACGGCCACTAGGCGGTCCAGCCGGTCATGCGGGCGGTGATGGAAGGACACGTGGCGCACGATCTCCCGCCATGGTGAGGGGACATAGTCACGGCAAAAGTCGGCGCTCAACAGGGCATGTTTGTAGCCATAGATCTCCCGCCCCTCCTCATCCCAAATCTCACTGGAGGACATGCCCGCTCGAAGGGCGAACTTGCCGATATCGTGAAGCAGGCCTGCCAGAGCCGTTATAAAAATCTCATTCCGCATACTGGACCCCCTCTCAACTGCCCCCCGCTCACCTTTTAAGTATAAGGGGCAGGGACAGGCAACGCAAGGCAGTCTTGGTGGTGATGCTGTATGGCGAGGAATTGGGGCGTGCGGACGTTGTGAGCGGCCGCTTTCTCTGAGGTGGAGAAAGGCTGAGATGCGACAAAGGGGACGGGGCGCACACACACCCCATC
>JAYENT010000091.1:0-17746 GCA_034722245.1 Chloroflexota bacterium
GGGTGTCCATCTATTTCCCCGAGCAAAAAATGTCGCCCTTTTACAAGTGCCTCGATTTCGCCAGCGAGTCCCTGTGGGACGACATGCTGCACGGACTCTTCGGCACATAGAAAAGGAAGAGAGATGGCCCTTGGTAACCCCACCCAGTACGTATAGTGGGGCTACCAGTCCAAGACACGCAGCATAGGTTGTGCCGTATCAGTAATGGACGCTCTGAAGCAGGGGACGGAATTTGTAATTGTAGAAAACGAGTCCTTCCTCCCCATCCTCCCGGATCTTGCGGGTTACCATCTCCACTGGCATGCCCACGTACACGTCGTCCTTGCTCACGTCGGCTAGCTGAGCCGTCACGAGGGGCCCTTCGTCAAGCTTGACCAACGCTACCAGATAAGGAGCATATTCCTCAAAGCCCCCTGGGGCAACATACACAGTAGAGAAGGAATATACCTCCCCCCTGCCGCTCAACTCCAGGGCCGTCCTGGCCGGTCCGCCACACGCGGGACAGACATCCCGCGGCGGGAAAAGGATTTTCCCACATAAGGGACAAACTTCTCCCTTCAAACCAAGACGTTGTTCCCTCGTCCTCCAATAGGATGCGAAAGTGCTCATCAAACGCCTCCAACTATTTCTAAGAAACTCGCTCTAGAATATGCGTTACGGCAACGGCACCGCTTCCGCCGATATTCTGCGTCATACCAAGCCGGCATCCCAGCAACTGGTTTTCCCCCGCCTGGCCCCGAAGCTGCTGCACGGCCTCCACGACCTGGTAGATTCCTGTCGCCCCAACAGGGTGTCCTCGGGCCTTCAATCCACCCATGGTGCAGATGGGAATGCGCCCGCGCAAAGAGATCTCGTCCTCTAACGCCAGCCGCACGCCCTCTCCCCTCTCTGCCAGCCCCACAGCCTCCAGCGACAGGGCTGCCATGATGCTAAAGGCGTCGTGAAGCTCAAAAAAGTCGATATCCTCTGGTTCCACCCCTGCTTGGGCCAGGGCCCGTTGCGCCGATAGATGAGCCGCGCTTAAAAAAAGCAGGTCATCCCGATCATGCAATGCCACCGAGTCCGTGGACACCGCGGAGCCAACGATGCGCACCCCCGCGAGGCCATGGGCACGGGCGAAATCGGTAGGAGCCAAAACCACCGCTGCTGCCCCGTCGCCGATGCCCGAGGAATCAAAGAGACTTATGGGCGCCGCTATCATCTTGGCGTTGGCAAAAGCCTCCAGTGTGATGGGTCGCTGAAACATGGCATAAGGATTATGACAAGCATTACGATGCGCCGTGATGGCAAATCCCGCAAAGTCGCTGTGCTCGTAGCCATATTCGTGCATGTAGCGCTGCATGAGCAGCGCATTGAGGGCCACGAACGAAAGACCGTGCTCGCCCTCGTACACGGCATCGGCCGCCGACGCCAACGCCGTAGTCGTCTTGTCCGACGTGGCCTCGGTCATCTTTTCCACGCCACAGGCTACGACGATATCGCACATGCCGCCCGCCACAGCCAGATAGGCCACCCGCAGCGCGGCTGCGCCGGAAGCGCAGGCCGCCTCGATCTTGAGCGCCTCCACGCCCCGCAGCCCAGCATAGTCGGCGATCAAGGCCCCCACGTTTTCCTGCTGCGATATCTGGCCAGAAAGCATGTTGCCAACGTAAAGGGCCTCGGGACGCTCTATTCCCGCATCTTCCAGGGCAAGAAGAACGGCCTCCGCTCCCAAATCCCTCAGGGATTTGTCCCAATGCTCTCCAACCTTTGTCTGGCCAATGCCAATGATGCTCGTGTCCCTCACAGTCTCCTTTTTGATACTCTGTGTATCAATCTGATATTCTGTGTGCCGATCACCATGTGGTCATATAGAGTATCAATCACGGTGCAGTCACACAGAGTATCAAACTCTCAGTGCATGCGTAGCTTCTTACGGTAGCGAACGTACGTGCCATAGTCGATCTCGCAGCGTCGATCCAGATAGTCCTGCGTTCGCGGCACTCGCTCCATGTGGGATGTGATTCGATCGGTGACACGCCAGCAAAAGGCGTCGCTGCCCGCCCCCGACCCAAAGGAGACGTGCAGGATACGCTGGCCCGCCTCCGCCACGTCCAGTGTCGCGCTCAAGCCAAGCAGCGACGACCCCGCATAGACGTTGCCGATGTCGTCAGCCAACAAGCCCGGCTCGATTTGCTCCCGCGAAAAGCCCAACGTGGCGGCAATGCGCACGGGAAACCGCACGTTAGGCTGATGAAAAACTGCAAAATCAAAATCCTGGGGCGAATACCCTAGATCCTCCATAAGCCCCTCGGCGGCAGCCTGGGAATGGAGAAAATACGCTGGCTGACCGGTAAAACGCCCCCTGTGCTGGGGATAACGCTGGTACGGACGTCGCCAGAAGTCTGGCGTGTCGGTGGCATAGGAAAAGGACCCCTCCAGAATGGCTAGGCTCTCCTCGGCCGGGCCCAGGAGATACGCGGCACCCCCCGCAGCCGCTGTGTACTCTAAAACGTCGCCAGGGCGCCCTTGGGCCGTATCCATGCCGATGGCCAGCGCATAATGGCCCATGCCCGACCCCACCAGGGCGAGGCCAGCCTGCATGGCCTCCGTGCCCGCCTTACAGGCGAACTCCCAATCGCCGCCCAGAGTTCGTGGTGTGGCACCAATGGCCTGGGCCACGATCACCGAGGTGGGCTTGACCGCATACGGGTGGGACTCGCTGCCCACCCAGACGGCGGCGATCTCTGCAGGGTCGATCCGCCCCCGGCGCAGGGCATTCCTAGCCGCCTCTATGGACATGGTCGCCGTATCCTCGTCAAGGCCAGGCACCGACTTTTCGGTGATCGGCGTTCTCCCCTCCTCGCCATGCCACACGCGCCCGACTTCTTCCGAGGGCAGCCGATAACGGGGCACATAAGCGCCATAGCCGACGATGCCCACGTCGCGAACGGGTTTCATAACCACGGCCAACTCTCCCTCATGCGTCATCGCCCTTCCGCAACTCCCTCAGAATAGCCTCAGCGCGATCCAGCCGCACCACGCCCTCGGCCTCCATGCGTTCGGCTACCTCTGCCACCCGTTCCCCCTTAGCCCCCGCCGCCATGGCCAACTGCCGGGCATGAAGCTTCATATGTCCCTGCTGGATGCCCTCCATAGCCAAGGCGCGAAGGGCCGCCAGGTTCTGGGCCAACCCCACGGAGGCCATCACGCCGGCCAGTTCTCGAGCGCTGGACACCCCCAGCACCTGCAGGGCCACCTGCGCCTGCGGATGCACCCTGCTGGCCCCTCCCACAATGCCGACCGCCATGGGAAGCTCGATGGAACCCACCAGATCGCCGCCCCCGTTTCGCTCCCATGTCGTCAAGGGACCATACCGGCCACCACGAGAGGCATAAGCGTGGGCACCCGCCTCAAGGGCCCGCCAGTCGTTGCCGATGGCCAGAGCCACAGCATCTATGCCGTTCATGATGCCCTTGTTGTGGGTGGCGGCCCGATAGGGATCACAGGCGGCAAAAGCGTAAGCCTCCAGTATGCGCCGTACCCCATGCTCCGCCGTGAATCCATGGGTGGCCAGGGCCTCCTTGGGAACCACACAGCGCGCGCGGGCCAGCCGACGGTCTGCCAGGTTGGAGAGGATGCGCAACACCGCACGCCCAGAGGTCAGATGCTCCACCAACGGCGCTACGGCCTCCACCGCCGTGTTCACTGTATTGGCACCCATGGCGTCACACGTGTCGTAAATAAGATGCACTACGAGCATGGGCCCCACGGGACTTTGGTGCAGGACGCGCACCTCCAGATCGGTTGCCCCGCCGCCTAGCTCCACAATGACGGGGTCCTGCTCGTTTGCCAGCGCCAGGATGTCGCCCCTTGCTTCCAGGAGGCGCAGCCGTGCGGCCTCAGGATTGGGTACCTCAACGATTTGCACCTGGCCGATCATCCGGGACGGGTCCGCGACAGTGTGGAATCCGCCGCCCTGGCGCGCCAGCTTGGCCGCATAACTCGCCCCTGCCACCACCGAGGGCTCCTCGACGACCATGGGAATGAGATAATCTCGATCATCTATCCTAAAGTTGGTAGCGATGCCCAGTGGCAGGGCATACGTGCCCACCACGTTCTCAATCATGCGGTCGGCCTGCTCCAGCGTCAAAGAGGCGCCATCCCGCAGCGTATCCCTCTCTGCTGCCGTAAGATCAGCGAAAAACCCTAGCCGTTCCAACCGCTCCCCTGGCGACAGATTGAAAAACCCCGCCAAGCGGGAACTGCGCGTCATGTGATCTCCTTCTTGCACAACCAGATCATCCGGAATCACCCCACAAACATGCTATGTATAGTGAATTATAGCATACGGCAACTACCAAAACCTATCACTTTGTCCCCAAAAACTACCAGACGCCCAAATGAGCGTGACACAGTGCTTGAAATTGGATGCCTTTCCCCCTCGCGCCATATTATCATATTCATTTCCGCCCATGTGTAGGACGGAGAAGGATGATGCAAACCCGCCTTCTCTTCTGACACATCACAAAAGGAGGGAACAGATAGTGATTCTGTTCCCTCCTTTGCGCTGAATGGCTGGGTTATTCAGGCATCGCCAAACGCGGCCCTTCTATACCTCACCCGTCGCTCCAGACTCGAGCTCACCCCCCACATCTCCCCCCGGCGCCGACGAGGCTATGGCACTCACCTGGCCCAGAAGATGTACTCCCACCAAGGTTCCCCAAAAGCTGGTAAAAAAGACGCCGATGCCGCAGGCAATTACGCCAAAACTGGATACGATACCGGCCACGATCAGCAACAGGATGGCCACGATATAGTCTTCCAGGTTATCGCCGATGAAGCGAAATATCTCGCCAAAACGGAAGAAACTGGCGAATTCTTCCACATTAGCATAGTTTATCATCGCTGCCGGAAAAACAACGGCTATGGCCAAGCCCCACAGCGCCGACAGGCACGAGGTCGCTGCCACGCATAGTCCCGCTATGCCCGAAATCGCCTGCCCCGATGCCTCGTAACCCCCAATGGCCCCAAACAGGGAGGATAACCCCACCAGTATAAGGATTGGGAATGCATAGATAAGGCTGGCCACAGCTATCATCAGTCCCCTCATCCAGTCGCCACCCCAGTCATCCCACTCGGGAAGGGGCAAGTCCTCGCCACGCGAGACCCGTCTCAGGATGCGCAGCGTGTAACCCGCCAAGACCAATGCGGTGAACAGGTTAACCACGGGTATTATGCTTGCCAGGACCAACAATCCCCCGATCACTAGCTTTTCCACCCACTTCTCATCGTCGAACATGTACGTAAACGCCCGCCCAATGTCCATTATCCTCTCCTTCGCCTCACCGGCATCCGACCGACCGAAAGAACTACCAGACGTAAACAGCTAACCAACCGTGGCAATTATACAGAGTTTTCGACAAGGCTTCAAAGTCACCTGCCCCATTCCTTGTGACGATGACACGATAATGCTACCAAAGCGAATCGTCTTCTACCGCAGCGTCCGCCTACACAAGGAGAAGGCGCCGCAGCAACGCCATAGTGCTCATCTCCAATAAAGAAAGCATCAAACCCATAGCGAAATAGGGCACAACCTGCCACCAACGCACGGCGAATCCTCGCCTGTGCCACAGCAGGGACACAAGGCAGGCGTTCACGAAGGAGAAGACGAAAAAAACAGCGGCCGTGATGAGCCAGAACCACAGCGCATAGGGAGCGGAACGCCAGCACAGAATGCCCATCACAACGAGGATCCCCGCAAGGGCCAGCAAAGAGAAGCGCCATGCCTCGTCCAGCACGCGCCGCTCATCTACCCGGCGCCAAAAGGCCACATGATAAACGGGATAGAGCACAACGCCCAGCGCCAGCCCCATGCCCATGCCGCTGATAAGCCGTAAGATATTGGACGGCCTGTAGAGAGCGAGAGCCCTCTCCACGGTGAAGAGAAAGGAATTCGCCCCATCCACCGCCCACACACTCGCCAGGGCTGCCAGTGCCAGTCCCAGGCGCCATGGCGGTAGCCTGGAACGTCGCCCCTGTCCCATGCCCCACAGGCCAAAGAGGGCCAACGTGGCACCAAGGAACATGCCCGTGCAACGGGCGCACAAGGGCAGCGGCCGGCCGCCAAAATGAAGGCAATGTGTAGATGCCTGATGGCATATCCCACTTAACAGAAAGCGTATTAGGGGATCTAAAGGCATCTCGCTTCCCACCTCCTGCGGCCCATAGGCCAGAACACGCACCTCTCCCCCTCATGATCGATAAGGGTCAAGGTTCCTCCCTCGGTGTCAGACCCCGGTCAACCACACCCTTCCCAAGAGCGCTCTCGACGATCGGCCCATGTTGTGGAGAAACCTATCGGACCACAATTTCGCTGGGCAGCAGAAGACGCGATTCTCCTCGCGGCGTTCGCAAGCGTTCCCCAGAGGTCGGCTCGTAAAAGCCCACTTCCAAGACGGCCCGACCAGCATAGTCGGCATCCAACCACGCCAACCGATGGCTGTCAACCACGTACTCGCCCTTCACCCACCCCGCCGTGGGGCGTGCGCCTCCCGCTGGCGGACCATCATGCTGAGCGACGAGTTTCCCCTCCTCGTCCAGGAGATGCGTGAACACCACATAGTTCTCCGACACCGTAGCCTCGCCCTGCCAGTAAAGAGTCAGCGAGATGGGCTCCCCGGCCGTCAGCTCGACATCGGGGAGTTTGTTCCTTTGTATGTCGACGATGATATGGTCATGCAAAGGAACAAAATCATACCCCACCAGCTCAAAGGGCCCGATAGGCTGTGCCATCCCAACCTGAGGAGAGGGTGGCTCAAAGTCGTGGCGTACGTCCTCGATACGAACCCCTCCCAGGATCACCGGCGGCTCATCCGCGACGCGGATCATGACCTGGGCGTCCCCGGGCTCAGTATCGGCGGGCACAACAAGATCGCGCCATTCCAGCACAACCTCGTCCGCCCTCCACAGAGACGTGGGATAATCGCCATAGACGGGTGCACCCTGCGCCTTTATCAGCACCTCCCCAGCTCGCGTGAGTTGCAGCACGGGATGATACGATGGTAGATCCCCTTCCGTACTATGCCATTCGATGAGTAGGGAGAGTGTATCCCCCGCACGCAGGGATGATTCGGACAGACCATAAGATACGATATACAGGCCGTTCGCCACGCGCGCCGGTTGGGGCAGCAGACGCAACCCCAATGCCTCTCTACCAAGTTCCCGATGGTCATCCTCGACAGAGCGCGTGAGCTCAACTGTCCCTATATCATAGTATTTCCCGGCAGGTGCCCCGGCCTCGTCGAGGACATCAAGCCCCGACAACTGGCCCTCATGATAGACGAGGACACGCACTGCATATGCCAAAGGTGCTATCCCGGGCCTTAGGTCCAGTGTATGGTAGTTGACAGACCACCTCCCCACCTCCCAATCGCCCGTGCCCCGACCAACGCTGTCAACCATGGGCTCATCACAGCGCGCCAACGTCCGCCCTTTCTGATCGACGAGGGAAAGCGCCACCTTGTAGTCTCGACTGATCGTCTCCTCCTTTTTCCAGGCGAGACTGATGGGAACCGCTTCACCGACGGGAACCGACGGCTCCATTTTCGCCTCCAACAAGCGCAAAGGACCAAAACGGACGCCAGGCTCCTTCGATACAAGGGACGATATCTCGTCGCTCAGTGACCAGATGTGCACCGTATAGCCCCCCAGTCGATGGCGATCCACACGCCGGCCCCTGCTTTCCAAAAGATAAGGCAACATCCCCCGCCGATCGGTCTCCCCCTGATGCCACTTGACCTGGGCTGCCCGTGAGCGTCCCTCCAGGACCGACGCCACACGCATTCCCACCCGCTCCGGAGATTGCGAGGCATCAATATAGACGTCCGCAAGGTCGGTCTCATCGAAATAGTAGTGCAGCGCCCAGTCTTCCATATCCATCAACACCACCGCACCGGAGTCCAGCGTCTCATTCAGGTAGGAGACGACTCCCCGCGCATCATCCCGCGCATAGTACGAGTCCGCAAGAAGGGCGTGGGCGGCCAATCCCGTCGCCCCCAACCAACCACAGGCCACCAGCAGGCCAAGGGCCTTGTAACCCATGCGGCGACGCGAGAATGCCACTACCACGTGGCCCATCACGAGGATGAGGGGCACGATGAGCATGAGAATGTAGCGGGGATGAAACCCGGGGCGTACTCGCATCAGAGCAAAAAGAAGCACCAGAGGTAACAATCCTTGGAGCACAAGATACGCTGTCTCACGCCGGTGATCCTCGACCATATAGAGGATAACCACGGACAGGGCGGCAATCCCAAGGAGCGCTTTGCTGGCAAATGCAAAGGCAGGCTCGCGCCCATAGAGGCCTATATGTCCCCCGAGCAAAAAGCTCCAGTTTTGCAGCAGGAAGGGGACAATACGTGGCGGAGCAGCCCCCAGAGAGACGTGTCCCTTCGCACGGGCCAGCGCCGGGGCCAGCCAGGGCAGAAAGGCAAGGAGGGCGATTCCCTGCACGCCCAGCCACCGGCGGGGACGCGGCCTCCCCTCCTTCACGTACACCACGAGACGCGGCAGAAGCCAGGCGCTCATGCCGATCAGCAGAAAAAAGGCGAAATAGTGCGTGTAGATGGCTGCGATTTCCCAAAACGCCAAAGTGATCCAATCCCCACGCGACCACGGCCTGTCGTCTGCTCCAAGACGATAGAAAAATCCCAGCAGCACAGTGAAACAGAGCGCCAAAAGGGCATACATACGGGCCTCTTGAGAATAGATAATGTGCGCGGGGGCTATGGCTAGAAAAAAGGCAGCAGTCAGGCCGGTGGAACGATCAAACAGGACGGTCCCCAGACGATATAGGCCCAGGACAGTGAAAAGACCCAACAATGCGGATAGGCCGCGAACGGCGATGACGCTGCTTCCAACGAGCCTCACCCAAGCCATGAGCAAGAGATAGTAACCCGGCGGATGGGTGTGGCCTGCGCTGGCGGCCTGCGCCAGTGCGGAGCGGACGCCCTCACGGGCGAGGTGTACACTCCAACCCTCGTCGTACCACAGGCTCTGGGCATCGACGTGCCAGAAACGCAAAATGAGCGCCAACACCAGAATCAAGGCCAGAAAAAGGAGCGTCGATCTGCCCTCCCGTTCCTCCTCGATCCCGAGCCATCTGCGTAAACTAGCCCCCAAGGCCGTCATCCCTTCCCCCATCTCTCAATCACTTGTCTTTGGGCAGGATGCGGACGGAGCCCAGCGATATGCGGTCCCCCTCCACGTGACCGTCGTCGCTCAAAACGTTCAACCGTCTGCCGTCGGCATCATACATGCCCACCCATAGCCCGCACACGGTCGGCGGGGCATCCTCGCTCACAACGAGTTCGTACTCGTCTCGAACGATCTGCCCTCGACGCCAGGTAGCCGTAGGACTGTCCCCTTGCTGAGGCCACCCATCCATCTGGGCCCAGCGGCGCTCATCCGGCCCCAGAACCTGTGTAAAAACGCTATAGTTCTTTTGCACGTCACGCAACGCCTGCCAGTAAAGGGTCAGATGAAAAGCCTCTCCTGGGACCGCCGCCGTGCGATCCAGCGTGTATCCAACGAGGGCTATGCGGTTGCCCAGATTCCGGCGCATGGGATTAGGGACGCCATCGCGTTCCCGCACCGGGAGGGTCAATTGCACCAACGAGACCTTGTCCCCTAGATCCTCTCCGCCTTCTCTTGTCGCCTGCAATCGTTCTCCCGTCTCCACAGAGTACAGCCCTACCACAAGCTCCATCCTGGCAGGCGTCACGACCGCGGGAGGAATGGAAAGAACGTAGGTATCCTTGATGACATCGCCAGGCTGCCAAAAGCTCGTGGGATAGGTGCCTTGCCCCGGATAGACGTCGCGCTGGGCGATGATGATATCCTCCTCCGAGACCAGATGAAGAAAGACGCTATAGTCCCTTTCCATGGGAGCCAGGCACTTCCACCACAAGGTTACACGGAACGCTTCGCCGGGCACAATGGTCCGCTCTTCCAAGTCGTACCCCAAAAGGCGCGCCTTTTCGCCAAAGCTAACGTCCGTCCGGTTAAGCCCGGAAATCTCGTCAACGGCTAATATACGCGGGGGCTCGTAGGCGGGACGAATCACCGCAAAGGGTGAGATGACAGCTACGAGGAAGGAAATGAGTACGGCCATTGCGGGAAAGAGTAATCGTCGACATGCGGGGAGCAACCCGCCGAGCCCGAGGCTCACCAAGAGGTTGATGGAGATCAGTCCGGGGAAGATCAATCGGCCCTGACTGGCAGGGGTTAAAAGCGTCCATCGTACCAGGGAGACAAGCAAGATGACCGGCCACAGCACGATGAGTCCCATCTGCAAAAGCTGCACGCCCCTCAATTCGCCGACACACTTCTTGCGCCAGAGGGCGAGTGGTACGGTCAAGAGCCCCACTCCCGCGAAAGAACTCAACAGCCAGTAAACCCACGCCGGGGAAGGGACGTTCAGCCAGCCAAAGAGTCCCCAGTAGGATTTGATGAACCCCCGCCACTCTGCCAGTAGCTGCCGGAACGTGGGTACAGGATGGCGGCGCCCCACAATGGCCAGGAAAGAAGAGAAGCCCAGGGGGTCGCCATAGAGACGCCAGTTACGATAGTACCACCACCCGCCGAGAACGATGGCGGGCAGAGCGACGCAAAGCCCCGCCACAAACAGCGTGCGCCAGGAGTCTCCTCGCCACGCAACGAAGAGAACCGTCAGCGCCGCCAACGGGATCAGTCCCAGGGCGCTCGCTTTAGCTAGGCTGGCCAAGCCCAACAAGATGCCCAGGTAGATCCACTGTCTCGGCCCGGGACGCATGGCCACGTGTTTTGTCATGAGCACAAGGCAAAGGGCGGACAGCATGATCGCCAAATTGTCATTGTTGACAGAGGCCGAGATGAACAAGAACATGGGATTGAAAGCCGTCAACCCCGCTGTACTCAGCGCCAATACTTTGTCACCGGGAAATACTTGACGAACCAGCAGACAGCCCGCCCCAACGGTCACCCCTCCCATGAGCAGGGACATCCAACGCACGATGTGGACGGCCAACGCCGTGCCGCGCAACCCCTCACCCTTCCCATGCATGACCACGTTCACATTGCCATCCCCATTGGCGACGCCAATATCAGCGTGGGGATTGAGCCGACGCACAGCGGCAAAGTCGCTCGTATCGATGGGAAAGGTGATGAGAGCACCCAGAGCGTAATACAACGGAGGTTGGCTGCCCTCCTGCCGCCACGGCCCAATGTAAGCAGAATCCTGCACAGGGAGTCCATGTCCCTGCGCAAGATGTCTGATAAGGGGATAATGATACAATTCATCGGGGGCTTCAAAGATGGGCGTCGTTACACTGTATAGGAAGCCCAGAGAAAGGTACAAGAGCAGAAGCAGAGCGATATGACCATGTTGCTTCCAAAAGGGGGAATCTTCCTCTACCTTAGCTACCGACGACACGGCGATAGACCCCCAGGGTGCGAGCGGCGATATGCTCCCAATCGAAGCGCTGCGCCAGGGCCCTTGCCCCCCGTCCCATTCGCCGTGCCAACTGGACGTCGTCGGCCAGATGGGCGATGGCTTTGACCAACGCCTGCACATCCCGTGGAGGAACCAGCCAGATGTTCTCTCCATGTTTCAACGCCGGCAGTTCCACCTTAGGATGGGTACTCACGATGGGCATACCATGCACGAGGGCGGCCATCAGACTGCCCCGTCGAAAGGACACACCGTCCCGATAGGGCAGCACGCAGATGTCTGCACTGCAAAAGCTTGCGGAGACGTGCGGCGAGGGCACGTACCCCGTCCACACCACATAGTCAGCCAAATCACGGCTCTTCACCATCGACCTGATGCGCTCCAGATAGGCTCGGTTCGTGGGATCGCTGGCCCCCACAGCGCCGCCGATCATCAATAAACGGGCATCGTAACCTCTGTCACGGAGGACGGCCAAGGCCTCGACGAGTTCCTCGCCGCCCTTGCTGGCGTTCAAAAAGCCGAAATAGCACAACACCAGCGCCGCCGTCGATAGACCCAGCCGGCGTCGCCATCCATCCCGGTCATAGTCTTCGGGCAGATGACACGGGACGTTGCTGCCTATGGAGATGGTGACCAGGCGAGAGATCCTCTTATCGGAGGCGAGCCGTGCCCTATCCTCCTCATTGGTGACGATGACGGCCTGAGACGAATGAGCCAACTCCGCATTCACCCACCAGCGAAGGGGGCCCGCCTTCGGAAACAGATAGGGCACCAACAGATCGTGAAAGGTCACCACAAACGGAAGGCGTGGAAAAAACCGGGGCAATAGATTGATGGCGGGATGCATATCATAGGCGGCCGCCTGATACTGGATATTCACCACGTCAACATCGTATTCTCTGAGCAAGCGACGGAGGCCACCATACACGGGACGCCAGCCCCAAAAAGGTACCGCCGGATGCACGTGTATCCCCCGCACTTCAGAGACCGCTTCTTGCGATGCAGCTCGTACCGAGGTCAACACGTGTACACGGACCCCCTTGTCGGCCAGATGCTCGGCCAGGATCCGCGTAAAGTCGGCCACGCCGCCTTCCATGGGGGGATACTCGCCCGAGATTAACAGCACGCGTAGTGGGGACATCAGGCAGCCTCCCCTTTGGGCCCACGCCGTCGGAGACCAGAGCGCAGCACCCTCGCATAGGCCCGAAGGCGCGACCTACGCAGGGAGCGCTTATGACCTACCATGCACTTGAGTCCCTCCTCTACCATCTGGAAGAGGTAAGTGCCAAGTATGAACAGTCGAAGCACTTCTGCCATCATCCAGCCATGATGCTTATAGAAGTAAAGTACTTTGCTGCGCTGGAAGTGAATGTGCCGCTCTGCGACGACCTGGTCGCTGCTGCGCCCTCCGTAATGCACGACCACGGCATCGGGAAAGTAAACCACACGCCATCCCGCATCGATGGTGCGCCGGCACCAATCCAGCTCCTCCGAGTACATGAAAAAGGCCTCATCCAACAGCCCGACGGTGCGCAGCACGTCGCGCCGCACCAACATGCAGGCGCCGGTGACCCAGTCCACATCCTGCACGTGGTCGGCAGAAACATCCTGCACATAGTACCTTTGCGCCCAGCGGTTCTTGGGAAACCACTGCTGCAGCAGCGTACTCTCCATAAGAGCGGTCATAAAGGTGGGAAAACGCCGGCGCGAGGATTGCAGGTTGCCGTCCCCATAGCGCAGCTGCGGCCCCAGAATGCCCGCCTGGGGATGACGTTCCATATAGTCCAGCATCTTTACCAGGGCGTCGTCGACGACGCGCGTATCGGGGTTGAGCAGCAGGACGTACCTCGCCTGGCAGCGACGCAGAGCCAAATTATTACCCCGCGTGAATCCCAGATTCGTGGAACTGATGATCAGGTTCGCGGCGGGGAAACGCTTGCGCACCATCTGCGGGCTGCCATCGGAGGAGGCGTTGTCCACCACGTGAACTTTTGCTGTGTATGCCCCCAGATGCAGGACGCCACCCGCATCCAGACGGGCACCCGGAGCGCCATAGATACTATCGAGACAGTTCTTCAGCAGGTCAGCGACGTTCCAACTGACGATAACGATCTCCAGATCCAGAGGCATGTCACGGCACTTCAAAGAGACGACAGGCATTCTCCCGTGTATGGAGAGCCAGTTCCTCCAGAGGCATGTCCAGCACCTGGGCGAGTCTTTCCGCCACATAGGGGAGATAAGCGGGCTCGTTACGATGGCCCCGTTTGGGCACGGGGGCCAGATAGGGACAATCCGTCTCCAGCAGCAGGCGATTTAAGGGAATACGCCGCACGATATCCGGCAGATGTGAGATATTCTCAAAAGTGATAGGTCCCGCCACGCCCACGTACAGATCCCTTTCCATCGCCCAGGTTGCCATCTCTGCGTCGGCGAGGAAACAATGGAGCACACCGCGCATTCCACGGGGGCCGCTATCGAACACACGCTGCATGTCCACATCCGATTCGCGATTGTGCAGGATAACGGGCACATTCAGTTCATGCGCTAATTCCAGCGAGCGGGCCAAGACAGCACGCTGAGCCTCGCGCGGCGAAAAATCATAATAGTAGTCGAGCCCTATCTCCCCAATGGCCACCACCTCGGATTCCTTGGCCAATTCGGCCAGCTTTGCAAAAGCGACCTCGCTCACCGAGAAGGCCTCCCCCTTCTGCAACATCATAGACTGCGCCTCGTGCGGGTGAACCCCAATGGCGGCCCAGACGCCCTCATGTGCTTGCGCCAGGGCGAGGGCCTCCTCGCTCGTATCCAGATCCGAGCCACAGGTAACCATGGTGATCACGCCCGCGTCGTAGGCCCTGGCGATGACGTCCCCGCGATCCTTGTCAAAGCGGGGAGATTCAAGATGCGTGTGGGAATCGAAAAACCTCACGTAAGCCCTGCCAACTGAAGCCCCTCAGCCAGAATGTCCTCCACCCTGTCCCTCTGCGTCGTCTCGCAGTAAACCCGTATAATGGGCTCGGTGCCCGAAAAACGGATCAGCAACCAATCATCGTTCTCCAGCACGAAACGATACCCATCTGTCCTGTCTATTTCGCGTACCTTGATGCCCGCAATAGTGGACGGATCGGCCCTGTCGATGCGTTCCCTGACCGCGGGCTTGTCCTCAGAGGGCATACGGTGATCGATGCGATCATAGTAATGGGGGCCGATCAGCGAGAAGATATGCTCTATCAGTTCCGTGGGCGTCATGCCCATCTGCACCATGAGATCCAGAAGGAACAAACCGGCCAGGATGCCATCCCGCTCGGGAATGTGGTTGTGGAAAGCAAACCCGCCACTCTCCTCGCCGCCCATGATGGCATCCACGCGAAGCATCTCTGGCGCCACGTACTTAAATCCCACCGCCGTTGTATACACGTCCACATCGTACCGCGCTGCTAATTTGTCCACCATGACGCTTGAGCTGACCGTCCGCACCAGGGGGCCGCGAAAGCCCCGCACCTCCAACAGATAGAAGGCCAACAAGGCATAAACGCGCAGTTGATCTACAAAGTTGCCCTTTTCATCAGCGAACCCGACGCGGTCGGCGTCGCCGTCGTTGGCCAGACCGACGTCGCCCCCCCACGTGCGAATAGTCTCCAAAAGCACCTGCAGGTTTTCCGCGATGGGTTCGGGGCGCTCCATCTCGGGGAAGAGCACATTGCGCTCTCCATGGACCTCTTTGACTTGGATCTCACCACCGGAGAGGATCTTGGGGAACCAACCCTGTCCTGCTCCCCACATGGGATCCGTGACCACACGCAGATCCGCAGCGATGATGGGCTTGACGTCAAGAAGCCGATCGAGTTGCTCCATGTACGGCTCCTCAACGTCTATCACCTGGATCAAGCCTTGTTTCACGCCCTCATCATAGTCCAGCCTCTCGATCCGCGACGCGCCTTGATTCACGCGAATCCGCTCCTCGACCCGGGACAGTGTCTCCGGAGGCGCCGCGCCAGCATAGGAGGAGCGCAACTTGAAGCCATTGTCTGTCGAGGGATTATGACTTGCCGTGATCCAAATTCCCCCTGCCGTCTCATAGGGCAATATAGCGTAGGAAAGCACAGGGGTCGGCGCCGCCTCTTTGGCTAGGTAGGCCTTGATACCGTTGCCAGCCAGCACCTCGGCCACCGCACGGGCGAAATCCTCCGAGCGATAACGCATATCGTACCCCACGATCATCCCCCGATCCGCCAGGCCCTCAGAAACGAGATAATCTGCTGTGCCCTGGGTGCAATAGCGCACATTCTCAAAGGTATAGTCCTCGGCCACGCCCGCGCGCCATCCGTCCGTACCGAACTTGATCTCGGCCATCCGTCTCTCCTTCGCCTCGTCAAACCATCGGGCTTCAGATAATCGCTTCGCCCGCCTCCAATTTTGCCTTCACCAACGCGAGATCGTAATCCACCATCATGCGGATCAAGTCCTCAAAGGTCACCTGAGGTTTCCAGCCCAACTCGCGGCGCGCCTTGGAAGCATCACCCACCAGGTCGATGACATCCGCTGGCCGCAAGAAGCGGGCGTCCACACTGACATAGTCCTTGTAATCTAGATCCACGTAGCTGAACGCCGTGTCCAGCAACTCGCGAACGGAATGCCGCACCCCCGTAGCAATCACAAAATCCGTGGGCTCGTCTTCTTGAAGCATGAGCCACATGGCACGCACGTAATCGCCCGCAAACCCCCAGTCCCGCATCGAGTCCAGGTTGCCCATAGGCAGATCATCCGCCAAACCCAGCTTTATCTTGGCCACATTATACGTCACCTTACGAGTGACGAACTCTAGTCCACGCCGCGGCGACTCATGGTTGAACAGGATACCAGAGACGGCAAAAAGGTCATAGCTCTCACGATAGTTCACTGTGATCCAATGCCCATAGACCTTGGCCACTCCGTAGGGACTTCGTGGATAGAAGGGGGTGGTTTCCCGCTGGGGTATCTCACGCACCTTGCCAAACATCTCGCTGCTGCTCGCCTGGTAGAAACGAATAGAAGGATCCACGAGCCTGATGGCATCCAGCATCCGCGTGACGCCGAGCCCCGTGAACTCGGCCGTGAGGACGGGCTCTGCCCAGGACGTGGGCACAAAGGATTGGGCCGCGAGGTTGTAGACCTCCTGCGGCTCATGATCCCGCAGTATCTGTATCAGGGACACTTGATCCAAGAGGTCGCCCTGCACCAACGTCACCTCATCCAGGATGTGTTCGATGCGCTGATAATGGGGCGTACTGGCACGGCGCACCATGCCCACGACCTTATACCCCTTTTCCAACAAGAACTCGGCCAGATACGACCCGTCCTGTCCCGTGATACCTGTAATAAGCGCCGTCTTGCCCACGTCGTCTCCGTCCCCTTAGTCGCCTACAATCTGATCTCGCCAATAGTCCAACGTATCGCGCAGCGTCCGCTCCATCTTGTAACGGGGTCGCCATCCCGTCGCCTTGCGGAAACGCCTCGAATCACAAGCCATCACCGGCACGTCGCTGGGACGCATGCGCTCCGGATCCTGCTCCACCTGTATCGGGACCTTGCTCCATGCCAGCAACAGATCAAGGATCTCGCGGATGGAATAGGCTCGTGAGGATCCGATATTATACACCTCTCCTGGTTCCCCTTTCGTGAGCGCCAGATGGTAAGCCCGTACCACGTCGCGCACGTCAGAGAAATCCCTCCGGGCTTGCAGATTGCCCACGCGCATGATCGGCTTCTGGCAACCATCCTCAATCATGGCGATCTGCCGACAAAAGTCGGGAACGACAAAGCCGGGACCCTGCCGAGGCCCTGTATGATTGAAAGGCCGCACGCGCACAACCTCAAGCTCGTGGCTGAGATGGTACTGATAGCCAAGATAATCCTGAGCGATCTTGCTCACCGCATAGGGATTGAGGGGACGCAGCGACGTATCCTCGCCCACGGGAAGATCCTCGTTTTCCACCAGGCCATATTCATCCGCTGATCCCACGACGAGAATCCTGGGGTCAAGATCACAGGCCACAACAGCGCGAAGGAGATTCAACTCCGCCACTACGTTGTTAATGAGCGTCGCCGCAGGATCCTGCCAGGCCCGCTGCACCGAAGCCTGAGCCGCCAGGTGAAAGATGTGATCGGGCTCGGCGGTCGCCACTATCTCCTCCACGTCCCGATACGCGCACAAGTCCACGCGATGCAGCACGATCTTCGATTCGATATGACGGATGTTCCGCATGCTGTCTGTCGGCAGACCTACCCCAACAACAC
>JAYENT010000091.1:17846-49707 GCA_034722245.1 Chloroflexota bacterium
CCGCCTCCCGAAGCTCCTCGGCGCGGTCCGTTCTCTCCCACGGCGCGTCGATGTCTGTGCGCCCAAAGTGACCGTAAGCCGCGGTGGGCTTGTAAATGGGGCGCCGCAACCTGAGGTCGCGTATGATGGCCCCCGGCCGAAGATCGAAATGCGTGCGAACCAAATTCTCGATCTCCTCATCCGGAACTTTGCCCGTGCCAAAGGTCTCAACGTTAAGCGACAGCGGCTCGGCAACCCCTATGGTATAAGCCACCTGAATCTGACAGCGCTCGGCCAACCCGGCGGCCACAACATTCTTGGCTATCCACCGCGTGGCATACGAAGCGGAGCGATCTACCTTTGTGGGATCCTTGCCTGAAAAAGCACCGCCGCCATGAGGCACCATACCGCCATAGGTATCGACCATGATCTTGCGCCCCGTAAGGCCCGAATCTCCCATGGGACCACCGATCACAAAGCGGCCCGTGCTGTTGATGTAGTAGTCCGTGTCGTCGTCCAACATGTGCTCCGGCACAACCGAACGCACCACATGTTCGACGATATCTGACTCAATGCGACGCTGCTTGATGTCCGGCGCATGCTGTGCAGCGATGACGACAGAATCCACCCGCACTGGCCTGCCATACCGGTACTCCACGGTGACCTGCGATTTACCATCCGGCCGCAAATAGCCCAGGCTGCCATCCTTGCGCACGGCCGCCAACCGTTTCACCAACCCATGCGCCAGCATGATGGGCATAGGCATCAGCTCGGGAGTCTCGTCGCAAGCGTAGCCAATCATCATCCCCTGATCACCGGCTCCCACTCTCTCGATCTCCTCTTCCGTCATTTCGCCCTCTCTCGCCTCTCGTGCCTCATCAACGCCCCGGGCAATATCAGGGGACTGCTCATGAATCGAAGAGATAACCCCGCATGTTTGATAGTCGAACCCATAATCGCTGGAGACGTAGCCGATCTCCTTGATAGTCTCCCGGACGATGGAGGGAATCTCCACATAGCAGGACGTGGTGATCTCCCCCAAGACGAGAACGAGCCCTGTGGTTGCCGCACACTCACAGGCGACACGGCCGTAGGGGTCCTCTGCGTAAATGGCATCCAGAACGGCATCCGATATCTGATCGCAAATCTTGTCCGGGTGTCCCTCCGACACCGACTCGGAAGTGAAAAGGAAACGGGGCGAACTCATGAAATTATACATCGTGTTATTGTATATCCTTTCAGAAGATCTATCAGTCACTGCCACCTGCTCGGACTCCACAGGGTCCGTCTAGGTGCCCAGTTCCCATGAAGAGAGATATTCCTCCTGCTCCTCGGTGAGCACGTCGATCTCGATATCCATAGCCTCCAGCTTGAGTCGGGCGACCTTGCGGTCGATAGAGGCAGGCACAGGATAGACCTTCTTCCCCAACTCTTGGTGATTCTGCACCATGTACTCGGCACAAAGTGCTTGGTTGGCAAAGGACATATCCATGACGGCTGAGGGATGGCCCTCAGCGGCAGCAAGGTTCACCAAACGTCCCTCGGCGAGCACATAAATCCGCCGACCGTCCTCCAGCGTGTACGTCGTCACCGACTCCCTCGGCTGCGAGACCTCGGAAGCCATCTGCTCCAAAGCCTCAAGGTTAATTTCCACGTTAAAGTGCCCAGAGTTAGCAAGGATAGCGCCGTCCTTCATACACGCAAAGTGGGGCTTGTCCATCACGTTGGTATCGCCTGTGGAACTCACCAATATATCGCCCAGGGAAGCCGCCTCCAGCATGGGCATCACGCGATAACCGTCCATAACTGCCTGCAAGGCGCGCAGGGGATCGACCTCGGTCACGATAACGTTGGCTCCCATCCCCTTGGCACGCGTGGCGATGCCCCGCCCGCACCACCCGTAACCACAAACCACAAAGGTCTTTCCCGCCAAGAGCACGTTGGTGGCGCGAATGATGCCGTCGATGGTGCTCTGCCCCGTTCCGTAGCGATTGTCGAATAGGTGTTTTGTATCGGCATCGTTCACGGCGATGATGGGATACTCGAGCTTGCCCTGCTCCTGCAACGCGCGCAAGCGGATGACGCCCGTCGTTGTTTCCTCGCTTCCCCCCAGCAGATGGGGAAGCATTTCCCGCCGCGACTGGTGTAGCATGGAGACCAGGTCCGCGCCATCATCCATGGTCAGTTGGGGACGATGGTCGACGACGGCGGAGAGGTGATCGTAGTACGTTTCCTTGTCCTCTCCCCTGATGGCAAAGACCGACACGTCAAACTCGGAAACCAGAGCCGCGGCCACGTCATCCTGTGTAGAAAGGGGATTCGAGGCGCAAAGCGCCACCTCTGCGCCCCCCGCCACGAGGGTGCGCATCAGATTCGCCGTCTCTGTCGTCACGTGCAAGCACGCCCCGACGCGAACGCCCTCCAGTGGGCGCGCCTCCCGAAATCGCTGCCGAATGGAACAAAGCACGGGCATCTCCCGTTCCGCCCAAGCGATGCGGGATATGCCCTGCTCGGCGAGCCCCATATCCGCTATGTCGTACGATTTACCCACCTGCTATTCCTTTCAAAGCAATCTCTGCTCTACTCGATAAAAGAGCGCTGAAACGCTTCACACTGGGCCTTCGGCATCGACTCGAAATAGGTCAGACTCCGAAGGGACTCGTACCTTTCCTGGATATCCTTCATAGACCTGTTACGCAACCCGTCTATGCTGAAATCCTCGACCGTGAAAGAGGCGACCACGGTCCCATGAACGACCGCCCGCCGCAGGGACTCCAAAGAGCAAACGCCCACCCTATCCAGATACCCCATGAACCCCGCCGCGAAGGTATCTCCCGCTCCAGTGGGATCCACGACGTGCTGTGAGGGATAGGCAGGCACGGAGAAATAGCGCTCCTCAAGGCGCTCGCTCTGTACAATAAGCATCGCCCCATAGCATCCCCGTTTGATAACCAAGGCTTTTGGTCCGATATCGAGGATATGTTGCGCGGCGGCAAAAAGGTTGGGCTCTTCCGCAAACTGCCTGATCTCACTTTCATTCAGCAAAGCGATATCAACCCGAGACAGCACACGCGTCAGGGATTCCTTCTTGGAAGAGATCCAAAAGTTCATGGAGTCAAGGGCCGTAAGACGAGGCGCGTCAATCTGCTCCAGGACTTCCAACTGCAGATCGGGGTCGATATTGGCCAGGAACACACTATCCGCTCCACACAGATCCTCCGGAATCGCGGGATGAAAATCCGCAAAGACGTTAAGCTGCGTATCCAACGTCTCTGCGTCCCCCAGGTCTTCCCCGTAACGCCCTGCCCAGGAAAATGTCTCTCCTTCCACAATCTGTAGCCCTCTAACGTCGACGCCTCGTGAGGCGAGGAAGTCGATATGTTGCCGGGGGAAATCGTCTCCTACCACACCGATGACGCCAACGGATGTATAAAGACTGGCGGCTGTCGCAAAGTAGGTACATGCGCCTCCCAACGCTCCGGTACGCCGGCCAAAGGGGGTCTGAATGTCATCCAGCCCTACCGAACCTACAACAAGGACGCTCAAAGCCCCTCCCCCTTTTTCTCATCATCCTCGACACCCTCGACATAGCGGGCACGCATCTCACGGGACACAGCCACGGTGAGATCGAGGATGTGATCGACCAACCCAGGCGACAGGAACCCAAGACCGCACGAGGGGGTTATGAACCCCCTTTGCAGGATCGCTTCTTCCGGCACTCCATTCTCTACAAGTTGGGCGATCCCCTCATGCAAGCGAGCCACAAGTGACTCCGCCGTCTCGTTTTCCGAAGCCACGCCCGCCGGCACGATACCCCAGGCCATCATGCCGCCCCGATCAAGGAATTCGCCAATCTCGTCCGCGTAGAGGGGCAAGTTCTCGGCATAGTCGTAAGCGTCAAAACTGATGATATCTATGGGGGCCCGCAGCACAAGAGACCAGTCCGTATTGCCGCAACAGTGCACCCCTTTCATCCCCTGCAGATCCGCAACGACCTCGGCGAGCAACTCGACAACCTGCGCCTGACTGAGGGAGACAAAGGCAGAGCCAAAAGAGGCCATATAGGGTTCATTAACGATCATGATGGACTCTGGAGCCTCTTTGCGCAATTCACGTTCCTGCCAGGCCGCTTTCAGACGCAAATGCTTACCCACGGCATCCGCCAACACCTCGTCGTAGAGGATGGGACGCTGCGCCTCGTCCACCACGGTCAACCCCCAACTGACCGGGCCAGTCACCTCGCCTTTCAGAGCCAACGGCGTACATGGAAAGGATACTTCCTCCCTGCGGAGCAGATCAAGGCCCGCCGCATAGGAGGCGCCCATCCTCCCGTAATCCAACTCGCCCTCTAGGTAAGCCAGATAGAGGCGCCTAAGCCCCTCATCCAGCGTATCATCCGCGACGACACGTATGCGCCCTCCAGCGGCGATCCCCGGAAAACGCTCGCTAAATTGCACGTACATATTCTCGTGGCGGTGCCGACGCGGAAGCAGGGGCCAGCTCGGTATGTGAGGAAAGTGGTCAAGCACAACCTGCCACGCCACCTCAGGATCCTTGTATGGTAGCCCCCCTACAATAAAGGGCAGCCATTGCGGTTCGAAAAGCGCCCTCGCCTCTTCCGAACTCATGTCAGCACCATCCACAACACCTGTGATACCTCGAAGCGTCCTTTACAGCAAAAGATCCCTGCGTGGCGACCCCTCCACACGAAAAAGCACACCAAGCCAAAAAAATAGCCTCCCTTGCAGGGAGACTGATCAGTGCCCCCCCTCATCTTCCAGGCGAATAGCCTGCCGGATTTGGCACCGGAAGCGCCCTTACACCGGGTGCACTAGGTTGCCGGGGTTTCGCAGGGCCGGTCCCTCCACCCCTCGGGATAAGAGTGCACGAAAAAAAACTCACAAATTGCTCATGCAACGCGGGCATGTTATCATAGAAGGCCAAGGCTGTCAAGAGGCGCGGGATTAAGAAAGGACCGCCCATGTTCGAACAGGTGCTCACTATATTGCTTGTCATCGCACTCGCTGGATTGATCTATTTCGTGATCAAATATGCCGAGGCCAAACAGCGGGTCGAAGGCCGGGCGAGAGACCTATTCGAGCGCTGGAGGGCAAAAGAACGGGAATCAGAAGCAGAGGAAAGAGCAGAAATCCTCTTCCAAACCTGGAGAGAAAGGGAGGAGGAAAGGATTCGAGAGGATGCCATCAAGAGAAGCCAGGCTGTCATCCGGGGCAAAGTGACGGAGCATTTGGTGCCCTTTTTCCCAGACTTTGTCTACAATCCCCGCGATGCCCGTTTCATCGGTACCCCGGTGGACCTCATCATCTTCGATGGCCTGAGCGACGGAGATGTCAAACAGGTAGTCTTTGTGGAGGTGAAAAGCGGCAAGAGCGCGGCACTCTCGACAAGAGAGCGAAGGGTCAGAGACTGCATTAGAAAGGGCGCCGTCACCTACGAGATCCTGCAACGTGAGGAACGATGAAGGCTTACACACAAGAACTGCCCCACGTTTCATGGCTCGGGGGCGGGACCTGCACGGGGAAAACGTCCATAACAGAACGCCTGAGCGACAAGTACGATCTGCGCGTCTATCATTGCGACGACTTATTCGAGGAACATAGAAATCGGGCCGAACCGGACAAGCATCCCACTTTTTACAATGCCATCTTCACGAGTTACAAAGAGATGGACTGGGAGCGCTGCTGGATGCGTCCTGTCGAGACACTGCTCAAGGAGCAGATGGCGATCTATGCCAAAGAGTTCCAAATGATCGCCAGCGATCTCTTGGACATGCCTCGCTCACGACCGATCCTCGCTGAGGGAAGCGCCTTACTGCCCCGTTGCGTGGAGGAGATGCTCGTCACCCCATGCGCAGCCACATGGCTCATCCCTGAGGAGACTTTCCATCGCCGCATGTATCAACAGAGGGTACCTTGGGTGCGGCAAATTCTAAACCAATGCGCCGATCCTCGTCAGGCCTTTGACAATTGGATGAGGCGTGATATCGCCTTTGCAACGCGGGTGGCCCTACAATCTGCCGAGATAGGCCTGAAGACGCTCACAATCGATGGTAGCCGATCGCTACAGGAAAATGCCAGAAGGGTGGAGACCCACTTTGGGAAGTTGCTGACGGCCTCAGGCGATATTCGCTTGACATGCCTTTCGCCCTCCGCTTACACTAGGCCATCAATGTGAAACTGGGAGGTGAAGCGATGCGAATCACCGATATCACCTGCTATCCCCTGTGGGATGGCAGCCGAAACTATTTATTCGTCGTGGTGGACACGGACAAGGGGATATATGGCGTGGGAGAGTCGGGGCTTACGGGGCGGGAACTCGCCGTCATGGGGGCCATTGAGCATTTTGAGCCCCTCCTCATCGGCCAGGATCCCTTGCGCACAGAGCACTTGTGGCAACTGCTCTCACGCGGCGGGTTCTTCCCCCACGGCAAGATCCTGGGCAGTGCCATCGCTGCCATCGACATCGCCCTATGGGACATCAAGGGAAAAGCATGGGGCGTGCCCGTCTACGACCTCTTGGGAGGCCGTGTGCGGGACAAGGTCGCCTGCTACTGCCACCTCCACGGCGGCTTGGAGGAAACGGAAGAACTGGTAGCCGACGCCAAGGCCCGTGTGGAGGAGGGTTGGAAGTTCGTACGCTGGGGGCTCTCCACCGAGGGCGATCTCCTAGAACCAACCCGCGCCGTGCAGCGAACCGTCGCCCAGTTCCACGCCCTCCGTGAGGCCCTCGGCGAGGAGATCGAGCTCTGTTTCGATATCCATACCCGCCTGGATCCTCCCGACGCCATTCGGCTCTGCCGGGAGGTGCTCCCCTATCGGCCCTTTTTCATGGAAGATCCCGTGCGTTCCGAAAGCCCGCAGACCTTCCACCTGTTGCGTCAAAAGATCGACACGCCCCTTGCCGTGGGAGAGCAGTTCGCCAGCAAATGGGACTTTCGTGAACTGATTGATGACGACCTGATAGACTATGCACGCATTGACCTCTGTATCTGCGGCGGCTTAACGGAGGCAAAAAAGATCGCCGGATGGTGTGAGGGTCACTATATCGATATCGCGGTCCACAACCCCCTCGGACCCATCTCCACCATGGCCTGCCTGCACTTCAACTTGGCCACGCCGAACTTTGGGGTGCAAGAACAGCCGCAAAAGCCCGGCACCAGCCTTGCGGACGTGGTCCTGAACCAACCCCGGTGGGAAGATGGCTATCTCCTGCCACCAGAGGGGCCAGGCCTGGGCATCGAATTCGACCGCGAGGAGGCGGAAGCCCATCCCTTCCGCATGAAAGAACTGCCCCATTTGCGCCGCGAGGATGGCAGTTTCACCAATTGGTAGCGTGACCCCAGGCGGCAGCTTTGGCAGTGGGAGATTCGCAAAATGCAATGGTTCCGAATCTTGATCATCGTTTTCGATCTTTACCTTCTGGGCAGCCTGGGGGCATGGTTTGCTCTGCGCTTTCTCCTCTGGCGCTTGCAGAGATTGGACATCTACGCGACAAATGGGGAAACCCGCCTGCAGGAACTCGAGGAGGTCTTGGAGCACCAAGCCGCCCTGTGGCCGGCGCAGCCCCGACCAGGACGCTATCACCAACTGGATCGGCAGGCGCAACAGGATATGGAGAACTTGCGGCAGGTGGCCGCACAGATCCAGGAACGATGGCCAGCCACAGTGCCCGCTGCGCCCGCCTCTGTCACCTTTACGCAGGCGCTGCGCTTCTGCGCCTGGCCTCCTCTTTGTCGAACACTCATGGCCTGGCAACAATGTCGCAAGTTGAGGCAGTTGCTGAACAGAGGAGAAACCCTGCTGGCGGCACTGGAGGACGCGGAAAGGCACGTAAGCCAAATACCAGACGAAGCACACGCCTCCTTGTGTGAGGTGCGTGCGGAGGCGCGCCGCATCGCCGCGCTCTTGGAGGCCGAAGCCGAAGCCGGCACCTCGGGACTGGAGGACGCAGAGCAGCAGTTGCAGGCTATCAGCAAAGAGATCAATCAAAGCCTCGAGACGCTGGCGAAAGCGCGGGGCGACAACCTCGCTGGAGCCGTCTATGAGGCAGACCAAATGCTGGAAAATACAATGCCTCGCCTTGAGGAACTCGCCGACTTGATGGAAAGGACGGCGAGGGCCCGCAGTAGAACCGAGAACGTAGCGGAGCGCGTACAGAGCAGCGTGGCGTTGGCACGCGAGCGTTGGGAGGGGTTGAAGGCGCGAGGTGCAGCCGAGCCCTCCGTGCAGCGGGAATTGATGGGCTTGAATGAGATGGCACAAAAGGTCACGCAGACCGCGGAGAAAAGGACAGTACAGGCTTACCGGCGTGTGACCAAAGACGTGTCCCATTTTGACGAGACTTTTCAGTCCCTCTCCGAAAAGCTGGATCAGTTGGACGAGCTGATGGAGCAAAGCAGGGAGACCATCAAAGGCGATGTGCAGGCGCTGGCCCAGGCGCAGTCTAGATGCGACGACCTCCGCAAAAAACACCCTTTGCTGGACCCGGACAAGAGTTGCGTGCTCATTGAGGAGGCTGCCGAAGCCTACATCGAGGCCGAGCGCCAGCATGGCCTGGGAACCATGGCGGGCTACCAGTCGGCCATCACTCTCTCTGAAAAGGCACGGCGTCAGTTACAAGAGGCCAATGAGGCTCTGGACAACCTTGTAGAAGGGAGTGATAGAGTACGCGACATCCTCGATCAGCTCTCCTCGGAGGCTATAGGCGAATGGCATGAACGCGTGCACCGCCTCCGCGAGGCGGTACAGGTCTATACCGTGCACTGGGAAAGGGATTTGGCGGAGAAGGCCGGACAGGCCATATCAAAACTGGAACAGGTCTCCATGGATCTGGAACGAGTGCCACCAGATGCGCGCTATAAGCGATCCTTTCGACAAACGGAACTGCCCGAGGCCCTCAATATCCTGTCGCACGCCCAAGCCTGCCTGCAGCAAGCGCAGGAGTTGACCCGTGACCTGGAGCAGGAAAAGCAGCACATCGAGTCACTACGCGCAGAACTGGACAGCCAAATGGAAACGCTGATACAGGAGACGTGGCCGGACCTGGAAAGCAAAAAGGAACAGATGCTGCCAGAATTGCGCGAACGTGTCGAGGCGTTGCACCAGGAATTCATCGCCCAACGCCGGAAGGTAGAGATTCCCTCGCAGGTCGATTATTACGAGGCACACGAGGTATGGCTGCCTTCCCTGACTTCCCAATTGACGGAGATCCTTGAGGCGCATAAAAGCGATGTGGAACGCTACCAGAGTATGGCCCGGGAAGCCGAAAGAACTCTGCAGCGCACGTGGGCGCAGCTCAACAGATTGCGGCCCTATGAACAGCCCATGCCCCAGGAGGATATAGACGTGCTAGGTGCCGACCTTGAGAACTGGCGTGCAGCAGTAGAAGCGAACGCCCAAAATCCCGCCGCTCTGCGCGCAGTGGTGGGACGCCAGGCTGCAGCTCTTCAAGAACGGATGGGAAACGCCCAGAACCAGATCCGCGAAGGAAGAAGCAGATTGAATGACCTGTCCAAAGGGTACCAACGCGCAATCAAACAAATATACGCTCTACGCAGCAGCATACGGGAGATGGAGGAGAATAGCCAGTGGCCGCAGATCACGTGGGAGGTCACAGATGCGGAGGATCTGTGGGAACAGGCGGTAGCACTGGAGCGGGAAAGCGCGACGGCATCGACGCTGCGAGAGGCGAATAACGAACTTCAAGAGGCGGTCAACACCGCACAAAAGGCGCAAGAACTATACGGACGTGTCGAGAGTCGGATGAGCCGTGCACTACGCCAATTGAACGACGAGCTACGCGCGGTGGAAAGGAGACTCGCGCGCGGATATGACCGCGTACAGAGCCTTCAAAAGGATGGCTTGCCCGACGACGCAACGGAGATTAGCGAAATATGCGACCGCGCGGAGCGAAGAATAGAGATGGCAACGTCGGCCTCCAGCTTTGAGGACGCCCTGAGACACCTGCGAGAAGCCAGAGATATCCTGGCACGCTTGTAAGGGCGATTCGAAGAAAAGCTCGACGAGAGCCTAGCTTCGCGTACCCACCCTCTCCCTATCGACGATCGCTGGGATGGCCTCCACCACCACCGGCAAACCACGGGCCAGACAAAGTGCCAAAGCGATCCAGCTGGTGATATTGAACAGAAGCAAGGTCTTCCCCGCCCATTCCGTGGCAATGGCCTCTCGTGCAGCATAGGCATACAAAGCATGGGTTGTTGCCAGGCCAGCAAAGGAGACAAGTTTGCTCACCCCATAGATGGTGCGCATGAAAGGGCTTGCCACAAGCCATCTCCCAACCCTCGTACGCATGGCATCAAAGGGCGCTTCCCCTCCCCTAACGTGTAAATTGCGCAGGGCATCTACCACAGTACCGCGCCCGATGTAGACGAGGGGGATCACCACAGAGATCAACCCCAGATGGGCATAGACAACCCAGAGAACCAACTCAACGGTCCTATCCGCCATAATATCCAACACACTTCCCAACAGGGATGTCTCACCACGCGCACGGGCCACCATACCATCGAGGGAGTCCATAGCGATGAGAAGGAAGAGAAGAGGAACACTTATGAGGCGCGGGACCACGCCCGCAGCAAAGAGCAAAAGCACGATGATGACCAACAACGGAAAACGAGCAATCGTGATGAGATTAGCCATGGCGCCCTTTCTGAGAGGTAAGCATACCGTAACCTACTCGCTTTGTCCCTTCTCTTCTTTTACCTTTTCCGCCTCGAGGCGTGCCGCCTGCGCTGCCGCCTGACTGTAACCTACTCGCTCGTCCTGAGGCAAAAAGCGCCACGTGACGGCGTGCGCATCCACAGCGCGGCCAAGCTCCTCCCATAGCTTCTTGTTCTTCACCAGCTTCCCCCCTCGCGTCTGCCAGCCACGTTCCCTCCAGGCCGGCAACCACTGCGTAGCCCCGTGAAGGACGTATTTTGAGGGGGTATATACCGTCACCCTGGAGCGCTCTTCCAAGCACCGAAGTCCGGCGATCACCGCCCACAGCTCCATGGCGTTATTCGTGGCGGAGGGCCAGGCGCCCGAGGCGACCTCTGAGGTCTCCCCGCACACGAGGACAGCCGCATAACCTCCCACCTGAGCCCCCTGCCCTCCCTCGTCCAACTCCAGCGCGCATCCCCGCGTATAAACCTCTACCTGGGGCAGATCCTTGCCATCCGCGGCCTTGCGGTCACTCGCCTTGCCTCCAGAACCGGACGACGCCAACGCCTGTCGCGCCTCGGTGGCCAGGGCATCGGCGCGCTCGTTGCGAGGGTTCCCCGCGTGACCCTTGACCCAGCGCCACTCCACCCGATGCCGACGCACCTCGTCGGCTAACTGACGCCAGAGATCCTGATTCCCCACACTATCGCCGCTTGACGTGCGCCACCCCTCCTCTCGCCAGGAGGGAAGCCATTCGGCAATCCCCTTACGAAGATACTGAGAATCCGTGTAGAGGGTCACCCGGCAAGGACGTTTCAAGGCGCGCAGCGCCGAAATGGCCGCTGTCAACTCCATGCGGTTGTTCGTCGTCGCGGCACAGGCGCCGCTCATCTCCTTGCTATAATCGTCATATATCAATATGGCGCCCCAGCCGCCGGGGCCAGGATTAGGATCGCACCCGCCATCCGTATAGATCTCGACCTCTGGCCATTGGTCAGAAACAGCCATCTCTCGCCCGCTCTCTCCTTCCTACTCAGCCATTTGCAGGCAGATCGATCCATGCTACAGAAGCGATTCCCAGAGAAGCGCTACGCTCTCATGAGGCGCCCCCGTCTCAATCAGGGAGGCTATACGCTCGCGCCCGATCTCATCCAAGAGCTTCTCGGCCAGGGACATTACCTTCAGGGTTGCCGCCTGAACGCCCAAGACGTCATCGCCACTGCGCGTAAGCACATCGTAGGCGAACCAGCCCTCCCAATCCACCCGATCCAGATAGTAAAGCGTCTCCAGCAAATCCCACACATGCACGGACCCGGGGATCATGTCCCAATCCCAATCGCCCCCGTTATCGTTAAAATGCATATAGAAGAGCTTGCCTGCATCAGCCGTCAGGGCTGCCGTGGCCGCCGGCGCCTCCTTAGCGATGAGTGCATGTCCCACATCATAGGTGATACCCACGTTCGGGAGTCCCACTTGATCACACAAGTACAGAGCCCGTCCCGTATCGGCGAGGATACAGTAGTTCCGCGACTCTTTGATCTTGTATTCCAAACTCACCCGAACGTCATCCCGATGGCTCGCCGCCTCGCGTATACCTTCCACTAACCAGTGCCACTGCTGCACATAGTCCGCCTGGAAGGCATAGTTGTGCCCGTCTATCAAAGGACAACAGGTCACCATGTCGGCACCCAGATCGGCGGCCAGATCCATACTGATCTCAATATCCCGCACGGCGTCTCCGCGAATGGCGGGGTCGCTGGAGGTAAATGATCCCTCGCGCCACTTGTCATCTCCCTTGACGTTCAGATTGACCGCTGACACGGGCCATCCTGAAGCGAGAATCTGCTCGCGGCCCTCGGCGAGATCCCGAAATTCGGAGGGATAGACGACCTCTATGCCATCACACCCCGGAATGCTGTGCAGCATATCCAATCGCTCAGATAGAGATCGGGCCTCTGTATAGGTATGAAAACGATCCCGCTGCTGTCCCAACAAGCCCACCATGATGGCGTGTCGCACCTTCATAGTCACGTTCCTCCCACTAATTCATCGGGCCATGATACTGGCCAACTCGAACAACTCCAAATCTATGGGCTTTTTGCGCCCCACGATCTCTTCAAAAGGCGTGGTTACGATCTCGTCACCCCGAATGCCCACCAGCACGCCCGTTTCCTCCCGCAAAAGGGCGCGCACGGCCTCCTCGCCCAACCGCGTAGCCAAAAGACGATCCGCAGCCGTCGGTTTTGCGCCGCGTTGCACATGACCGAGAATCGTCACCCGAAGCGCGAAGCCCGTTTCGCTGGAATCGCTTAAACAGTCGTGGAGCCTACGCGCATTGTTCTTCGCCCCTTCGGCGACCACCACCACCGCATCCCTTTTCCCCCGCTCGTAAGCCGCCCGTAGTTCCTGTGCCACCTCCTCAGGGGGAATCTCTCGCTCCGGAATCACGACCACCTCTGCGCCTCCCGCAATGCCTGCCATCAAGGCCACATAGCCACAATTGCGCCCCATGGTCTCCACCAAAAACGCGCGCCGATGGGAGGCTGCGGTGACTTTGAGCCGGTCGATGGCCTCACGGGCCACGTTAATCGCCGTATCGACGCCAATCGTGACATCTGTTCCTTCCAGATCGTTGTCGATTGTGGATGCCACCCCCACCACAGGATAGCCCATTTTGCATAGCGCATGGGATCCGGTCTGCGAACCGTTTCCGCCAATGACGACCAGCGCCTCCACATCACGCCGATGCAAATTGTCAAGGGCCTTTTCACGCCCTTTCTGGGAACGGAATGCCTCGCAACGGGAACTCCCCAGGAACGTCCCGCCCGTCTGCATGATATCCCCCACATCGCGGGCCGACAGGAAAAAGATGTCGTCGTCGATAAGTCCTTGGTATCCATCATGCACGCCCAGCACTTCCAGCCCCTCCACAAGTGCCACGCGCACGATGGCGCGGATGGCCGCATTCATACCTGGCGCGTCTCCTCCGCTCGTCAAGACGGCAATCCGTTCCATAACGGGAACTCCCCTCCAACGCTTTAATTTCGCTCAATCGTGTAGCCACGACTTCTCAATGGTACTAAGACCATTGTATCTGAGGAGGCCCCCGTGTCAACCACCGACCGCGAGCTCTTTACGATGGCTATTTTTGTCAACTCGGATAATTATTGTATACTTCAGAAAAAGGGAGATATACGCTACGTGATTGATATTTCCGTTCGCCTCAGGTCGTGGATTCCCGCCTTTGTGGCAGGTGTCCTGTTATGCTTACAGATCTTTTCCCCCGCCCCTCCCATCATGTCCGCCCTCCTCGTCATTGCGTCGGTTTTGCTTCTGTCTTTCGTGTGGGCGCGTCAACTTGCCAAGGGACTATCGCTCAATCGGCAACGACGCTATGGCTGGGCTCAAGTGGGGGACATTATCGAGGAACGTTTCATCATGCACAATGATTCGTGGGTTCCGGTGCTGTGGGCCAGACTGCTCGATCACAGTAACCTCCCTGGATACAATGCGGGTCGCGCTGTGGGGCTGGGTCCCCGAGACTCGACCTATTGGAAGACGGAGGGGAGATGCACTCGGCGAGGGGTATATAGACTGGGCCCCGCCGAACTTTCCACCGGCGATCCCTTCGGATTGTTTGAGGTCACTTTGGAACACAACTACAGCGAGGAGTTTGTAGTATATCCTCCCATCGCAGCCCTACCAGACCTTTTACAGCCCCGAGGCATGGCACGGGGCTCGGCCAGAGCCAATGTCCGCAGCCTCGAACTGACCACCAACGCCTCCTCCGTGAGGCCCTACGTGCCAGGAGACGCCCTGAATCGCATCCACTGGCCTTCGACAGCCCGCCGCTCCATGCCTGGAAACGAGGAGATCTTTGTCAAAGAGTTCGATCTCGAGCCCTCGGGCGATCTATGGCTCGTCCTCGACCTGGATGAGCAGGTGCACGCAGGCGAGGGTGTCGAATCGACAGAGGAGTACGCCGTCATCCTCGCCGCCTCGTTGGCCAACGAGATGCTTCGCGCGAACCACGCCGTTGGCCTCATGACCTATATGGAGAAACCAATCGTCATCCCTCCTCAGAAGGGACATGAGCAACTCTGGGAACTGCTGCGCATATTGGCCGGAGCCCACGCCCAGGCACAGATTGACCTTCACGAACTGCTCGGCATCTTTGAGACCGTCATGGGGCGCGGCATGTCCGTTGCCCTGCTCACCCCCTCGGGCGATCCTGCCTGGATCAAGGGCATCAGCGCCATGTTGCGCCATAGCATCCATCCCACGGCCTTGCTGCTAGACGGTCGAACGTTCGGCGGAGATGGAAACGTTTCAATCATACGAGAGGCGCTCTTGGATCTCGGGGTGCCCGGCCACATTATCGAGAAGGGTTTTGAATTCCAGCGCATCAGCCGCGAAAGGCAACAGCGCCCAACCTATAAAGTGCTTGGTACCGGCCGGGTGATAGTAGACAATGCCGGCGCGGAAGATGAAGCCGAGTGGATGCCGGTAGGGCGAGGGAGAATGTAAGGTGACCTTGGCTTACGACACTGCACACAAGCGAAGCTGGATCCTGTACTTGATGATCGCTTGTGCCATCCTTATCCTGCCTCTCTCCATCAGAACCGCACGTTGGTTCCCTGTGGCCAATCGCCTCGTGCACGCCGCGCTGTGGGGAGCCATGGTGGGCATGGCGATCGCAGGATCCCCTCTCCCCCACTGGCTCGCCTGGTGGCTGGGCACCGTGCTGGGCGTGGAATATGCTCTGCTGTTTGCGGGGGAGTTGCTCCCCGGCGTCCACGTGATATTACAGGATCTGGGACACTTTTTAGGGTGGCTCTGGGACCTCGCAGCGCACGGCTCCCTCGGCGCTCATCTCCCCTTTGAGCAATCTGCATCCCACCTTATAGGGAGAACGGAGGAGATGGTCCAGAACCTCACTACCTGGTTTGCGGCCATTGAAGCCGGCGAGGTAAGCAAAGACACAACCGCCCTCAAGATTCTAGTCTCCTTTATCGTGTGGCTCGTCTCTTGGAATGTGACCTACGAGCTTTTTTCGCGCCGCCGCATATTCGTCGCCTTGCTCCCTCTGGGCGTCATCATCGTAGCCAACGCCTCCTATACGGGGGTCGGCCTCACCTATGTGCACTTTTTCCTCTTTATCATGTTGCTGCTCCTCGTACGAGGTAATCTTGAACGAATGGAGGTGCTGTGGCAGAGCCTGGGGCTCGATTTCTCGCCTGAACTGAGGCGCGATGCTACCATTGCGGGCATTTTACTATCAGGGGCCATCCTGGCCCTCGTATTGCTAATACCCTATATGACGTATAACAAGGCAGTGTTCTTTTTCTGGGATCGAGTTGGCCCTACACTCGAAAGCTTTTACGATAAAGTGGACCGTGCGTTTGCGGGCCGCAACCCGGTTCCAGAGCCCACACCCGACGAGAAGGGCCTTGGCAGGCATAGTATCACGGCGAGTGGCACCCTTGCCGAGGACGTCGTGTTCATCGTGGAAACCAGCGATCCACCCCCTCCCCCCGAGGAGGAGTTGATGATGTTACGAGAAGAGGGCCTGGCCCCCTTCGTCCCCAAGCGCTACTGGAGGGAGCGAACCTACGACCTTTACACCGGCCATGGCTGGGACAGCAGCGAACGGAATACGCGCACCATGGATGCCGACCGGGCATGGAAGGAAGTAGATTATCCTCACGAAACGCTGACACAGACTTTTAATCTGCAGGACACCTCTGCAAGTTTTGGCTTCGGGGTGAACGAACCCGTACGGGTGAATCAAGAGT
Source organism: Chloroflexota bacterium (assembly GCA_034722245.1). Taxonomy (GTDB): domain Bacteria; phylum Chloroflexota; class Anaerolineae; order UBA1429; family UBA1429; genus JAWLEV01. The sequence goes on from JAYENT010000091.1 coordinate 34,303, forward strand.
ACCAACTCATCACCAGGGGGAACGGGGATCTCGCTGCCTTTTCTGTACAGGGGGACATGTACACCGTTATCTCCAAGATACCCGAGGTCACAGAGCAAGTGTTGCGAGCCGCCGAAGGGGATTATCCCAATCAGGTAGCAGAGCATTATACAGACCTTCCCGAGGGCATCCCTGATCGCGTTCTCCAAGAGGCCCAGCGCATTGTTCAAGAGGCCGGAGCCACAACCCGCTACGATAAGGCGCGTGCTATCGAGGCCTACATCCGCCGCTTCGAATATACGGAGGAACTCGATCCTCCACCTATGGACAGGGATATCGTCGATTATTTCCTGTTCACAGCCCAAAAGGGCTACTGTGACTATTCGGCCACGACCATGGTCGTCTTGCTACGTGCCGCCGGCGTGGCCTCTCGGTATGCCTCCGGATACGGCATGGGTCACTATGACTACGCTGAAGAAGGATGGGTGGTGACACAAAGGACCGCCCATGCCTGGGTCGAAGTGTACTTCCCTGGCTATGGGTGGATCGAATTTGAGCCCACGCCGACACAGTCCATCTTTTCTCGCGAGGGGGGCAATACAGCCCCGATGGAGCCCCTGGATACCGAGTCACCAGGACAAGAGCGAAAGGTCTCTCCCTTGCTTCTGTGGGCGGGTGGTCTGGCCCTAGTGGTGCTCTTTGTCATCGTGTGGCCTCTGCGTTGGTTTGGACGCCGCAACGCCGATCCACGCCAGGGAGTTTGGGGCATCTATGACAAACTCGTGCGCAGGGCGCGTTGGGCAGGCTTTGGCCCTCGCGATGGCCAGACGCCCCGTGAGTACCTAAGCACGCTGGCGTCGCAGATAGAGAGCCATACGAGCGTCGAAGTTCAAGGGGATATGGGCACGATAGGAGACGCCTATCTAAAAGCCTTGTACAGTGAGATGCCCGTCAGTGAGGAAGAATACCATCTCGTCGTAGCCGCTTTCAAGAGAATTAGAGGAAAGCTGGTGCGCTTGGTCTTTGCAGGAGGTTCTCATACAACGGCGCACGCATAGCCCCAAGAGACACCAGGGCCGGGGGGCAACCACATCCCATCAGGGCTCGCGTGCCGCGCTACGCGTCATGTAATAAGAAATGGTGGCCAGCCTAGCGGCTAGGTCCTCATTCTCCAACAATACGGAAGAAGGAACCTGCAAGTGTGTGGGGGCGAAATTCCAGATTACCGTGATTCCCGCATCAATCATCTGATCTACGACGGTCTGGGCCTGTTCAGCCGGCACGGCAACTATGCCCATTCTCACCTCCAAGCGTCCCGCCACATCCGCCATCCGCTTCACAGCGAAGACCTCCTTGCCAGCAATCTTCCTCCCAATCTTGGACGGATCATTGTCAAAAAGGGCGACAATCTTTAATCCGTATCGCTCAAAGCCTGGATATCCCGCCAGGGCGCGCCCCAGATTCCCCGCTCCCACCACGATAGCCTGCTTTTCATGCATGAGCCCCAGGAAATCGCAAAGGACGGCGGCCACCTTGTGCGTATCGTACCCCACGCCCGCCTGGCCGAGCTCTCCCAGGTGGCTAAGATCCTTGCGCACCTGCGCAGCAGGAATTCCCGCCAATTCTCCCAACTGCTGCGACGAAATCACCGATTCCCCCTCATCGATGGCTCGCATGAGCCATCGATAGTATATGGGCAAACGCGACAGAGTGGGCCGCGGGATCTCGGTGGCCCTCGTCATAACAAACATCCCCTCCTGAAATCAAAGGCATAGAAACAAACCGACCGCTCACTGGAAAAGCGATCAAAAATCTTGTGCTATTTATCACAAATACTACGTAATTCACCAAGAGTTGTCAAAGCACAAGAAAACAACCCCAGAACACGATAGATCATAGAGGATACAGTGTGAGCGATTGACGAAAACGCCTGCTCCAAGTATGATCATCGCTGTCAATGTATGCTCTGCAGATTCAGCCGAGGCACGTATGCCCCTTGGCTAATCTGAAGGAGATGAAGAGCCCCGTTAGGGACGATATGATGTCACTTCTGACAACGTTTACAGAAGAGAAGTTCCATCCCCACCATATACAGCGTTTCACGCCCGATCAGCACCTGGAAGGTCTAGCAACGCTGATAGAGCGATCCTTTGGCAAAGAGCTGGCGCGTACACAGAATGCCATGGTCCGCGAGATGCGCCAGATGGCCCGCTGGGGCTTAATGCTTCGGTTAGCTCATGCCATCAAACCCTTCCCCATGGGGTACGTCTGGATGGAAAAGGGAAAAGTGGTGGGCAATGTAAACCTCTCCACCGAGTCCGGCGACGTCTGGCGTCTGAGCAATGTCGCCGTCCTGCCCAGCTTCCGCGGGAGGGGCATCGCAGGTCACTTGGTCGACAGAGCCATCGAGTATGCAAGGCGTCACAAGGCAAGGTACCTCGTATTGGAGGTAAGCCCCGACAACACTATCGCCCTGAGCCTATATCGACACAGGGGCTTCAAGACGTTCGAAACACTACACGAACTGTACCTATCGCCGGCCAGCTGGCCCCTCTTTCTCCACCCCTTGAAGGAAGACGTTCGCGCCGTCAGAGCCTCGGACTCCCCCCAACTCCATCGCCTTATGCTCTCCAGCCTATCGGCCGAACACCGGCAGCGCTTTCCCGTACGCGCCTGCGCGTTCCGCCGTGGTTTCTGGCAAAAGATACTACAATATGTGAGCGCAGCCTTCAAGGACGAGCTTATCTTCGAGCTCGTTGGAGAATGCGGCCAAAGCATCGTCGCCTACGGCCGCCTCACGGCCAGTCTTTTCCACGGCCCCCACGATTTGGAGATCCACGTGCGCCCCGACCAGCGAGGGCAGTGGGAACTGGAACTGGCCAAAGGGCTCCTTTGGAGCCTGCGCTCTTTGCCCCGCTCGAAGGTTAGAGCACGCATAGCCTCACACCACCCCGAGGCCATTGAGGCGCTGGAAGCCCTGGGGTTCGAGTCCGTGCGCGTCCTGAAGCAGATGTCGCTAGAGATCCACTGACGAAACCGAGTACGCTTGCCGTGCTCGCAAGCAGCAAAATACACACGATGCCAACAGAATGTAGGAGGTTCGCCATGCGCAAGCTTTTGCTCCGTTGGCTCATCAACGCCGTCGCGGTCTACGCGGCCATGAGACTCATCGGCGGCATCCGTACGGACGGCGGATGGACGGTCTTTTTGTGGGTGGCCCTGATCCTGGGGGTGGTGAACGCCCTGATCGCTCCCGTGATCAAGCTCCTCACCTGCCCCCTGATCATCTTGACCTTGGGACTCTTTACGCTGGTCATTAACGGCTTAATGCTCTGGCTGGCGAGTGCCATCGCCTCAGCCCTGGGGGTTGGATTTTATATCGAGGGTTTTTGGGCCGCCTTCCTGGGAGCCCTGGTCATAAGCATTGTGAGTTTTGGCCTCAGTACTCTCACGGGCGTGAACCGGGAGGAGAGACGACGAGGGAGGGTTTAGCCCCTACGCACATTTTCCTACGTGGCCGCCCTGCCAGCGGAGCGATAGAAGCTTCTCACCGCCAGGTATATTACGCCTATGCCCCAGGCGATGAATAGGGCCCCCCGAATGGGACGAGGTATGAACTGCAGCGTGATATAGTAGACGTACTCTGGAAAGGGCTTCACCCGATAGAGATGGGTGAGCAGATAGGCTATACCCAAGCTAAGCCCCACTGCGCCCAGCACGAGGAACGTGAGCCAGCGGCCCAGATCGCGAAGTTCGACACGGGTTCTCACCGCCCGACTGCGTAGTTCCTGTGCCAAGGGAGACACGATTTCAAAAGCGGGCAAAGCCTCCGGATCCCAGCTAAAGATATCATCTGTGGGCACCGGCACCACTTTCTCCTGCAGACGCCCCAACTGATCCCTCGTCCCCTCTTCAATGCTGATATAACGTGCAGCGGTTGTCAAATTGGGGGCAATGGGAAAGTCCTTGTGAGCCGGCAGGTCGCCCAACACTTGCTCCACGCGACGATCACAGAGCACCATGATGGGGCGCAGTCCAGCGGCATACGCCGTCAGCACGTCCTTTTGGGTATCGGCCAACACGTAGCCGGCGTCGAGTTGCAGGTCCAACTGGGACATCACAACCCAGAACACGGCGGGGAAGTCCTTTTCGGAGGCGTCCTCGCCCATCTCTCCCTCTACAGATGAAACCCATCCATCAATGCGGCCTCCCGCCGCCTCGATCTGCCCGGTCAAAAAAGCCATGTCGCCAAAAGGTTCCTCATCTTCCCCATCACGATTACGGGGGCCGAACAGGAATATTAGCGTTTCCTCGTTCGCCAGCAGGCGGATGGCCTCAAGAGTCGCGGGCATCAACGACCATTCCTCGAGAGGCTCACCCGGATCGACATGGCTATCACGCAGTACAGCGTTCTTGTGAACAAATATCGCCTTCATCTTTTTCCCCCGCTACGCCAAGACAAGAGCGCAATAGCACAAATTCCCAGAACGGGCCCCCGAGCAGATCATTGCAAGCCTATCCCCAAGAAAGGCCAACGCCCGCTGAGAAGTTGCACGCGAACCGGCAAACCATGCCTCTTATTCCCCTTCTCCGCCAGAAGAGGCCCTCGGGTTCGGAGACCCGTCACTTTCCCCTACGTCCTCCGTCGCTTCGGGCAATGTCAGGGGCTCTATTTCCTCCCCGCCCATGATACACCGGCCGCGAAATATCCCCCCCTCATCAATAAGCAGGGAACCGACCTCTATATCACCCCAGACGCGTCCGTCGGACAGAATCTCCAGTCGTTTGCGGGCAGTCACATTCCCACGCAACGCCCCCTGTATCTGTATAGTACTCGCCACGATATCGGCTAACACTTTGCCCGAGAGGCCCACGATCACGTTGCCCGCTGTCTCGATACGCCCGCGATAGATCCCCTCAATGCGTATGTTGCCGTCGGACGTCATGGTGCCCTCGAAACTGGTATTGGGCCCCAAGACGTTATCGATACTTCCCTCGATCACCGTGCCTGTCCTTTTCCTTCCGAATAACATTCCTTTCCCTTGTCCTTTCCCACCATTAAGGGGAAGCATCTGTAGCGACGAACGATAATTCGTCGCTGCCTTTCCAGACTAGGCGAATAGCCCCCCGCGCCTACCATTGATAAGGCATTGTAGAGCGCCCTCTATATACCGTCAAACCACACCCTTTCTCATTCTTGCCTCCTGGCGGTTAAAGCGTCAAGGGCAAAGTTCAAGTCTTGAACAAAGCGCCCAATTTTCAACTTCCTTCCTTGCCATGGCAAAGAAGACGACGTAAAATGATAACGTATCTAGAAGAGGAAGGAAAGATGATTGTGGCCACCGACGAGATCCAAAGCTTCGCCCAGGATGTCATAGACAACGTAGAGCGCGTGATCGTAGGAAAGCGAGAAGCCATCGAACTGATGATGGTTGCCCTGCTATGTGAGGGACATGCGCTGATTGAGGACGTTCCTGGTGTGGGTAAAACCATGCTTGCGCGAGCCATAGCCATATCCATAGGCTGCAGTTTCAAGCGCCTGCAGTGTACCCCCGATCTGTTGCCTAACGATATTACCGGCGTTTCCGTGTACAATCAGAAGACGGGCGAGTTCCAGTTTCGTCCGGGTCCTGCCTTCGCTAACGTGCTCCTGGCCGACGAGATCAATCGGGCGACACCACGTACTCAATCTGCCCTGCTGGAAGCCATGGGAGAATATCAAGTCACTGTGGACGGCACCACGCGACAACTGCCGCGTCCCTTCCTTGTCATCGCCACACAGAATCCCATCGAGTATGAGGGTACTTTCCCCTTGCCGGAGGCGCAACTTGACCGTTTTCTCATGCGCGTCAAGTTGGGCTATCCCTCTGAGGCACAGGAGGAACAGATTCTGCTCAACCTCCGCCAAGAGCACCCCATCGAGACTCTCGAACAGGTAGTGGATGGCCATCGCATAACGGAACTGCGCTCCGATATGTGGGATGTGTCCGTAGACGAAACGGTGCGTGAGTATATCGTTCGCCTGATCCATGCCACCCGGAACCAGTACGACCTCGCTCTGGGAGCCAGTCCCCGAGGCAGTCTGGGTCTATACAAAGCGTCACAGGCCCTGGCGGCCATCCACGGCCGGGATTACGTGGTACCGGACGACGTCAAGTATCTGGCGCCTTTTATAATAGGACATCGCCTCATCGTGAACCCCGAGAGTGCGCTTCGCGGACGGAACGCCGAGATGATACTGGAAAACCTGCTGTCGGAGACAAAGCTGAGCGTCGGCGAGTTCGATGGGGTGTAGTAGTACCAGTCAAGGACAGGAAAACGGCTGATGCCAAATCTTCTCATTTTTATCCTGCTTATAACGTTCGTCGCGCTCCTTTTCCGTATAGAGTTCTTCTTCTACCTTTTATACTTCTTTTTTGGTATGTATATTCTCTCTCGCCTCTGGGGGCAGCACGCGTTGGACAACGTCATCTTTGAACGAGAATGCGACATGAGAGCCTTTATTGGCGACCGCCTCCCGGTCAAGATACGTATTCAGAACCGTGGTTTTTTGCCCCTTCCCTGGCTGCGGGTCCACGATAGTTTGCCCTTGGGCATCAAGTCTCCCAACTTCTATCACTGTGTGATCTCGCTGCTTCCCTTTGAGAAAAAAGTCCTCGAATACGAGCTGAACTGCCGGCGTAGGGGTTACTACCCCCTGGGACCGTTAATCGTTAGAGGGGGGGACCTGTTCGGCCTGCGCAACTCCGAAAAACGCCTAGAAGCGCCCGATGCCCTCTGGGTATATCCCAAGATTGTCCCCCTTAGCAAACTGGAATTGGAGGCCAAAGTCCCATTCGGGTATGTGCGCACCAAAGAGCGCATATTCGAGGACCCCAGCCGGTTGGTGGGTGTGCGCGACTACCAAAGTGGAGATAGCACACGGCATATTCACTGGAAGGCCACCGCTGCCACCGGCACCCTCCAGGTCAAGCGTTTTGAGCCGGCCATTTCCATCGAATCGCAGATATTCCTAAATCTCAACAGGGACGAATATACCTACACGCGCGCCACACCGGCAAGCGAGACGGCCATCGTCACGGCGGCATCCATCGCCAGCTATTTGATCGAGAAACGACAGACGGTGGGCTTGAGCTGTAACGGAAAGGACCCTCTGGCAGAAGAGGCCATCAAGATCACGGTCCCCCCTCGCAAGGGCGAGGCCCACCGCATGCATATCCTGGACGTCCTTGCCAGGGCGGAGCTGAGCGAGCACCTTTCCTTTGCTGATCTGCTCCATCAGGACCGACTTCAACTCACGTGGGGCTCAACGGCCATCATTATCTCCGGCCACGCCGACGACGCCCTGTTCGATAACATGCTGCTCATGAAACGCTCCGGCTTCCACGTCATGCTTATCCTCGTGGATTCTCAAACGCCCTTTGCGCTCGTCAAGCAAAGGGCCGAGGATGTGGGGGTCACAGCCCATCAGGTCTGGCAGGAAAGGGATCTCGATGTCTGGAGATGAGACAATAACCCAAAAAACGCTCGGCGATGGGGCGACAGCCACCTCAGACAAGGGAACGAGCAGCATAAAGACGTCACGCGACTGGTCCAGAATCGCCCTAGAGGAGATCATTCGCCCCTTGGCGATCTCGGCGATGCTGACTTGTATAGTCATTTCCCTGAATCAACTCATCGGTTCCGTCGCGTCAGAGTGGCCGGGAGGCATCCTGTCTGTACTCACCCTTCTCGTCTGTTTGGAGAGCATCCATGCCAAGCAGCTTCTTACCCGATTGGAACTGGATTCAAGGGAAAGATGGCGCTTCCGCTTTGTGGAGTGGGTATTCATCCTCCTGGTGGTACGCTTTGGCGTCTATATAAAGTATGGGGCGGCGCAATTGGCTGCCGACGTGGCGCGATGGTCCATGGATGTCGGTGCCTTTTTCGATATCGGATTCATCGCGAATGGCATGCTCATGGCCATCTTTTGGAGTCTCGCTCTCGCCCTTTCCTCGGCCATGCAAGAACTCGAGGCCTCACCAACAGAAAAGAGACCGAGGGTTACAGATCCCCACCATTATCTCTATAGCACCATGCCCCGCCACGGTCGCATAGACCGTTACGCTAGGCTGAAACGCATCACGGGCATCTTTACCGCTGGAGGCATGGTTCTCCTCATACTCGCGGGACTAGCCCGTGTTGATGTGCGCAATCTCATGGCCTTCGACCACTCATACAGCTCAGGCGTCCTGCTCAACGTTCTTGCCTATTTTCTCATCGGGTTCCTTCTCATCGGCCAGGCGCGGTACACCATACTCAGAGCACACTGGGAGATCGAGGGTATCCCTGTCATGGAAGGAATAGGGAAACGTTGGGTTCTCTTGGCCTTAGCCTTTCTCTTTTTGATCGGACTGGTGTCCGCTGTCTTGCCCGTCGGTTACTCTGTGGGCATGGTGGATACGCTGTCCACGGTGCTCCAGTGGACGCTGTACGTATTGACCCAGATCGCCTTCGGGCTGCTATTCCTCATCTCTTCTCTATTGGCGCTCCTTATCGGCTTTATGACCGGAACGCCAACCGAAACCCAGCCTTCCGCAGCACCCGTGGCGAGACCCCAGGCCCCACCTGCCGTATCGGGAAGGCCCATGCCTTGGTGGCCCCTGGTGCGCTCTCTGGCCTTCTGGACTGTCCTCATAGGCATCATCGGTTACTCCATCTTTCATTTCGCCGACTATCGATGGAGCCTTTTAAAGAAACTTTCTCTATCCGGCTTTTTCCGTTGGCTCCTGGGCTTGTGGCAGGGCATACGCAGCGGTACCCAAAAGGCCACAGCGGAGATTCGCAGAGCCATCGCGAATCGTCTTCCCTCTCGCGAAAGTAGAACAAGAAGGCGCCCCTGGCGCTACATCTCCCTACGAGGCCTCCCCCTCCGTGAGCGTATAAGATACTTCTACCTCTCCACGCTGCGTCGCAGCGCGAAACAGAATCTGGGGCGTCCCCCCTCAGCGACGCCCTGGGAATATCAGAGCATACTGGCAAAAGAGATACCAGAAATCGCCGAGCAATTCGATGAATTGACGCAGGCCTTCATTGAGGCCCGCTATAGCGAACATCCCATAACGGAAGAAAAGGCCTCCAGGGTCAAGAACGCATGGAGGGGGGCCAGGAAAACCCTGGGATTGTATAGACGTCGCAAACGAAACGAGCCGACCCAGACAGAGGAAGAGAACACATAGCCCATGGATCTCTTTGCTCATGCGCGAAAGAAAGAGGGAGGTAGCAAGGAACCCCTCGCCGCCCGTATGCGTCCCCGGACACTGGAGGAGTTCGTAGGACAGGAACACGTGGTGGGCCCTGGGCGCCTGCTCCGCCGTGCCATACAGGCCGATCAAATCTCGTCGCTCATATTCTACGGCCCGCCAGGCACGGGCAAAACCACCCTGGCCAGAATCATCGCCAACACGACGAGTTCGCGTTTTGTTACCCTCAATGCCGTCCTGACAGGGGTAAGAGACCTCCGCGAGGTCACCGCACAGGCCAAGGACGAACGGAGCTTCTACGGGCGGCGCACCATCGTGTTTGTCGACGAAGTGCACCGCTGGAATAAGGCCCAACAGGACGCTCTTCTGCCATGGGTGGAGAACGGTACCATCATCATGATTGGGGCTACTACTGAGAATCCCTGGTTCTCGGTTAACCGCCCCCTGCTCAGCCGCAGCCGTGTGTTCCAACTGCAGCCCTTGAGCCAAGAGAATCTGCGGGCCATTGCCCACAGCGCCCTCACGGATCCTGAGCGAGGCTACGGGAAATTGGACGTGGAGATCACCCCCGAAGCCCTGGATCATCTGGTCGACGTGGCCAATGGCGACGCCCGCTCTCTGCTGAATGCCCTCGAACTGGCCGTGGAGACCACGCCCCCCCAAGAGGGCACTATAATCGTCGACCTGGCGGTGGCCGAGGATTCCATCCAGGAACGGGCTGTGCTATATGACCGCGAAGGTGATTACCACTTTGACACCATCAGCGCCTTTATCAAATCGTTGCGAGGGTCTGATCCCGATGCCGCCCTCTACTGGCTGGCCAAGATGGTTCACGCGGGCGAAGATCCCCATTTCATTCTCCGCCGCATGTTGATCCTGGCAGCCGAGGACGTGGGGCTCGCGGACCCCAACGCAATGCGCATCGTAGAGTCCGCAGCCGCTGCCTTTGACCGTGTGGGGCTACCAGAGGGCCAGTTTCACCTGGCGGAGGCCGCTCTTTACCTGGCCACCGCGCCAAAATCCAACTCGGCCATGGGGTACTTTGATGCCCTGGAGGCGGTCAAGCGGGAACGAACGGAGGTCCCAAGCCATCTGAAGGACAGCAGCCGGGATAAGGAGGGCTTTGGTCATGGAGAGGGCTATCTGTACCCTCATGCCTATCGAGAGCACTGGGTGGCCCAACAATACCTGCCCGACGCGCTACAGGGCAACATCTTCTATCAGCCCAGTGATCAGGGGTACGAAAAGGATGTGAGACATCAGGTGCAACGGCGACGGGAGGAGCAACTCGCCGCTGTGGTGGACGGCGACCTCGGTGTAGGAGAAGTGCTGACCTTCTCCCCAAAGAACCGCACGCAGGAGCGCTGGTTGATGCGGGCGGTGAGCAACGCCGGACGTCATCTCGGCGAGCTTCGTGATCGGGTATTCCAACAAATCACAGTACAACGCCATCACCTTATATTGGATCTAAATGCGGGTTCCGGACTTTTCGTCTGGGAGGCACTGCGCCTGGCGCCTGAGGGCGGCGTGTGGGCCCTGGCTTCGAATGCCCAGACTGCGGAAGCCTTGCGTCAACAGAGCGAGCCACTGCCCGAATTGCGCCGCCCCATCGTTCTAGAGGGAAGCCTGGACCGATTGACCGAAATACTGGTTCAGGATGGTTACGAGGATATCCGCTTCGACGTCATGGTAGGCCGAAATACTCTCATGCGACAGGAGGACAAAGAGAGCCTCCTGCTCTCCCTGTGCAAGCTCCTTCAAACCGATGGCGTCATAAGCCTGGCCGAGACCATCCCCAGGGAGACGCAGCGTCTCTACGAACTGGTGGACACCCGTTCGCTGGATGACACAACAATGGCAGCGTGGAAAGAGGCCGAGGAACAGATCTATACCGACAGGAAGGATCCCATGGTCAACTGGGACAGCCAAGACCTGAGAGCAGCTTTTGAAGAGGCGGGCTTCCAAGAGATAGAAGTCACGCAAGAAAGAATTGAGACGGAACGCCTCATAACGAACGAACATATAGACCGCTGGTTCGACGCCACGGCAGAGGGCCGTCCAAGCTATATCCAGCACCTACGCCGACATCTGCCAGAGAATACCATCGCAGAGATCAAGAGCCTGTTCCAGGAACAACTGGCAGGAAGAACGTGCCCGTGGCACAGCACCATCGCCTTCGTTCGCGCCACAATATCAGGGTAAACGAGTCCCCCGTACTACAAGCCCGGTCGCCAAACGGCCACAACTAAGGAAGGAGAAAAGCTCCGATCATGGAAAGCAATCCCTATCAAGCCCGCATCAAAGAGATGCCGGAGGAGGAAAGGCCACGGGAGCGCCTGGAACTGTACGGCGCCAGCGCCCTTTCCAATGCGGAACTCCTGGCCATCCTTCTGCGCACGGGATCCAGAGGCGAGAGCGCCGTCGGTCTGGCCACCCGGTTGTTGACCACTCTTCAGGGCCTTGACCGCGTTGCCAACGCCAGCCTTCGCGAACTATGCGAGCTCTCGGGCATCGGCCCGGCCAAGGCCTGCCAGATTATCGCCGCCATTGCTCTGGGAAGACGCGCAGCACTAGCCAGCGAGGAGAGTCGCCCGCAGATCGGCTCTCCCCACGACGCCGCCAACGTGTTCATGGCTCGAATGACGAACAAGCCCAAGGAAGAGATGCATGTCATGCTCCTGGACACAAAACACAAGATGCTCCGCACAGTCACCGTCTATGTGGGCAGTCTCAACACGGCCATGGTGCGCGTCGGTGAGGTCTTTCGAGACGCCGTCAAGGATAACGCGGCAGCGATCATTGTGGCGCATAACCATCCAAGCGGGGACCCCATGCCCTCCGCAGAGGATATACAGATCACCAAAGCCATTGTCGACGCGGGCAAGCTGCTGGATATTGAGGTTCTCGATCACCTCATCATCGGTGATGGCCGCTATCAATCGCTGAAGGAAAAGGGGTTGGGATTCCAGTAACCCGCCAGCAAACGATCCGCCGGCTGCCGTGAAAAGGGGTAGCGTAAAAATACAGCCTCCGACCCGTCACAGAAACAAGGAGAGGAAAAAGAATGGGTGAGGTGAAAAAACCACTTCCAGTGAAGCTTATCATGCCCATGTTCAGCAGGCACGAGGCACTCTTTCAGAAGGCAGAACAGGCGTTGAGCGAGCGCTTTGGCCCCACAGATTATGCAAGCTCCCGACTGCCCTTCGATCACACCACGTACTATGAGAAGGAGATGGGCAGCGACCTAGAACGCCAATTCCTCTCTTTCGAGAGACTCATCGATCCTGGGAGCATCGCCAGCATCAAGGCGATGACAAATGAACTGGAAGAACAATGGAGTCGGGACGGGAGGCGAAGAATCAACCTCGATCCGGGGTACATCGCACCGTCCAAACTCGTCCTGGCCACCACCAAGAACCATGGACACCGCATCTATCTGGGGCAGGGGATATACGCTGAGGTGACGCTCATCTACCGAGAGGGTGATTTTCGCCCCCTCCCTTGGACGTATCCCGATTACCGCACTGAGGCCTATAGGGAAATCATGCGCGCCATCCGAGAGATCTATATGGCGCAACTCACCAGGCTGCGGGGCGCGGGAAAGCTCACTCGACAATTAGGTTGATGTCCGAGATCAGACTCTCATAGTCCCATCCCGCAGCGTACACGCGCAGTCGGAGGATTCTATAGGGACGGATGGGCAAGCTCTCCAAAAGATTCTCAGACTGAAAGAAATACCAGCGATCTTGCGGAATACGCAACCCAAAAGCGGTGGGATTGTTCTGCACATTCTGATAGTAAAATCCCTTAACCCACTCTGTTTCGCTATCATAGCTGTCTCGATAGGTTATACGAATCATCAGCGGATACTCGGAACTCAGATATCCGCCGCCGGAGAGGCTCTGATACCGTACCTTGACCGTGGCCCGCACCACCAAGGAACTCACTGGCTCCGGTATGGTACGATCGATGGTCTGCTCCAAAATGGTCTCGCAGTGATTACCTAGGCCACCGTCCCGCAAAAGCCCTACCGCCCTGCGTCCCTCATCAACGACCAGGGAGAAGGTGCCATCCACTTTCCCTCCATCGTTGCCCTGATCGTTGAACAGACGCCACCCCTCAAAGCCCGCACTGAAATCGCCATTGACCACCAGATTGCGCGCTGCATCGACAGGAGTTCCGGGAGGCTGCCCAAGGGCCACCTCCGTGCGCTGCCGGGGCTCCAGCTCCACACTATCGCCCGCTGCCTCGACACGCGCACCCCCCCGGGCATAAACGGTGATCCCTGACCGGTTGTTCGTACCTTCTAGGGCATAACTCCCATCCGGCGATAAGAAAACATCCGCATGAAGGGTGAGGACTCGGAAATCCAACGGTGATTGCGAGGAAAGCGTGGTGCCCACGTGTACGTGCCCACCCGAGAGCTTGACATATACCGTGTTTGGCAACTTGCTGACCCGGTATCGGGGAGAACGCATACGCTCTAATCGCACGGTAGTCCCCGGGAAGAGACGCGCAAAGCTATGTTCGAAAAAGGTGATCACCGCTTCCGAGGTCTCATCCACACGTACTACGCTCCCCTCTGGTACCTGCATGCTCTCTCCGCTCTCTAAAGGGAAGGATCCTCGTCCCACAGGGGGTTCAACAATGACGGTGCCCACAAGAGATTCCACTACAGCCTCATGTTTTTCTTCCGCATGCAGCATATGATGGCGGATGCTGAGGGGTACCGCAGTGATGACAAAGCAAAATACGAAGAAAGCGCTGGCCAGGGTAATCCAAGCGACGCGCCCGGGATTCTTGTCCATCTAGTAGCGCACCTCAAAGGCCCGGAACTCGTCCTCGAATGACTCCCAGGTTACATCCACCCCCTCAACGCGCGCCAGTCTGGGACCAGCACGCAGCCAAGACAGAAACTGACGTAGAGGGTCCGCCTCGCCCTCCGCCACAACCTCCACCATTCCGTCGTTTCGGTTGCGCACGTAACCTGTAACCCCTAGCCCACGCGCCATTTCCCGAGCATAGTAGCGAAAGCTCACTCCCTGAACACGGCCAGAGATCAAGGCATGAAAGCGTTCTTTAGTGCTATTACCAATATCCTGAGCCATTAATAGCGTCACCTTCTCCATGCCATCAAGAAAGAGTCCCTAGCCCATATCGAGGATTTCGTCGGCCCATTCCTCATCCTCGTCCTCCGATTCTTGCTCAGACTTTTGGCCCCCCGAAACTGCCCCTTCAAGAGGAACCTCCAGCAAGCTCAGGGGCTCTGCAAGGAACCGCAGCTCTTCCAAGGCCTCTGAGGCCGCTTCTCTGAGAACCTCGTCCCCCTCTTCCACGCAGTATTCCAAAATCTCCTCAGCACGCTCGCCCCCAATCTGCCCCAGAGCCCACACAGCCATGGTTCGCACTTCAGGATCTGCATCTCCAAGCAGCTCCCCGAGCGGATCCACCGCCCGCTTTGCCTGAATCTCCCCGCAGGCCCGGGCGGCCTCGTAGCGCATCGCCGGGGAGCGACTGCCAAGCTCATCTATCACGATATCTGTCCAACGATCAACTGCACTGCGGCCCATGGCAAAGACGGCGCTCTCACGCATACGCTGTCCACCCTCTTCGTAGGCTGCCTCAATGATACGATAGACTCTCGGCTCATTGACGTAGGCGATGGACTCGATGGCTCTGCGTACCACATCCGTGTCCTCATCAGCGTGAATGGCACGATCCAATGCCTCTTGGATCGCGGGGCCCAATTTCGCACCAAACGACTCGCTCCCGGCCATGAAAAGAAAGCGCCCCAGTGCCTCGGCCGCGGCCGCGCGCACCTGAGCGGCGGGGTCAGAGGCGAGCATCTCCAACAGGCGCTCGGCAAAGGCAGCACGCTCTTCTTCCCACAACCCCTCTATGGCACGACGGCGCACAACGGGATCGTCGCTGTCAAGGCAAAAGTAGAAAAATGCCGTATAGTCGAGGCGAAAGTCCTCCTCAGCACAAGCGATCAGCTTTTTCAATAGCTGACGCCTGCGCTCGCGGTCCACTGTGCCAAATCTCTCTTCAAGCCTTCTTTCTTCGGCTCGCGTGAGGACGGAAAAGTGCTTCAAGAGCCGACGGTCTAGGGGTTCTGTGCCATCCGCGAGTTTGTCTAAAGCGGCCTCAAAATCTGAAACCATATCGCCTTTCTTCCATCACA
>JAYENT010000091.1:49807-116009 GCA_034722245.1 Chloroflexota bacterium
CAGCCAAACTTGCATCAGCCAAAGTAACGTTGATAATCGAAGTACGTTATCACCGCCATAAAGGCGAGAAGCACCGCCATGCCAATAGCATGAACCAGCGCTTCCTTTTCAGGCGGGACCTTTTTCCCTCCGCGTACCCGCTCCAGCATCACGAATAGCAGTCGCCCCCCGTCCAGGGCGGGGAGAGGCAGGAGATTGACAAGAAAGAGGTTCAGGCTCAAAAAGCCCGTGAACTCGATCAACCGGTCCACCCCTGTCTTGGCCACCTTGGCTGTCTCCTGATAGATGCCGATGGGGCCCGTAACCTGGAAGGGTATCGGCAAATTCCCCAAGATCGCGGCGCGGATGGTATAAAAGACAGATCGAATGGTATTATATATGGCAAAGAACCCCTTGGGCACAGCTTGCCAAACGGGATACCTCTTACGCACAAGGGGAAGATCAAGTGCCACCCCCAGCGCTCCCTCGTTCGGGGGAGGGTTCTTTCGGGGAGTAGCCGCGATAGGGGAAAGCATCCTACCGTCACGACGTACCACAAGGGTGATAGACTCTCCCGCATTTTGAGAAATGATATTTGCGGCCTCGTCCACACCCTGAACCTCCTCCCCATTGATTTTCACAATGGTATCGCCAGGTTGAAGCCCTGCGGCTTCAGCCGGAGACTCGGGTGCTACGTAATATATGCCCGCCCCCGGGGCCTCCACGGGCGTCAACGCCCCCAACATGAAGGTCAGACTATAAAGGGCAATAGCCAGCAGCAGATTCATCAAGGACCCGGCAGCCAACACGAGGGCGCGCACCGGCCGGCTCTTGCGCGCCAAACTCCCCTCCACCGTGGGGTCGTCCTCATTCATCCGCACAAAGCCCCCGACCGGCAGCGCGTTGAGGGTGATGCGGGTGCCTTGCCAGGTACCCAAACTGAGCAGGCGCGGCGGATATCCAAAACCAAACTCCTCCACGCGAACGCCAGCCAACTTCGCAGTTATGAAATGGCCAAACTCATGGACGAATATCAGCAAGCTGAAAACTATGACAAAGGAAACAAATCCAGTCATACCAACCCCTACACTATACGGTGACGAAAAGCGTCCATCTCTCGACGCATAACGCTAGTAATGCAACACTGTCCCTTCTTGCCGTTCTGGCTCTACCAGCACACGCTCGATGAGATGATTCCTGCGTCCGGTAATGATACGCACAACAAGATTCGGCTGCTCAGTGACCAAGGAGAACAGATCCCGCACTTTGCTCACCATGCCCCCCGTCACATCGGTGCCAAAGGAATGGGCAAGCATCTCTTCGATATCATCATAGTTTCTTGACGTTATCTCGGGAATCAAACGTACGATAGAATCCCTGTGGGGATCGCCCGAGTAAACGCCGGCCACCTCCCCCGCGATAATAATGCGCTGGGGGCGCAGCCTCCGCGCAAGAAGGATGAACAGTTGCTCCGTAGAGACAATGCTACATCCCTTGACGTCATCAAGAGCCACGTCGCCGTACACCAGGGGGACAGCCCCCCGTCGCAGCAATGCCACGATGGGATCGATAGCCAGATCCACCAACTCCCCATCGTGGCAACGGGCAGATGCCGAGGGCTGAAGCGAAACAACCCGAATATCCTCAGCCAGCAATGAATCGGTAACGAGACGATTCAAACGCTGTGCGGCCGCACTCGTCTCCGCATAGCCTATCCAATCCTCCAGATTTCCCTCGTGAACCTTGTACCGATCAGCAGCAAAATGTCCAAAAGACCCACTGCCGTGGCCCAGCACCAATTGCATATCATCCCGAGCATCCAAGGCCATCCGAATCTCTTTGGCGACGCGCGAGATAACGGCAGGCCGAGGCGTTTCATAGCGCCGTTTGTCCGTGATGAGCGAGCCCCCAAGTTTGAGAAAGACGAGTTCGCCCATGGTCAATCACCTTCCTCCCCGTTCAACCTTGTCCACAGCACCGCGAACGACGCGATAGTGGTCAAGATCCCGGGGCACAATCGTATCGGGGAAAATGGCCTGAGCCTCTCGCGCGATCTGATACTCCGAGTAACGTCTTGAGATATGGACCAGAAACAGATAGTGCACCTGGGCGGCATGCGCCAACTCTGCCGCCTCTGCAGCCGTGAGATGGCCAAAGCGATCAGCCAACTCCTTATCACGCGCCAGGTATGTGGATTCGATGACCAGAGCATCCGCCCCGTGACATACATCGAGCAGGTTATCCGTGCGCGCCGCGTCCCCCACATGGACGAGCTTGGTGCCCCTCACCGCTTCGCCCAAAACCTGATCGGGCTCCACAACCGTACCGTCCCCGAGCCTGATCGACTCCCCCCGTACCAGCAAGCCCCTCTCCGGTCCGCGAGGCACTCCCAGGCGCTCTGCTTTCTCCGCCAAGAATGGTCGCCGACTGCTCTCCTCAAACAGGTAGCCATAGCAGCCAGGGCCCCGATGGGTCACGGGGAAAGCCGTGACTTTCATAGCGTCCGACTCCCACACACATCCAGGGCGAATAGCGACCAAGTCCACATCCAGGTGTATATCGTCACCTCGCAAGACAACATCCATCAGGCCTTTGACCCGCTGCAAAGCCCATTCCCCCCCATAGATGCGCAGTGTGGAGATGGACTCCCAGCGCGAAAAAGTGGAAACGAGCCCCCCAAGCCCTAGAATGTGATCCAGATGGCCGTGCGTCAACAGAATCTTGTCCATCTTTCTGAATCCCATGCCGCTGCGAAGGAGCTGCCGCTGCGTCCCCTCGCCACAATCGACGAGAAAACGCTGATCCTTATAGAGAACCAGCGCAGAGGACAAACCACGATCAACAGAGGGTGCCGAGGCAGAGGTGCCCAGAAAGACGATCTCAAACATCCAATGATCGTCTTTCTGGCATCCCGCTTCCTTGAATCATGATCCTAGCACAGCGAAAACTCGATTCCCACATGGCGTCCCAACATTCCAGCGACAAACAACACCCGGTACGCAACTGAGCAAGCGCCACGCCCCAAGGCCTATTTTTTCTCCACAACGTCTTCCCAGGGGCCTTCAAGTCCATCCTCGTTGACGCCATAATAAACGCGGACGCCTCCGTCGGGCATCTTTTGCACGAGATCGTAGTGATCTCGCCCTGCTCGCTTGTATTTATGCCAAAGCCCCAGGCTGCCATCCCAGGATACTTTATCTTCATTGAAAATGCCCTTTTCCTTGAGGGCTATTGCGTAGCGCCATAGCCTTCGAGCGGACGAGCGGGTGACGTCGTCGACCTCATTGCCATTACGCAGATCGCGCATGGTATGATACAACTCGCCATTGCGTTTCTCCGACTTGACAATCTCGACGCCCGAGCGGGGAGGCTGCACAGCCCCCTCCGGCGCTTCTATCTCCCTTTCTCTTTCACGTTCACTTGGCGCCTCGCGTTCCCCCTGCTTCGGCTCTCGCTCAGGGCGTCGTTCCTTTACCAACGGCGGTCCCCCCTCTCTAAGAACCTCCCCCACAAGGGTAATGATCTGGTCACGCATGGCCAACTCACTCCTCGCCCCCTGGCGAACATAGATCTTGCTTCCCTCAAGCACATAAGGGCGCTCATCGCCCTGAGGAATGTCTATGCGGATGACATGCTTGCCCTCCGTCTCGAGCGCTGTCATATTGACATCAAGAGGCGGGCTGATCAGACGCTTGATCTCCGAGCCAAGCCTTCCCATTGCCTGATCTGGATCGCCGACACCTTTAGGAGGAGCCTTAGGATCCGCCTTTACGCCCACATAGATGTGGCCTCCCTTTGTATTAGCAAAGGCCGCCACATCACGCACGATGGCGTACAAGCATCCGCCCTCACGCTTCATATGCTCATGGAAGCTTCGCTGCTCCGTCTGCCCCGCTTTCCGTGCACGCTCCACTTTGCCAGGACGGGCCGGAGCATGCCGCTTGTAAGGACGCGTACGCGAGAAATCATCGGTCAAAAAGAGCTCCTTTAACGCGTCAAAGCTCAACTCTGGCAATAGGAAATCCGTAGCGCGATCTCCCACGCCCAAGTGATTTCCCTTGCGGGTAAGGCGATGCGCATCAGAGCCCTGAATACAGTGCATGCGGCGAGGATACTGCGGCTTGGACCCGTCAAAGAAGGCCTTCGTCGTATGCCTTCCCCGCTTTTCCAGATCTGTGACCTCAAGCGCATGAAGGTTCTCGTTCTGCGTATAGGATATACGCGTTTGCCCTCCAAAGTTCAATCGCATCATGGCCACACCGTGATTCGAGTCGGCATGGGCCGCAATGACGAGCGCTCCTGCCTCAGCCATGGTGCGGTAGGCGGTGATGACATCACTTGTGGAGCCGACCTCCGTCTCTCCCTCCCCGATCAAGTCGATGGGCACGTTGAGATCGATCAGTACATGCTCCAGCGCCCTCACGGGAGTATCCTTGTCAAAGATACCCAGAATGTGAAAGCCAAAAGTCGCTGTCAGCTCAAAGCCTGGCAGCACCAGCATCTTGTCCAGAAGCCGTTGATACTCTTCTAATTGCTGTTCCTCCTCTGGGGTGATTCGCCCCGTCTCCCTCCAACGTTCCAGGTCTGCTATTTCGCGCTGCATCTCTGCGTAGCCCGCGACAGTATTGTGATCAGTAAAGGCCACTATGCGTAAGCCTTTGGACTCTGCTTGTTTCAGAATATCCAAATATGTGATTTCGGGTTGTTGATAATCCTTGGAGCCAGGCGTATGTATATGGAGATCGCCTCCATACCATTTCATGTCCCGATTATCCCGCCCTCCTCTATTTCCATTATTCCTTGCCACTTTTTCTTTCCTTCCAAATTGTCGAAAGCGGCCTCAAGAACCTGCTCGACGTGATCGACAAGAATGAACTCCATCTCGTCGCACACTTCCTGAGGCACTTCGTCTAAATCCTTTTCGTTTCTCTGCGGTAAACAAACATACTCAAGCCCTGCGCGGTGCGCCGCCAATACCTTTTCCTTGACTCCCCCGACGGGCAACACTTGGCCTCGCAACGTAATCTCGCCAGTCATACCCAGTTTGCCATTCACTGGTACGTCCTTCAGCAGTGAAGCCATGGCCGTACACATGGCCACGCCAGCAGAAGGCCCATCCTTGGGAATCGCTCCCGCAGGAACATGAAGATGAATATCTATACTGCCAAAAATGTCTTCCTCTATGCCCAGTTCTGCCGCCTTGGAGCGCACGTAGCTCAGGGCGGCCTGGGCCGACTCTTTCATAACGGTGCCCAACTTGCCCGTCACGGAAAAATTTCCACTTCCTTTCATCTTGGTCGCCTCAATGAAGAGAATGTCCCCTCCTGACGGAGTCCACGCTAATCCTGTCGCCACCCCCGGAATTTGGGTACGTTCGGCCACCTCGAAAAAGTAAACGGGCTTGCCAAGATAATCCGTCACCGTGTCTTCTGAAATGACAAGTTGCCCCGAAAACCCCTCCGCTACTTTGGTGGCTACCTTGCGGCAGATGGCACCAATCCTTCGTTCCAGTTCACGTACCCCAGCCTCCCGCGTGTATTCCCGTATTATGCGGCGCAGCGCCCCCTGCTCAAAGCTGACCTCGTCAAAACGAAGGCCGTTTTCCTGGATCTGCCTGGGAATCAAGTACCCCTCAGCGATGGCGACCTTTTCGTGCTCCGTATAGCCGGAAAGCTTGAGCGTCTCCATCCGGTCCTGCAGGGCCGCAGGGACTGTGTCCAACACGTTGGCGGTCGTGATGAACATAACCTGCGACAGATCAAAGGGAACATCGAGATAATGATCCCGAAACTCGCAGTTCTGCTCGGGATCTAGCACCTCCAGCAACGCCGATGCGGGATCGCCCCTGAAATCGGATCCTATCTTGTCCACCTCATCCAGCATAAACACTGGATTACGCGAGCCCACACGCCGGATAGCCTGGATAATGCGGCCGGGCATGGCCCCAATATAGGTACGACGATGCCCTCGTATCTCGGCCTCGTCATGCATGCCCCCCAGGGATTGCCTCACGAACTTGCGGCCCAGGGCACGGGCGATGGAACGTCCCAGCGACGTCTTGCCCACACCAGGAGGGCCAACCAAACAGAGAATGACCCCTTCGCGTTCCCGACGAATGTGATCAACGGACCGATCTTGATGCTCAATTGCTTCCGCCTCGGACTTTCCATCACCACGTTCATGCCGAAGCTTGCGTACGGCAAGGTACTCGATGATACGATCTTTGACACGTTGAAGATCGTAATGATCCTCATCCAACACGCGACGGGCCGCGCCGATATCCAAATTATCCTCTGTAATTGACTGCCAAGGCAGCTCCGTGAGCCAGTCCAGATAGGTGCGAATCACCGAATACTCGGCTGCGGCGGGAGGCAGCTTCGCCAGACGATCCAACTCGCGCAGGGCCTCCGCTTTCGCCTCCTTTGGCATCCCAACGGCCTCTATCTTTTCCTCAAGCTCATGAATCTCTGCTGCTTGCCCATCCTCCTCTCCCAACTCCCTCCTGATCGCCTTCAATTGCTCACGCAAAAAGTACTCCCGTTGCACTTCCTCTATGCCAGACTGGGCATCGGACTGGATCTTTCTTCCCAGCTCTAGCACGTCGACTTCTCGCGTAAGCGCACTGAAAAGGCGAAAGAGTTTGTCGGTTACACTATCCAACTCCAGAATCTCTTCGCGTACCTCAACGTCCATACGGGTACTGGTGGCGACCATGTAGGCCAACTGCCTTGGGTCACCGGTATCGAGTACGTTGCCAGCGATCTCTTCGGGAATGTATCCCGCCAGATCCACCAGGCGCTCAAACAGATCTCCGATATTGCGCACCAGGGCTTCAACCTCGACGCCAGTCTCTATCGTATCCGGTGCGACTTCAATTTTGGCGCGCATATATGGCTCCAATTGGGTGAACTCGGATATCCGAATGCGCTCCAAGCCCTGCACAATGACGTGCAACGTGTCATCGGGCGAACGCGCCAACCGATGAATCATGCCGATAGTGCCCACCTCATACAGGTCATCTGGCGTGGGGTCCTGAATTGTTGGATCTTTGACAGCCACCAAAGCCACCAATCGATCCGTGAGCACAGTATCATCAATCAAACGTACGGAGCGGGGTCTCTCTACCACAAGAGGCAACACTGTTAGAGGAAATATCACAGTATTCCTCAGAGGAAGAACGGGTAATTCGTCAGGAAACGAAAGTTCATCCTCCATCGACTCGCCAACGATCTCCTCTTCGATTATGCCTTTTCTCAAAAGGCTAGAAAAATCCATTCCCTTTCACCGCTATCCTGAGCTAACAATTCCTACACCCATTGTGCAACCATTGTGGAAAATAGTCAAGGGGGATATGCAATGCCAGATGCGGGGCCAACACCCATGTGGACTCACGGGCAACGCGTCCCTATAGCCGCATACCAGATTGCCGACCACATACCAAGCGTGCCCAACAACCCCGAGACGCTGAGTATCACACACGAGCCAAGATTCCCATGAAAAAACCACTTACATCAGATATTATATCACATTCACCTGACGAACCCAAATATAGTTGAGCTGCCGCCCGATGCATCTTTTGACAAAACTCACGCTTCATCTAAAATGACATGATACGCAAAGTCACTCTATGAATGAGGTGCGTAGCTCACCTGACGCTTTCTCGATTGTGAGGTGATCTACCGGATCAGGGGGCGAGAAGATATGTATCTACTATACGCGCGATCCATGGAAAAGACGCTACGAAGCAAATGAGGACATATCCAGACTGCTATCCCTGTTTCATGCGCCAGGCTTTGGAAGCATCTCGCAC
Organism: Chloroflexota bacterium; assembly: GCA_034722245.1. Classification (GTDB taxonomy): domain Bacteria; phylum Chloroflexota; class Anaerolineae; order UBA1429; family UBA1429; genus JAWLEV01. The sequence goes on from JAYENT010000091.1 coordinate 57,597, forward strand.
TGTTGGGGCTACGCAAGAGGAACAACTTCATCTTCTCAGAAAGGTCATGCAGCAGCTTCTCCGATTGGACACTGACTGCACGCCTCCCGAAATCGGCCAAGCGGTCCACCGCATGGTTCGGGCCCAGACGGGTGTCGATGATCCCTATTTCCAACTCAAAGCCTACAGCACAGAACGTGCTCTCGCCTTGTACCCCAGACTCCAGCGCATGGTACGAGAGGCCAAGGATCCCTTTACCTGCGCGGTACGCCTGGCCATTGCAGGCAATATTATCGACTTTGCACAGGCCAACACAACAGACAAAGTGAATAGCCTTTGGCCCTATGTTGAGGAAACTCTGCGGCAGCCGTTCACCGTAGATCATACACAAGCACTTAGTGAGGCCTTGAGCACCTCACGTGAGGTGCTATTCTTGGCTGACAACGCAGGGGAGACGGTGTTTGACCGCATATTGATCGAGAACATAGAAATACCAACCCGCTATGTGGTCAAGGGAGGCCCCACCATTAATGATGCCGTCGCGGACGATGCCCGACAAGCGGGTATCCATCGCATCGCTGAGGTCGTGAGCAGCGGTTCCGATGCACCCGGAACGCTACTGAAAGACTGCTCCCCCGAGTTCCTCCATGAATTTCGCAAGGCCTCGGTGATCATTGCCAAGGGGCAGGGCAACTACGAAACACTGAGCGATATCCGTGCCCCTATTTTCTTCCTCCTGAAGATCAAATGCCCAGTCATTGCAAAGGACATGCGCCTTGGCACGGGGTCTATTATCTGCAAAAGGAGCGAACACTATTTTACGAGACCGTAAGCTATGTGGCGGGGGGAGTCGGGAGCCCGAGGTGCGCTTCTACAATCGGAAAAACCCGGCATCGCAATGCGCTCCGGGCCTGTTCTCAAAACCATACCGTATAGTACGCCTAGATTGGATTTTGGCCAGATACTATGCAGAACATATAATTCAAAGAGATGCGGGTACAACGTGCGGGCGGCTCCAAATTGCAAACCACTACAGGCTGTATCCGAACTTTTACTCTGCATCGAAACTGGATCAAGTACAGACTAAAGAGAATCATATCGAGGAGACGGTGTTATGAGGATCGCTGTTACATCTGGTGGAGACCACCTGGAAGCTCCCCTATCGCCCGTGTTCGGACGATGCCCGGCCTACCTGCTCGTCGACACGGAGACAATGGAATACGAGATAGTATCAAATCCCGCCTCTGGCGCCATGGGTGGCGCTGGTGTACAGGCAGCCCAGTTCATAGTCCAAAAAAAGGTTGAGGCCGTAATCACCGGCAACATGGGACCTAACGCCTACGCCGTGCTGGAAGCGGCCAACATCCCAACCTATCTTGCAGAGGCAGGAACGGTGCAGCAAGCCATCGACGCCTTCAAGACGGGAGAGTTGGAAACGGTGGTCAAAGCCAATGTCGCCAGACACTTTGGCACCGGCGGCGGACGGGGGCGGGGTATGGGCAGAGGATGGCGCAGATAGGGAACATTCTATCGCTTACCCGGGCCCCAACCTACGTCACCATCGGTCCCTTGTTGAGATGGAAGCGCTTTCTTGACCAGGCCGTCTCTCTAAAGTACACTGGCAAAGCATTATGCACAGCAAACGTGCATAGGTATGGCATGCGAAGCGCGGCCACAAGCCCCCTATCCTTTTGGGGAAGTGCCCTTCTCAGACATTCAAGCACCGATCATTTGTCAGCGTATCATCGGGAGACCACTCGAAACCGTGACAAAGCTCGCAATCCCTGAGCACCTAACGTTCCTACTGGCACTCGCACTCATCCTCGTGCCTTCCGGCTGCGTCTCCCGCCCTCTTCTGCACGATGTCTCCATACGTCCCCAGACCATATCTCCCAACGCGGACGGCGTGGAGGATGTCGCAGAGATCAAGTATTCCCTATCAAGACAATCGCGGATCACCATATATCTCGTTGATCAAGATGGCAACCGCCATTACTTTCGGGATGGCAACCGACGCTCAAAAGGCGAACGCACGGCCTACTTTGGCGGCGTGATCGATGGCACACTCCTGCCCGATGGCCAATACACGTGCTTCTTCGTGGCAGAGGATGAACACGGCTACGCTGAACGCCTGGAGACAAAGCTTATAATCTCAGGAGGAGACAAGGTTCCCCTCCGCATCGAAAACCTCAATATCTGGCCTCAAGCGTTCACACCCAATCGGGACGGCATTACGGACAGGGTTACCATCGGCTACAACCTCAACAAGCAGGCCGAACTGGTAGAGGTATACTTGCTGGATGATGAGGGTAATAAATATCCTGTCCCCGAAGACGAGATCCGCGAGATGGGCGCTCCGGGCACCCACGAACACGATTACGATGCAGGAATCGACCGCGGCGCTACCCCTCCCCCAGATGGTACCTACATTGTCATCGTGGAGGCGGTGGACGCCGTGGGTAACGAGGCGAAAGAGACAGGTGAATTGACTATACGCGGCGGGGGCGTGCCACGGGTGGAGATTGTCAACCGTGCAGCGAAATTCTCGCCTCAGGTTGTTTCCCTGGGCGAGACCCTCACATTTACGTGCACAGTAAAGAACATCGGAACCGTGCCCGTGCGCACCAAAGGGCCAGAGCCGGGAACAACCTATAGCACTTCCCAGAACTTTAATACCCTCGGCGAACATCTGGAGCCAGGTATATTTCGCGTGGGGCTGGACTTTGAGGGCAATAGTCTGGGGCGCACATATCCTTTTCGGTGGCAACTGGGGATGGATGAGGATCTTGAGGTAATAGAGACAGAGATCGGTTACGAGAAGTACCTCATGCCCGACCATACGGTCACCGTCGTGGGGCATTTGCGCATCGACGACCGCCCCTTCGACGCCAAACCCTACTACTGGATAGGGTTGATCCATGAGGAAGTGGAAATCGTTCAGGACAACGTCGAGCCCACACAGATCGCCATCGCCTTCTAAGGGTTCGCCTGTGGAACTTGGTATCGCCATCGTCAGCTATAACACCCGAGACCTCACCGCTGGCTGCCTGGCCTCTGTGTATCAAGAGATGGAAACCTCCGGACTGTGCGGCCAAGTATGGGTTGTGGACAACGCTTCGAAGGACGGCAGCGCAGAGATGGTCAAAGCCCGCTTTCCCCAGACACACCTTGTCGCCAATGAGGAGAACGTAGGCTTTGCGCGCGCGACCAACATGGCCATAGCCCAGATGAAGGCATCAGGGAACCTGCCCGAGTACGTACTGCTTCTGAACCCTGATACGCGGGTACGACCCGGGGCCTTGGTGCGCATGGCCTCCTTTTTGGAGAGCCATCCCCGTGTAGCCGTGGTAGGTCCCCGGCTAACCTATGGCGACGGGACGTTTCAACACAGCGCCTTTCATTTCCCCACCCTGCTTATGGCTTTCCTCGATTTCTGGCCCCTACACCATCAATTGCTTGACTCCAGGCTGAATGGCCGCTATCCTAAACGCCTCTACGAGGCTGGCAAGCCCTTCTCCATAGACCACCCCCTGGGCGCGGCAATGATGGTGCGCAAAGAGACGATCCAGGAAGTCGGCCTCTTGGATGACGAGTATTTTATGTACTGTGAGGAGATCGACTGGTGCAAGCGCATCAAAGAGGCAGGCTGGGAGATATACTGCCTTCCCAGCGCCGAGATCGTTCATTTCGCGGCCCAGAGCACTCGCCAGTTCGCGGAAGAGATGTTTGTGGCCCTGTGGCGCAGCCGCTATAGGCTCTTCCAGAAACACTATGGACGCGCCTACCGTGTCGCAGCCCGCCTCATCGTCAGAGCGGGACTGTGGTACAAGATGTGGTTGTTGAAAAGAGAGAGGCGACAGGGTGAATTATCCCGTGGAGAAATGGAACGCAAAAGGGCGGCCTATCGGCACATAGCAGAATTGGAGATGTGATGTGCCTCACGTGAGCGTGGGCATACTCGCCTGCAATAACGAAGCGATCATCGCAGACTGTCTCCAAAGCGTGGCCTGGGCCGACGATATCTTTGTCGTCCTTGACACGCGCAGCATAGATCGCACCGCTTCTGTCGCGCGCGCCTTTGGAGCGCGCGTTATACCTCATCGCTTCGAGAATTTCGCCGCGCAGCGAGAGTTCGGCCTCTCCCTGGCAAGGGGAGAATGGCTCTTCTATGTGGACTCGGACGAGCGAGCCACGCGCCACGTCGAGGAGGAGATACGCCACGTGATACGGGACGACGCCATCAGCGGCTGGTGGATACCCAGGCGCAACATAATCTGGGGCAAAGAGATCCGCCACGGCGGCTGGTACCCCGACTATCAACTGCGCCTTCTCAAAGTGGGACGCGCTCACTACAATCCCAAGTGGCAGGTGCATGAGATCGTAGATTTGGCGGGGGAAGCAGGCTATCTTAAAAACCCCCTCATTCACTATAATTATCGGACCTTCGAAGAGTTCAGGCGTAAACAGCAGCAATACGTGCCCTACGAAGCCCGCATCCGGTACCAGGAAGGAAAACGCCCAAAGCCCTGGACCTACCTATCTCAGCCACTCCGCGAGTTCTGGCGCCGGTACGTCACGTTGCAAGGGTACAAGGACGGCATCTGGGGATTGGTACTGTGCTCGTTGGTAGCCTACTACTATGGCTTTCTCGTCACCGTGCAACTTGGGAAGCTCTGGCACGAAAGGCAAGGGCGAGCAGCCAACGCTCGCCGGAAAGTATGATCTTTCAAAGGGACAGATGGTGGAACTGAGCGAGGAACGCTTTGAAGAGATCGTCGCCCAAACCCTGGATGATGTACCAGAGTGGATAAGTCACAGAATGCAGAACGTGGCCATCGTCATTCGCCCCTGGCCAAGCCCCCAGCAGGTACACAAAACCCGGACGAAGGGTAGAATGCTGCTTGGTCTGTACGAAGGGGTGCCCCTCACAAGACGGGGGCATGCATATCGACTCGTTCCCCCGGACCGGATAACCCTCTTCCAGCAGCCCCTGCAGCGCGCCGCGCGCGACCAACAGGAGCTTGTGCAGTTGGTGCGCAGGACGGTCATCCACGAGATCGGCCATCACTTTGGCCTGTCAGAAAAAGATCTCAGCAGATTAGGGCTCTGAGCCCGCTTCCGAAGCCACATCCTGTTTATCGCGACGCGTTCTCGACACAGGCGCATCACCCATCCTCGTTTTTCTCTTTCTCCGACTCGCGAATCACATGAACGTCAAACGGTTCACTTTCCATCTTGTTGCCCGCTTTATCATAGGCAGTGACATGGATACTGTGGGTCTCTGTCATGGCAACGGTATCAGACATAACCAGCATCCAGCGCAGGGTGTAAGGAGCGACCGTGCTGTGGCCGAGGGTACGGTCGTCAAGATGGAAATCCACACGATCCATGGACGTATTATCCTGGGCGTCAACTTGGATATTTATCCATTCGTCCTCATCAAGTACGAACACCTGATCGGGCTCGGGAAGAATGATATCCACGGTGGGAGATATATTATCCACGAGAACGGGCACAGAAGCCCTATACACATTCCCTCCGGCAGCAGCAGAGAGCCGAAGCGTATATAGGCCATTCAACCCCTGCGTGTCCCAATTCTCCAGCAGACCATTGTCCACACTATGACTGTGTTCAGCCCCTATTCTGACCCACGACTGGGGATTCATGCCCTCCCCGTACTCCAGCCAGTATTTCTCCAACCCTCCAGGCCTGCTGTTCCCCACGACGGGAAGTACCTTCCCAACCGGCTCAAAGAGCGTAGGCTCTATGATGGCCACGTCCGAGTTAGCCAGGCTGGGACCATGTACCTCACAATGCGCTTCGGGAGGCTGGGGTACTCCTTGTTCCCGAACCCAGTCCTCCGCTCCCGGAGGATATATCTCGAACACCACTTCTTCCACCTGGTCGGGGGGGCAATATGCCGTGGCCAGCTTGCCCGATTGGTTACAGATGCGAAATGGACGATGTACATCATCCTCTTCTGTAGGCACCGTACCCTCAATAAAGATTTCCTGCTTCCGCCAGGGAGAGTACTGTGTCGGCAATTTGCCAGAGACCCCATCCACGACAGCAGTGACAAGACCCGGAGGCCGCTGAAAGTTCTCTACAGGTAAGCCTTCGTGCAGATAACGCATCATCTTGTTCCACATTGGCCCTGCAGTTCGCACGCCCGAGGCACGTTGCATCTCCTCGTAATCACTATTACCGACCCAAACGCCAACCACGTACTGCGGAGTGTATCCTATAGTCCAGCCATCGTGATAGTCGTTCGTCGTCCCCGTCTTGGCCGCTACAGGGCGCTCCTCCAGTTCCAGCACGTTGTCATAGCCAAAGGCCGGCACGCGCGCCTTATTATCTGAGAGGATATCGGTGATCAAAAATGACACCTCCGGACGAAGCACCTCCTGCCGGTGTAGGGACTTGTGCTCATAAAGCACTCTCCCATGGGCATCCGTCACCTTGAGGATACTGACGGGGTCCAGCCGTCTCTCCCCTGGATCGACACGTTCCGAGACAACGGGAACGCCATACATGGTGCCCCCGTTAGCGAACACATTAAAGGCATATACCATGTCAAGGAGCTTCACCTCCGCTCCCCCCAGCGTCAGGGAAAGCCCATAATGCGCCTCATCAAGCGTCGTAATGCCCATGGCGCGAGCCGTGCTCACGATCTTGTCCGTCCCCACTTTGTAAGCCATAGCCACTGCGGGCACGTTATACGAGCATGCCAACGCGCGCCGCAACAATATAGGGCCATGAAACGTCCGAGAGTAGTTCTCGGGCACATAAGGCGCTGGATTGGGGGGGTCGGGAAAACTGGAGCGCACATCCATAACCATCGTGGCGGGCGTATATCCCTCAGCAAAAGCCGTAGCATAGGTGAACGGCTTAAAGCTCGACCCCGGTTGGCGGGGCGAGATAGCCATGTTGACCTGCCCGTCTATCGATTCATCGTTGTAATCGACACTTCCCACCATGGCCTTGATCTCGGCCGTTTTAGCATCCAGGACAACCATGGCCGCGTTATGAGCGTTATGCGTATCACGCAATTCACTGATGCCTTCGCGCACCACTTCCTCCGCTTTGGCTTGCGTCTCCAAGTCGATGGAGGTGATAACGCTCAATCCCCCCCCGTACACGACCTCACTACCATACTCAGCCTCTAGGCGATCTCGCACATACAAAACAAAGTGGGGAGCCTCAATGTCGAACCCCGGAGGAGCGATGACCAAAGGCTCCTGTTTGGCAGCCCAGGCCTCCTCAGCGGTGATATATCCCTGCACATACATCTCGTCTAGAACGATCTCTTGACGCTTTTTGGCCTCCTCAGGGCAATCGATGGGGTTCAGCGCTGGGGCGTTGCCCAATGGCACCAGCATCGCCGCCTCGGCCAAACTGAGGTCCGCCGCGCTCTTGCCAAAGTACGTCTGGGCCGCCGCCTCTATCCCATAAGCATGATGCCCGTAAAAGATATTATTAAGATACCATTCGAGGACCTCTTGCTTGCCCTCTATACCTGGATAGCGACGCGATAGTTCGAAAGCAAGAACCATCTCTTTGACCTTGCGCACATAGCTGCGCTGCATCCGCTCCTCGGCTGTCATGATGACATTTCGAACCAGTTGCTGGTGGATGGAACTCCCGCCCCCGGCATATTCGCCCCGCACTATACCCCAGGCCGCCCGTAGCACTCCTTCCACATTGATGCCACCGGGATTGGTATAGAAAGTCTTGTCCTCGACAGCAATGGTCCCATTGCGCAGATCCTCGGAGATACGAGAAAGGGGAACCCACGTTCGCCGTCCCCCCTCTGCGGGAACGATCTCATACAATAGATGCTCGCCCGTTCTATCATAGATGCGCGTCGTCTCGAATGTTTCCACACTACGGCGCTGAACCTCCTCGGGGGAGGGCAGTTCCTGTGCATAGACAGCATACACCGTGAACACAGCCCCTCCGATGGTAAAGAAAAACGCGAACAGCGAAAGGACCATGGCTATCAGAATGGCGATAGAAAAGCGGAGGGCTAAAAGCCCTCCACTCTTCTTCGAACGATCATGGGGTAGAACCCATCTATAGCGCATCGTTATCCTTCAGCGCCTGGTTCCGATATGGCTTCCCCAGAATCACCGCCTTGGGCCATAAGAGCTGTATCCCCAGCACGGACTGTTACGTCGGACTCGGAAAACGTATCGGCACCGAATCCTCCCAAGAAATCGGCATTCAAGGGTTCCAGAACGGGCTCTTCTTCGCGCTCTGCCTCTTCGGCCGCTTCTTCCTCTTCGGGCCGGAACCCCGTGCCCACAGGTATGAGCTTGCCGATCAGCACATTCTCCTTCAAGCCGTGCAACGGATCGACTTTGCCCTCAACAGCCGCATTGGCCAATACCTTGATAGTGTGCTGGAAAGAGGCGGCGGAGAGGAAACTCTCTGTGCTCAATGCCCCCTTCGTTATACCCAGGATCACGGGCTCTGCTGTGGCAGGTTCACCGCCCTCTTCGATGATCTCAGTATTCAACTCCTCAAACTCGACCCTATCAACAAGCTCGCCAGGGAGCAGCTCGCTATCGCCACTGGAGGTCACCTCTACATAACGCAACATCTGGCGCACAACCACCTCGATGTGTTTGTCATGGATGGCCACACCCTGAGACCTGTAGACCTTCTGGACCTCGGTGATCATATAGTCACGGAGCGCCTCAATGCCGAGAATGGAAAGAATCTGATGCGGGTTCTTTGATCCCTCCGTGATCATCTCTCCTGCCTCGATCATATCGCCATCCTGCACGCGCAATCGCGCACCTGCGCGTATATGATACGTGCGCTCTTCCTTCTCCTCATGGAGAATCACGATATGACCATCCTCCATGCTTACCCGCCCAGAAACCTCCGCGAGCACGTCTTCTTGTCCCTTCCGGCTGCCCAGCAAGTCGCCTTTTTCTACAGAATCCCCGTCCTCGACCTTGATCGAGTAGTTGCCAGGGACATCGTGTTCAACGCGCTGAACATCGGTAGAGACAACCCTGACCGTCCGCTTGCCGTCCCTGCTTTCGATGGAAACACGGCCATCTATCTCCGAGATGACCGCCTGCCCCTGTGGATCACGGGCCTCAAAGAGCTCTTCCACACGAGGCAGACCCTGCGTGATATCGCTGGCTCCGGCCACACCGCCAGTGTGGAAAGTACGCAACGTAAGCTGGGTGCCGGGCTCACCGATCGATTGAGCAGCGATGACGCCCACGGCTACCCCTTTATCAACGACGGAGCCCCGCGCTAAATCCCGCCCATAGCACTTACGACAAATGCCATGGCGGAGCGAGCAGGTCAAAGGCGAACGTACGTGGATGGAATCGATGGCAGATTCTTCCAGCATCTGCGCCATCTCCTCATCGATCTCCTCATCCACATCGACCAATATCTCTCCCGTATCCGGATCGACAACAGGAGTGGCAACAAAGCGCCCGGCAATACGCTCAGCAAAAGGCTCACCTATCTCTTCGCTGCCCTCTCTCGTTATCCAGATACCCTGACTCGTGCCGCAATCGTCCTCTGTGATAATCACGCCCTGTGCCACGTCCACAAGCCGGCGCGTCAGGTATCCGGCATCCGCCGTCCGCAGCGCCGTATCGGCCAATCCCTTACGGGCTCCGCTCGTGGAGATGAAATACTCCAACGAGTTCAGCCCTTCGCGGAAATTGGAGCGGATGGGCAGGTCGATGATGCGCCCTGACGGATCAGCCATAAGGCCGCGCATGCCTGCTAACTGCCCAATGGGCTGTAACCCGCCCTTGCTGGCACCAGAATCCACCATGATCCCCAAGGCACTGTGAGGGTCCAGGGAACGCGCGACGGCTCTTGTCACTCTCTCTGTGGCATCAGACCACACGTCAATCGTTCGCGCATATCGCTCGTCCTCTGTGATAAGACCGCGGCGATACTGACGCTCCACTTCGGAGATAGTCTCCTCCGCTTCCGCGAGAACCTGAGCCTTCTCTTCCGGCACGTGAATATCATCGATGGCCATGGTCACACCAGAGAGCATGGCATAGTCGAATCCCATATCTTTCAGCCTGTCGGTTATCTTGGCCGTATGCTCCGGCCCAGTGACCTTATAGGCCCTTGCGGTCAACTCTCTCATAGCGCCTTTATCCATCGCCCTATTCACAAAGCGCAGCTCAGGAGGCAGATAGCTATTGAACAAGACGCGACCCACAGTGGTATCTAGGACCTCTGTTTCATCGCTGTCTTCTGGCGTGTAGGCAAACTTGATTTTGGCATGTACATGGACAAAGCCTAACTCGTAGGCCATCTGGACCTCTTCAAAGGACGAAAACGCCTTGCCCTCTCCCTTAACGCCCTCCTCCTCCATAGTCAAGTAATAGGAACCCAGCACCATGTCCTTAGTGGGTGCCACCAGCGGTTCTCCATTGGCCGGTTTGAGCTGATTTCTCGTAGAAAGCATGATCTCACGGCATTCTTTGACGGCAGCTTCTGACAAAGGCACGTGAACGGCCATCTGGTCACCATCAAAGTCCGCGTTGAAAGCAGCACAAACCAGTGGGTGCAATTGAATGGCATTCCCTTCAACCAAAACGGGCTCGAAGGCCTGGATACCCAGGCGGTGCAGCGTGGGCGCGCGATTCAGGAGAACAGGTCGCGTCTTGATGACCTCCTCCAGCACCTCCCACACTTCTGGCGTCTCGCGCTCTATCAGGCGTTTCGCCCCCTTGACGTTGATCGCATGGGCGTATTCCACCAGCTTCTGCATCACAAAGGGGCGGAAAAGCTCCAGCGCCATACGCCTCGGAAGCCCACACTCGTGCATCTCAAGATCGGGTCCCACCACGATGACGGAACGGCCCGAATAGTCCACCCGCTTCCCCAACAGATTCCGCCGGAAACGCCCCTGTTTCCCCTTGAGCATATCCGACAGCGACTTGAGTTGCCGCCGGCCATGCAAGGATACTGCTTTGCCCTGTCGACTGTTATCAATGAGGGAATCCACAGCCTCCTGCAGCATCCGCTTCTCATTGCGCACGATAACTTCGGGGGCCTGTAGCTCCAAGAGGTGCTTCAAGCGGTTATTGCGGTTGATCACGCGACGATAGAGGTCGTTCAGATCACTCGTCGCAAACCGCCCGCCGTCAAGCTGCACCATAGGGCGCAATGCAGGAGGTATCACGGGCAACACCTGTAGAATCATCCACTCTGGTCGGTTGTTCCCCTCAATCAGGGCACGCACGAACCGGAGACGCTTGATTGCCTTCTTCTTCCTTTGCTTCGAGGTCTCTGTCCTGATCTGTTCCCTTAGCTGCTCCACGAGTTCCTCAAGATTCATATTGGAGATGATCTCCAACACCGCCTCGGCGCCCATCCCCGCCTCGAACACACGGCCCCATTTGGCTTGAAGCTCTCGGTATTGGGTCTCATTGAGGCGCTGCTTGACCTTGATATTCACCAGCTCCTCTTTGTCTTTTTCGAAGCGTTCGCGAACTGCCTCGCTCTTTTCAAACAGCTCCTCCTGTAATCTCTCTTTATATTCTTCGAGCTTATGAGCAGCCGCCTCGCGCTCATGCTGCAAGGGCTCAAGCAACCTTTCCTGCTCCAGCGAAAACTTTTCCTCAAGCCGTGTGAGCTCTTCCTGCACAATCTCGTTGAATTCGCCAATATCCTCTCGTTGAATCGTCTCGCCCTCTTTCACCACCGTCGCCCCCGTGGGACTGAAGACAAGAGTCTCCGGCGCAGCCTCACCACGATACTGATCCAGCACCTCACGCAGACGGGTCGCCTCGTCCATCACTGCTTCCGTCGCCTCCTCAAGACGCTGCTCAATATCCTCCCTGATCTCTGCCTCTTTCTCGTCCGCAGCGTCGCGAATCTGGCCCAGCTGAGCCTCCATGATGCTGAGCTCGTCCTGCTTTTCCTCTTCGAGTCGAGCAACTTCATCGTTCATCTCATCCTCCCGATGATGGAGTGCTCGCTCGCGCGCTTTCTCATCAACGGAGGTGATGATATACTTCGCAAAATAGAGAACGCGATCCAGCTTCCTTCGCGATATGTTCAGCAGCAAAGCCAAATAGCTTGGAGAACGCCGGGTGTACCAGATATGAGCCACAGGAGCGGCCAACTCAATATGGCCCATGCGCTCGCGACGAACCCGTGAATGGGTGACCTCTACACCACACTTGTCGCAGATAATGCCCCTATAACGAACGCCTTTGTATTTGCCACAGGCACACTGCCAATCCTTAGTGGGACCGAATATTGCTTCGCAGAATAGGCCGTCCTTCTCGGGACGAAGTCGCCGATAGTTGATAGTCTCTGGTTCCGTCACCTCCCCATAGGACCAAGAACGAATCTGCTCGGGCGACGCCAAACTGAGTCTCAAGCTCTTAATCTCGTTGAGTTCCAAGGTGCCCTCCTAATTCACTGAGGCGTAAGATGAGAGAGTCTAGTGTCTCAATCCGCAGAAGCGCAAAAAATCTCGGTTCCTGTCCTCCAGTCTGACGAACGGAAGATCTTCAAACCGAGACCAACCCCCGATATGAAACACTTGCAATAAGCATTTGGATCCAATGAAAAAAGGTTTTTCATTGGACAAAGGATACCCTATACTGTGATTGTGCTCTGCACGACCACAATATATGCCCCACGCTTCTTTCTGGCTCCCCCTTTTTCCGGGGCAACCAACATTTGAGGAATAACGTGCCACTCTGTACACAGTACACACTAGGCACGAGATATCCAAAATACAAAACATAGTTTACACCCGATGCTAGTTCGTGTCAAATCACCGAAAGCGCAGGGTGTTGAAAAAGTGATCCTGAAATTGACGGCGGGCTGAGAGTTTGCCCTGAGGGTAGGAATTTGAGATAGGGTCTGGCTAGAGAGTTCACTGAATGCATGAGGGAGCATAGATATGTCGCGCAAGCCTCATTTCCAGGACACCGGCAAAGGCTCGTTCTTCGGGGACCTGGTGTACGATCGCATTATCCCGGAGGACCACTTTCTCGTGGCTCTGAATAATCTCTTCGACTGGGACGCCTTGAGCGGCCGCTTGCTCGAGGCCTATCGAGGCGAGGGGACGCTAGGACGGCCGCCCTACAATCCAGTACAGATGTTCAAGATGCTGTTCATCTCTTATCTTTATGGCGTTTCAGAGCGTGCGGTGGAGGAACTGGTCAACTCCCCCCTGGTACTGAAGTGGTTCATAGGACTGGCCGTGGATGAACCGGCCCCAGACCATAGTTCCTTAACGGTATTCAAAAACCGTTACCTGAAACCAGGCAAAGGGCGAGCTTTTGATGGCCTGCTTCGACGAGATCATCCAGGAAGCTGTAGCACAGGGGGTGGAACTGGGCGATCTACAGGTCTTGGACAGCGTGCACACGGAAGCCAACGTCAACGCGGAGAAGGACCAGAAGCGGCACTGGTCAACAAAGGGCGACGGGCAGAGAGGCTCAAGCCTGTTTATACCAGTCTGCCCTGGGGGTAGTGGCCGTTAGACCAAGGTGACAGGCCCAGGGCGAGCTATTGGGCCAGAAGGGAAGAGCCCATGCCCGCTCAGCGCGAAGGAAGGCAAGCGGGCATAGGGCCTCACCCTGCACAAACGCCCCGCTCAACCGCAAACTGCCTCCAGACAGGGGCCGTTCAAACCGAGCATTGAAACCTAAGTCCCGTATCGCCCAGAAAACGTCGCGGAATGCACTTGGTCATAAACATCCTCCTACGGTCAAATGGACCGAAAGCCCGAAACCTACCACATATTGGCCCCGCAGCTATCACGCACCACAAGTTCGCCCGACACGACGGTGCTTCTCACTGCCCTACCCGACAACAGATCGCCCGTCATGGAGGCGGCCGCCCGTCCCAGACGCTCCCAATCGAAGCGAAAGGCGGTAAGCGCTGGGTGGAGCAAGGGGGCGAATTCGGAGTCACCCAGAGCGACCACGGCCACGTCCTGGGGGCACCGAAGCCTCATATCGCGCAGGGCGAGCAGGGCTTCCGCCGCGCGCCTGGCCGATGCACACACCAGCGCTGTGGGATGATCAAGTTCCGCGAAAATGCCCTCGAATTGCCGCCTGCCCTCCTCCGATGACAATGACCAGCAAGACGCCCATTCCAGGGGGAAATCCAATCTCTCTTCCCACAGGGCCTCTGCAAAGCCATGATAGGGAAGCCAGCCCTCAATGTGAGAGGGATTCCCTCCCGCATAGGCCAGACGCTCGTGCCCGAGATCCAGAATATGCCGCGTCAGCGCCCGCATGCCCGCTTCCTCATCCATCACGATGGCAGGAATATCCAGCCCCTCTATATCGCGCAAAAGAAAGAGGACGGGCAGATCCAGCCCTTCCAACAGCTGCTCATACCGCTCTGCCAGATCACCCTCCTCGCCAGCCACTGTGAGCAAAAGGGCATCGGCGTCGCGGACCGCCGCTCGCAACCATGGCGCTGCTTCCTCCCATATCTCATCGGGGGAAAAGGCGAGATGCACCGAGATGCGCTCCTGGGCAAGCCAGCGGGCCAGGGGGCGCAGCATCGGCGTCGTCAGGTGATCAAGGTCGGGAACTACCACGACCACGGACGCGATCTCCCCCTCGCCCACACCCTCGCTTACGAACCATCCCACGCCGTGTCGGCTATAGACGCGATCCATGTGTTCCAATTCGCGCAGAGCACGCCGCACCGTGATCTGACTTACCTCATAGGTGTCACAGAGTTCCCGCTCGCTGGGCAGTTTTTCACCACAATGCAGTTCGTATGCATCGATCTTGGCTGTGATATCGTCTGCAACTTGCCAGTACAGCGGCTTGGATCGCTCATGGCGACGTCTCACAAGGCTCCTCCTCTGATAAGCACCATCCGAACCACGGCTTGCCGGCGTCTAACTGGCCTCCCCCTGGCGCTCCTCAAACCAACGATAATCTATATCGGGAAAGACCTTGTCCAATTCATAGAATTCATCGACGGTATCGCGAGAGATCGCGGAAGCGCCCCCCTCAAGCATGTCAGCCAACTGCTGGAAACGCTGCAGGTGACTACGGAAGCGCCTGGTGGCATACTCCTTCGCCTGCCCCGTGGTCACCAAAAAAGGCCAATCGCTCGATTGCAACAATAGCAACTCGCGGCCCGCCTGATTCAGCGCTGCTAGCAGATCGTCCTCTGCATGGGGATACGAACGGACCAAACGTTCCATGCGGTGCTCGGCCTCGTGAATCGGTTCCCACATCCAATGGGTATCAGGGTTATCCCACGTCCAGTGGCCTCCACCAAGGCCCCAGGAGCTCTCAGGAAGCGCCACGACCTGGTCGGGCGGCTCGCGATCCAGATACTCACTGGTTGTCAAAAGATCGACGTGGGGATTATCGGCAAGTTGACGCAGAACCCGCTCGATCCAACGAACCCCCTCGAACCACCAATGCCCAAACAGTTCGCTATCATAGTTGGCAGAGACGATGCCGTAATGCCCCTGCTCCGCATGATGGGCTCGCAGAAGATCCTCTACAAGCCCGCAAAAGTGGGCGGCGTGTTCCCTCACCCTGTACGCGGCCCAATCGGGATGATAGAAATCCTTCTCTCCCAGGCCTGCTTCGGCGCTCGTCACACGCCAGTACTGGAGGCCGCTTCTTTCATCCTTCTTATGGAATTCGCGATAGTCAGCATCCCCTGGATAACCAAAATCCCCGGACCAGACCTGCTGCCCGACGCGTTCATTGCGTCCAATAACGGCCACAGGGGGCTCAGTCAGCCCCTTGGCATCGGCCACATAGTAGGCACGGAGGGTGGTTCCCTCTGTCACCTCCCTCTCTTCCCCCTGCCGCGGAACGTAGCGCCTCTTGATGGCAGCATAGGGCCCGATGCCAACGTCCCCCGCTGCTCTCCCCACAGGACGCCCCCCTTCCACGGCGTGCGTTTCGGCAAAGAAACAGGTAAGGCCCAGAGAAGCTAGAAAGGCTTCAAGCCCGGGGCGCACCACATTGTTCTGATCCAGATAGGTCGGACGATAGGCACATTCGGGAAGCCATATGGCCCGTGGGCGCCTATCGAAATGCCTCTCGTAGGTGGCAATGCCCGTGCGAAGCTGGGCATAAATCGAGGAATCCCGGCTCAGAAGAGGCAAATAGCCGTGGGTCGCGGCGGATGTGATCATCTCCACGTACCCCTTATCCTGCAAGCGCTTAAAGGCCCCCACAACGTCCTTCCCAAAGCGCTGGCAAAAGCTCTGTTCTACCCCCCTGTAGAAAGCCTGGTAATAGGCAGCCAACGACTCCAGGTGTTCCTGTCCTTGCTGGCCAAAGCGCTCCACGTCCTGCTCGGCCGCCTCGACCTTCTCATGCAAGTAATGCACGAACCGCCCTTTCACGCCATCATCATCCAATTGCTCCGTTAACACGGGCGTGAGGCTTACGGTCAGTCTATAGTCTATTCCCTCTTCCCTCAGATTGTACAAGGCGTCCAACAGAGGGACATAGGTCTCGGCGAGGGCCTCGTGAATCCACTCTTCGCCGTGAGGCCACCTACCCGCCAAACGACAATATGGCAAATGGCTGTGCAGGACAAAGGAGAAAGCGCCTGCGCTCTCTTGGCTGGTCATCTCTCTCGACCTCCTAGCATAATAGCGAACTGCCACCGAACGTTGGCCGTTTCCCATGGGAAGGCAGACAATACAAATCGCCTCTCCGCCACACGCCTTGCGACAGGGGGTGACGACAGAACGTGGCCGGCAGAATCAGGAAAGTGTGATCCTAAAGACCGTGATAGACGCCGGCGCAAAGGTATGATGCCACCCCGCGCCCCCAACGTCAAGGGAAACCGTCTTGGGCGTGACCTGTGCAGGTTCCTCGAAGGTGTTATGAGCGTGGATGTCGGGAGCCGACAATACTGACACGGCAGCCTCGCCGGCCCGCTCTCCCCGCAGCACGATATCGGCGGACAGGGGCATATCGACGTTGTAGTTCGTCACGCTGAGGGTAAGCACGCCATCCTTAACCGAGGCCGAGCCCTGTAGATTGGGGACCTGAGCCTCACCCTCCGGGCCCGAGAAGCTGATGGGGTCGGTCTCAGAGATGAGGCGTAGGCTCTTGCCACCCTGGTGGGACTTGTACATCTCGTAGACGTGATAGGTCGGGGTGGTAAGCATATGCTCTTCCTCCGTAAGGATCATGGCCTGCAGCACGTTAACCGTCTGGGCTATATTGGCCATGATCACCTTGTCAGCATGGCGGTTAAAAATGTCCAATGTGGAGGCGGCGACCATGGCGTCGCGAAGGGTGTTCTGCTGCCACAGATGCCGTGGATGCCGCCCCGGCGCGGGAGGATGCCACGTCCCCCACTCATCCACGATCAGCCCGATCTGCCGTTGCGGATCATAGCCGTCCATGATGGCCCGCTGCTGCTTGATCAGCGGCTCCATCTGCAGGGCGCGGTGGAGTAGCGTGTACCATTCATCAGTCGTGTACTCTGTAGCGGTGCCGGCTGTCCGACAGTAGTAGTGGGTCCCAAAACCGTGGATCCGATCATAGTCACCCAGAGCCTCAAAGAATCGATGCGTCCACTCG
Source organism: Chloroflexota bacterium (assembly GCA_034722245.1). GTDB lineage: Bacteria > Chloroflexota > Anaerolineae > UBA1429 > UBA1429 > JAWLEV01. The sequence goes on from JAYENT010000091.1 coordinate 75,134, forward strand.
GCATCATTGCCACTGGAACCGCAAGCCACCAAAAAGAGGGGTGTCTCCCCAAAATCCCGAAGGTAGGTGGCAAAGCGTCTGAACTGGACCGCATATTCGTCGCCACGGAAATGCCCGCCACATCCCCAGTTCTCGTTCCCCACCCCCCAATAGTGCACGCCAAAGGGGTCGGCAGAGCCATTGGCGCGGCGCAGCGCCGCGAGGGTACTATCACCGGAGAAGTTGCAGTATTCCACCCAATCCCGCAACTCTCGGGGCGTACCGCTGCCCACGTTGCCGCAGATATAGGGTTCGGCGCCGATGAGGCGGCAGAAGCGCAGGAACTCGTGGGTGCCAAAGGCGTTGGTCTCAATCGTCTTCCCCCACCAGATGTTGACGCGTCGCGGGCGGTTTTCCCGAGGGCCCACGCCATCTTGCCAGTGGTAGTCATCCGCAAAGCACCCTCCAGGCCAGCGCACGACGGGGGGATCGATCCGCTTCAACGCCTCGATTACGTCAGCACGGATCCCTCCCGCATTGGGAATCGGCGAATCCTCGCCCACCCATATCCCGCCATAGATACAGGCGCCAAGATGCTCGGCAAAGTGACCGTAAATATTGGGGTTGATCACTGCGATGGGCTCGTCCAGACAAACTGTCATACGGCTCTCAGGCATAGCTCCGTCCTCCTTCCCTCATGTGGATGCATTTTACCGCAAACGAGACAAAGATCAAGCCGATGCGGTCCAAAGACGGTTACCCTGGGAAAGGGACAGTTGAAGGGAATATGGCGCTGCCCTTTGTCGCTGCTATCGTCCGGTGTTATACTCTCGTTATATATACGGCATGTCCAAGCTGAAGCTGGAGTCTTAGCTTGCCCGGTGGAACCCTTTATGTTAGAGCCCGATACCCTGCTTGCAGACAAATACAGGATTATCTCCGTCATTGGAGAGGGAGGCTATGGCAAGATCTACCTCGGCTTCGATGAGAGGATGGAACGCCACGTGGCCATAAAAGAATTACTACACGATAAAGCCAAGGTGTCCCCCGACGCGTGGCAGAGTCATCGGGCGCGCTTTCAGAATGAGGTGCGCACGGCGAGCCAGTTCAGGCACCCCAATATTGTGGCCGCGTACGACCTGGAGACCGATCCCAACGAAAACATGTACCTGGTAATGGAGTATGTCGACGGCGGCAGCCTGCAAGAGCGCCTAAAAGACGGGGAATCCCTGGACATAGAGCGAGCCGTAAGTATAGCCGCCGATATCTGCAAGGCGATTGAGGGCATTTATCGACGCGACATCGTCCACCGCGACATCAAACCCAGCAACATTCTGATTAACCAGGAGGGGGTGGCCAAACTCACCGACTTTGGCGTGGCTCAGGTGGGCCGCGAGATGCGCAGGACACAAGAGACCTTTGCCCATCCTGGCAGCCCTGCATACAAATCGCCAGAGCAGGCCACTTCCACAGCGTATCTGGATCAGCGCTCGGATCTCTATTCCCTGGGCCTTGTGCTTTACGAGATGCTGACGGGCCACCTCTACGTGAGAAATCGCGTCCCTCCGAGCCAACAGAGCAGGCGCGTGCCCCCAGCCCTCGATGCCGTGGTCATGAAGGCGCTTGAGCAAGATCCGTCAAAACGCTACCAATCGGCCAGCGACATGCTAGTTGACCTGCAAAGTATTTATGAGGAGAATACGTGGGCGCAGCTACAGATCGTCCTGGGCAGACTGTCCTCGAGGCGTATGCTCAGCATCATTGGCGCACTCTTGCTGTTGTTTTCGTTTGTGGGCTTTAATCAACTGGGAAACAGCTTTGCAAAGAAGGGAGCTTTGCCCGCCGAAATTGCCGCCCCGGGCGACATGATGCCCTCGCCCACATCATTGCAGACTTCCGAGCCCCGGATGATGGTCGCTGCAGTGGAAACCTCCATCCCCTCCCCCACGACGGAGCAGACCGACAGCACAGCCGGTGATAGCTATGAGCCTGACGACGAGGCGCCGGCACCCATATCCGTCGGCGAAACACAGGAGCGCACCTTTGCGCCTGAGGGAGATACGGATCGCGTCACCTTTCGCACCAAGGCCGGACAGACCTATATGATAACAACGGCCAACCTGGCCGTCGGCGTCGATACACAGATCGAGGTGGTAGCAGGTGGCCAGAAATGGACGAACGACGATATATCCCCGGGCACGCTTGCCTCTGAGGTCGTATTCACCGCAGAGGAGGACAACACGGCGGTGGTCAGCATCCATAACGCCGACCGATATGGGCCGGAGCGAAGCTACAGCCTGAGCCTGACGTTGCTTCCCCCCACGCCGAGCCCTACGGCGACGCCCAGCCCGACAGCGGAGGAAGCCACCTCTACGCCGCGCCCCACCTTTACCCCCAGACCCACGTTCACGCCGCGTCCCACCCGGACACCCACCCCGACACGCACCCCAAAGCCGACGCGAACTCCCAAGACCACGAAGACCTACACGCCCACACCCACGAAGACCTGCACTCCCACACAGCAGCCTGAGACCTCACCAACGACGACACCGGGCACCGAAGCTACCAACACCCCGCTCCCTGATCGCACGCCTCTGCCAGTGTGCACAAAAAGCCCGCCGGTACAATAGCGACGTCACACCAACTACCTACCCTTACACGCAGAGGACGAATCGCCACGCTGGTGGAAAGCGCCCAGACGAGAGCTATGGCTAGACAGTGTCCTGGTCGGTCTCGCCTTCCATCTCGGACAGCACCTCCGTTATCTTGAGCTCGGCGGCATCCAGCTTCTGGCCACAGTGTCTTGCCAACTGCATCCCCTCTTCGTAGAGACTCACGGACTCATCCAAACTGAGCGCCCCTTCCTCCAGTTCTTGGATGATCTCCTCCAGTCGTTGGTACGTGTCCTCAAAACTGAGCGTCTCCAACTCTCGCTTGTCCATAGGAAAACCTATCCCTCCCCAAATAGTCTACGATAACATTATGTAAAATATAAGCTCACGTCCTTTTTATGGCCTTTGATCCCCTTCTGTACGCTCCACAATGCGGGTGACCTCCGCCCCCAAGTTTCCATCCTGCAAGTAGATGTCCAAAAGGGATCCCTCGCTCGTCTGCCGCACGCTCTGAATCCTATCGCCAGAGACTGGATCCTGCACTACGGCGTATCCCCGCTTCATAACCAAGTAAGGATGCAGAGCCCTCAGACTGGCTCTACACCTATCGAGATCCATCCTCTTTGTCTTGATCAACCGTGCCAGCGCGGCCCTGGCCCGCGCCACGAGATCGTCCACCCGCTGACGTTCCTGGGCCAATGTCCTCCTCGGATCGTGGGAACGCAACAGGTGTTTCTCCCGCTCCAAGCGCTCTCGCCATCGTGCAATCCTGTCCATGACAAGTGCCGTCAAGGTCTGCACCATGTCCTCAACTTGGTTTTTCAACTCCCGACCATCTGGGACGACGGCCGCTGCGGCCGTGGACGGCGTCGGCGTTCTCAAATCGGCACAAAAGTCCGTGATGGTGAAATCCGTCTCGTGCCCCACGCCCGAGACGATGGGTACCTTGAAGGTTGCCACAGCGCGGGCCACGCGCTCATCGTTAAAAGCCCACAAATCCTCTATGGAGCCGCCACCGCGCGCGATGATAGCCGCGTCCAGGCCCTCCACCTGACCCAGCCGCCTCAACGCGCGCACGAGAGCCTCCGGTGCCTCGTTGCCCTGCACTAGGCTGGGAGACAATACTACCTCCACGAGAGGATAACGCTCTCGAAGCACGTTGAGGATGTCCCGCAGTGCTGCCCCCGCCGACGATGTAACCACGCCGATGCGACGAGGCCAAGCGGGGAGCGAGCGTTTGCGGCTCTCGTCGAACAATCCCTCGGCCTCCAGACGCGATTTCAGCTCGAGAAACTGTTGCCAACGAAGGCCCATCCCACCCTGATTCATCGTATCCACATAGAATTGGTAGGCACCGCGCTGTTCGTATACGGACACGTAGCCGTGAGCGTCCACGGCATCTCCCTGGGCTGGCGACCAGGGAAGATTACGGGCATCTTGACGCCACATCACGCAGCGAATTTCCGCTTCGCTGTCTTTCAAGCTAAAGTAACAGTGTCCAGAGGTGGCGCGGGTGAAATTCGAAATCTCACCTTCGATCCACAGGTCGTTCAACGCCTCATCTGCATCGATGAGCGCCTTGATATGACGGGTTACTTCACTTACGGATTTCACTCGCATGGCCCTATTATAGCACAAATTCATCACTTTTTGGGGGGCAATTTGGGACCAATTTCAGGGGACGCCGGGGAGGAGGCACAAGGTTAATTCGCTTCTCGCCCCAATGGAAGGGAATCCCCTTGCTCATGGGCCCATTCCCATAAGAGGCAGAAAGGCGACGCCGGTGTATAATATGGACTGAGGCCAAAAGAGGGAAAGGATGGCGATATGTACAAAATCTGCGTCAGAAGACATTTCGACGCCGCGCACGCACTGCGGGGCTATCGGGGCAAATGCGAGAACATGCACGGGCATCGATGGCAAATAGTCGCCTGCGTGGAACAGGCAGAACTCGATGACATTGGGCTGGCCTTTGATTTCACGCGCCTCAAAGAGGCTTTGGAGGCTGTATTGGAGGACTATGACCACCACAATCTAAACGAGATGCCCCCTTTTGATCAGCTCAATCCCAGTTCAGAACATATCGCCAAAAGCATCTATGAACGGTTGCAGGAGCGGCTTCCCGAGGTTAAACTAGAATATGTGGAAGCTTGGGAATCCCCCGATGCCTGGGCCACCTACTATCCGCCCTAAGACCTGCCAGCACTCTACTGCCACAGGTGACCTGTACAGCCAAAACCAACGGGCTTTTCAGAAAAAAGACGCTCTGCTAATCTCTGACTAACGCCTCGCTGGCTAGGTTCAAGGCATAAGTGCAAAGAGCAAGGTTGGGAATGGTGTCCTGTCTCACACTCCTTCGCTGGCTGCAAGGGAGAGGGACAGACATTCGGTATCCCCAAGATGATGAAGAATACGCAAAAGATCGGTCTCCCATCCGTCCCTGCAAGAAAGCCACATTCGCGTGCCCTGATAGCGCAGGCCGGAGAACTGGGACAAGAGTCCCTGCCCCGCACTGGGCATCAAGGGAACCGGGAGAACAATGGTTATCTCCTCTTCATCCCCCCGGATGGAGGTTACACCAGCCCGGGCCGCTGTCAGGCGCACGCGAAGGATATACAAAAGCTCGCGGACGGGGTCCGGTAAAGCACCAAAGCGATCTCGCAATTCCGCTTCTGCCTCCTGCACGTCCTCCACGGTCTCCATACGCGCAAGCCTCTGATACATACGCAGCCTGAGTTGCTCGTCTGCTATATAGGTTTTGGGGATATGCGCTGACAGGGGCAGATCGACGGGAGGTCCCATGTCGAGGGCGAGGGATTTCGCCATTGTCTTGTGTTGTGCCCGCCGGACGGCCTCCTTAGGTACCTCGCCCGAGTCACGCAATTCCTCTATCGCCTGCCGCAGGAGACGCGTATAGAGATCAAAGCCTATGGCGGCGATGTGGCCGTGCTGTTCGGGTCCCAGAATCTCGCCAGCCCCGCGGATCTCCAAGTCGCGCATGGCCACTTGAAAGCCCGCCCCCAATTCCGACGCCTCCTGGATAGCCTGCAGGCGCCGCCTGGCGCTGTCGGTGAGGGGCGGCTTGTAAAACAGGTAGGCGTATCCGCGCTCTATACCGCGCCCGATGCGTCCACGGAGCTGGTAGAGCTGCGCCAAGCCGAAATTCCCTGCCCGTTCGACGATCATGGTGTTGACGTTTGGCATGTCCAGGCCATTCTCGATAATGGTAGTACAAAGAAGGATATCGTGCTCGCCCTCAGCAAAGCCCAGCATGGCCTGAGCCAAATCCTCCTCGGGCATCTGTCCATGGCCCATCACCAGGGACGCCTCCGGTACGAGATGCTCCAGCTTGGTGGCCACGCGCTCGATGTCTTGCACGCGATTGTGTACATAGTAGACCTGGCCTCCGCGATCCAGCTCGCGCAGGATGGCCCTCCGCACCATATCCTCATCGTATTCCGTCACGTAGGTGCGCACGGCCAGGCGATCCTCCGGCGGCGTGTCGATGAGGCTCATGTCGCGTATGCCACTCAGCGACATATAGAGGGTGCGAGGGATGGGCGTCGCCGTGAGGGTCAGCACGTCCACTTCCTGGCGCATCTGCCGAAGTTGGGCTTTGTGCGAGACGCCGAACCGCTGCTCCTCGTCGATGATCACCAAGCCGAGATCCTTGAAAGCCACATCCTTGGATAGAAGACGGTGTGTGCCGACGACGATATCCACCCGCCCCGCAGATAGATCTTTCAGTATCGTCTCCTGCTCCCGCGGCGTCCGAAAGCGAGACAGCATCTCGATCACCACAGGAAAAGCGCGCAGCCGCCGGCGGAAGGTATGGAAATGCTGTTGGGCCAGGACGGTGGTAGGCACCAGCATGGCCACCTGTCTGCCCCCCATGACGGCCTTGAAAGCCGCCCGCAGGGCCACTTCCGTCTTGCCATAGCCCACATCGCCGCATATGAGGCGGTCCATCGGCTTGGGCTCCTCCATGTCCTCCTTCACCTCGGCCAGAGCCTGTAACTGATCCTCGGTCTCCTCGTAGGGGAAGGACATCTCAAGCTCGTGCTGCCATACCGTATCCTCGGGGAAGGCGTGTCCAGGGGTCACCTCCCGCATGGCATACAACGCCAAAAGCTCGCTGGCCATTTCGCGCACGGCCATTTCCGCCTTGGCTCGTACTCTAGACCACGTAGCGCCCCCAAGGCGATGTACGTAGGGCTTGCGGTTTCTCCCCCCCAAATAGCGCGCCACGCGGTCGGCGCGGTACACGGGAACGTAAAGGCGATCCCCCTCCGCATATTCGATCTCCAGGTATTCGCGCCTTGTGTCATTGATGGTCTTCTGTGTCATGCCGTGGTAGTGGCCGATGCCGTGGTCGATATGTACAACATAGTCTCCGGGCTCCAATTGGGCCAGGATATCCGCAGGCTCAGTCGCTTTCCCCCTGTGGCGGGGCGTGCGCCGTGTCTTCAAGAGCGTCCAGCCAAAGATCTCGGCATCGGTCAACACGATGAGATCTTGGGGCGCAAAATGCCATCCCTCCGCCAGGATGCCATCGACCAGCGTAAGCGTGCCAGAAGCCAAAGTGTTTACTTCCCTCTTTGGCAATACGAACACGTTGTGCTCGCGCAGTAGGTCAGAGATGCGCTCCGCCTGCCGCGTAACCAGCACAACGCGATGCCCCTCCTTGGGAAGCTGTGCCACGCCCGCCAGCACGTTCTGCAGCGAGCCGGCATACTGGGGAGGCGACGCAAAGGCCTCGCCGAGATCGCAGGGGGCCTTCTGCATCCCGTAGCCCAGGTTCGCGGCGCGCTTGGACGCCAGGCGAGTCTCCATCGCCTCCCAGGGCAGATATGGCACGGCGAAATTGGCTGGCAGGCGCCCATCCTCGATCATCTCTCCCCGCAGCCGAACGGCCTGCTTTTCCAACTTGGCCACCGCACTCTTCACAGCGATTACATCGTCCAACAACACCAGGGCGTTCCCGGGCAAAAAATCCAAGAGGGTGCAGGATTTAGGGTAGAGATAGGGAAGATAATACTCTATACCGCGAAAGTACTCTCCCTTTATGACTTTCTCCCGCTCCTCCGCCATGCGTTGACGCGTTTCTGCCCTGCAATGCGAAAGGTCCATGGCCTTCAACGACGCAGTGGCTGCCTTCCCCCACTCGGGCAGCGCCTCCGTGGCAGGCGCTAGCATGGCCTCGTCTATCTGCCCCTCTGAGCGCTGAGTAGCAGGATCAAAGGTACGAATGGAATCGATCTCGTCGCCGAAAAACTCGATCCGCAGAGGCAGGGAATGGTTGGGTGGGAACACGTCGACGATGCCTCCCCGGTGGCAAAAGGTCCCGGGCTCTTGCACCACGATGGCGGGCTCATAGCCGGCGGCCACGAACTGCTCCAGCAGATCATACAGGGGCACGACCTCCCCCATGCGCACTATGTATGTAGCCCGACGAAAGGCCATGGGGGCCGCGCTCTTGGTCATCAAAGCCCAGATCGGCGATACGATGACCGCCCCCTCCCCCCTCGATGTCTCTAGGGCGGATAGGGTGCGCACGCGAGCATGTACCGTGCCCGGATCCCAAGAAGCGCGATCGTAGAATATACTGCTGGGCGCGTGGAACTCCAGCACCTCATCCGGCCGCGAGGACCAGGTGCGCACCTGATCCACCATGAGGCGGGCACGCTCCGGCTTTCCCACCACCACCAAGATCGGCCCCTCCCAGTCCTCTTGCAACGCGGCGATCACAGAGGGACGAGCAGCCTCCAAGAGTCCTACAGAGAAGATGGGGAAATCCCCCTCAGCAGATCCCTGCTGTGCCCCTCGGAGCCGCTCTTTGATCCGCTCATATGAGGGAGCATTTCGTATGAGGTTTCGTATTCCCTCGAGATTCAATGAAGCCATTCTTTTTCTGTCATCTATTATCACCTGCAATCTGCGCCCGCTTGCCATTGAAAGCGTTCATCGCCTCCTCCATGCCCTTCTCTAGCAACAGGGGCACCAGATCCACCACCCAATCGCGTACGGTGTCCATGATCTTCTCTTGCTGTGAATCAAAATCGTTCAGTACATAGTCCGTGGGATCGCCCCACTCCGGACGCCCAATGCCTATGCGCAGCCGGAGAAACGCTTCCGTCCCCAGCGCGGCGATGATAGAGCGGACGCCCCTGTGACCGCCGCTGCTGCCACCTGGCCGAAGTCGGACCTTGCCCACGGGTAGATCCAGATCATCATGTATGACCAGAATGGACCCCGGTGGTATCCTGTACCAATGGCTGATATCCTGAACGGCCTGTCCACTCTCGTTCATAAAGGTCAACGGCTTAGCCAGAATGAGGGTTCTTCCTCCCGTCTCCCCTTTCCCCAAAAGCGCTTTGTGCTTTTTTTTCTCCACAAGTCCTACATTGTAGGCTCGGGCCAGACGGTCGATGCACTGAAACCCTATATTATGGCGGTTCTTTGCATACTTTGTCCCCGGATTTCCCAGCCCCACAATCAGCAAGGGCGACTCTGCGGTCGGCGGGGTATTTCCCAGTTCCCTTTGCATGGTTTCACCAATCGCTATCCACACGCACGACAACAAGGGGCTAATCGACGCGACTAGCCCCTGACGACTCACTTTTATTGTAAACTAAAAAGCCGCTTAGAGCAAACGCCGCAACCCAAAGACGATGCCCAGGAGAACAAAGATGGCCCCCATAGTCGCTCCACCAAAGACAAAGGCCTGTACCCAACTTTTGGGGTCCAGCGGCAGCTCCCTGCCCTGATCCGGACGGCTCAGGGTAGGCGTCGGCGTAGGCATAGACAAAGCCTCCGTGGGAGCGATAATGTACAACGTAGCCGTCGCCTCTGGCGTAGCTTCTCTCACTTCTGTGGGTGTTGGCTCCAAAGTAGGTGTGACGGTCGGTGTAGGCGTCGGCGTGGGCCGCGTGTTCACGATGGCAAGTTGCCGCACGTAGAACTCTTCCCAATTGCCATCCTGTTTGACGGCCTGCAGCCTGAGCGTGTACACGCCATCGGGAAGTTTCGTGGTGTCCCAGACGGCGAGTTGCCCATTGATGACCGGCTGGTCGTGCAATTCGCCGATGACTGCCCACTCGCTTGGGCTCGGCCCCACGCCAAACTCCACCTTGTAGAACTGGAAGCTGGGAACGGAGGCGGAACCCACTATCGCCACCATCCCGCGCAGCTCGGCATTCATCTCAGGAGAGGTGATCTCCACCTTCATCTGCTGCTGTGACGGTTGGGCGTGAATGGCGGACGGAGCAAGGCCAGAAAGTAAAAAGAGGAGCATTAACACAAGCGCTATACGTCTAGGCATACACATCCCTTGATGAACAAAACCTCACAGGGGAAGTGTATCACAGTATGGCCCCTGGGGCAAGCGCTATCATAGTCACGACCTGGCTCTCTTGGCCCATTTCCAACATAGAACGAAATCCCCTATGCAACTTCCAGTGTTTTGCAGTGCAAGCCCACCGACACTCTGTGGCTGCGTGCTTGCAGATTCCATGTCCCACACGATATATGGCCCATTTTCAGCTCGCGAATACTACAGAGCGTGGTGTTGAAAACGGGCCTGGGTCACTGCACGCGTGAAAGGTGTGAAGATTTGCTTCTTTCGCCGGAGAATGATATATTATAGTCAAAGATTTGTTCCCTTTGCAAAGTGGGTGCGGGCCCACTTTTCTTGTTGATGAGAGTACGTTGCGACGGGAGCATTCGCCGTCTGGAGGTTTATTGAAGGTATGAAGAGCGAGTTTGAGATTGCTATCACGCAACTCAGCGCGGACCGTAACCTGGAGCCAGAGGTGATCCTGGAAGCGATTGAGGAGGCTCTGGTATCGGCCTATAAGCGGAACTATGGCTCAAGCCAAAATGTGAACGTTAGCATCCATCCGCGGACGGGTAGAGCCCAAGTTTTTGTCAAAAAGGCTGTTGTCAAAGAGGTAGAGGACGACCTCAGCGAGGTTTCTTTGGCGGATGCCAAGATGTCTGATCCCGATGCCGAGATTGGAGATTTTGTCGATGTCGAAGTGCGGCCTCGCAACTTTGGGCGGATCGCGGCTCAAACCGCAAAACAGGTCATAACACAGCGTATCAGAGATGCAGAGCGGGACTCGGTCTATCTCGAGTATGCCGATAGGGTAGGAGAGGTCGTGAATGCCGTGGTCCGTAACGTGGACTCGCGGACCCGCAACGTCGTTCTTGGGCTGGGCAAAGCCGAGGCGCTTCTGCCCCGTAGCGAGCAGATCTCGCGTGAGCGATATCGCTTAAATCAGCGCCTCCGAGTCTATATCCTGGACGTGGAGCGTGGGGGGAGCGGCCCGCAGATCATCGTATCCCGTGCCCATCCCCATCTTCTGCGGCGGCTCTTCGAGCTCGAGGTGCCAGAAGTCTTTAGTGGCGCAGTCGAAATCAAGGCCATCGCACGGGAGCCGGGAAACCGTTCCAAGGTGGCCGTGACAGCCATCCAGGAAGGCGTCGATCCTGTGGGATCCTGCGTGGGCATGCGCGGCGTCCGCATTCGCAACATTGTGAATGAACTGAGTGGAGAGAAGATCGACGTAGTAGCTTGGGCCCCGGACACAAAGAGCTTTATCGCCAACGCCCTGAGCCCGGCCAACGTCGTCGACGTGTACCTAAACGAGGAGGAAAGAACGGCCCAGGTTGTGGTGCCCGATAGGTCTCTTTCCCTAGCCATTGGAAAGGAAGGCCAGAATGCGCGCCTGGCAGCCAAATTGACGGGCTGGCGTATTGACATCAAAAGCGAGACGGAGGCCGCCAAAGAGGCCGAGCGCCTCGCAGCAGAACGCGAGAAAGCGGAGCAGCGCGAAAAGGAGTTGGAAGAGGCCCGCAAGGCAGCAAGCCAGTTGCTGGCTCAGGCCGAGGCGTCCCTGAAAGAGGAAGAAGCGCTCCCGGACGAGGAACAGGCTCCGCTGGAGGAGGAAGAGGCGTCCACAGCGGAAAAGGATGCTTCCCAGGGGATAGAAGAAGCAGAATCCGAAGGAGAGAAGGAGACGGAATCCCTGTCCGAGGAAGTGGCGCCGGTGATCGACACCGAAGAGGAGGATACAGAACTAGCAACTTCGTCCAAAGAGGACGAGAGCGCGGCCGCAACGATGCCCTCCACAGAAAACGAACCACCGGAAGGCTCGGAGAGTCAGCAAGTGGGGGCGGAGGAGGCTGCTGAGAAAGGCGCCTCCAATGAGGATGAGAGAGCAGAAGACGCACATTCCAAAGAATCCCAGATAACGGATACAGAGATCGAATTCGCGGAAGAGGAACTCAAGGAAGACAAAGCAGAGAGAACGGGAAGGCATTTGGAATACGACGAGCGTCTGGGGCGGGTGGTATCCCGCAAGAGGCGCAAACCAAGCCGCCGTAATTGGGAAGAGGAATGGGAAAAGGATCTCCTGTGATAGCTTGCCTGGCAAAGGTCAGGAGAGTGCCCCATTTTTCACGCTTTGGCATGCGGTGACAAAATGGGTAAACATTGTTTGGGGACCCAAGGGGAAAAGATGACCATGGACCGGTGAGCCGAGAGAGGGATCATCATCCTCCTTGCTTCCCCTCGTATATGTATCTCTTCACCCTTTGCTTCTGCCTCTACAGGAACCACCGTTTTTTCGATCCGGCCCGATTATCCACTCTACTACAAACGGCGTCTCGAGACGCCTGGCGTATCATAGGCGTATGGGCCGCGTGCTCTTATTGCAGATAGTATGAGTTTTTTTGCTATGCCTTGAAAAGTGCTGGCTACCCAGCCCTTTTCAGTGGATTCATTACGTGATATTTCTCTTTCCTATGCTATATTATTTGCTTTATGAAGAAGGGGGACATTATGGCAAACGTAGAATCCGAAACTCGGAAGGTGGAACGGTCCACCAAGGGCCCCTCATCTCAAGAGATTCAGGTTCCCGATAGTATAACCGTGCGAGATTTAGCCGAAGAGATGGGCTGCAGTCCCATCGATTTAATAAAAGAGTTGATGAACGCTGGCGTCATGGCCAATATCAACCAGGAACTCGATCATGATACGGCTGCTATCGTGGCTGAGGATATGGGCTATACGGTAAAGGAGCCGGAGCCGTACGAGCCAGCGGTAGAAGTGGAAGAGGAACAGGAGGAAACAGTCTCCCCTGCACCTGCCCGCCACCGCGTTTACAGCGAGGAAGAGCTAAAGTACGTGCGCCCTCGCCCGCCCGTCATCACTATGCTTGGACACGTCGACCATGGCAAGACATCCCTCCTGGACGTTATCCGCCGCACAGAGGTCCAGGCGGGTGAGGCGGGAGGCATCACACAGAAGATAGGCGCCTACCAGGTCTCTGTGGAGGGTAGGCCCATCACTTTCCTGGACACACCTGGCCACGAGGCATTTACGGCCATGCGTGCTCGGGGAGCCAACGCCACGGACATCGCCGTGCTTGTGGTGGCCGCCGACGATGGCGTGCAGCCACAGACACGAGAGGCCATCGACCATGCACGGGCAGCCCGGGTACCCATCATCGTGGCCCTCAACAAGATCGACCTGCCCAGCGCTAATCCAGAGTACGTCATGCAGCAATTGGCAGACGTGGGCCTAGTACCAGAAGATTGGGGAGGCGATACCATCGTCGTGCCCACGTCTGCCATGACGGAGGAGGGCATCGACACGCTCCTGGGAATGATCCTGCTTGTAGCAGAGATGGAGGATCTGAAAGCCAATCCACAGCGAAAGGCGGAAGGCATCGTTATTGAGGGGGAATTGGATCGCTCCCGAGGCCCCCTGGCTACGCTGCTGGTTCAGGAGGGAACGCTGCGCGTTCGCAATGTCCTGCTCGTCGGCGAGACCTATGGCCGTGTGCGAGCCATGTTCGACTATAGGGGCGAAACTGTGGACGAAGCCACGCCCTCAATGCCGGTCAGGGTAATGGGCCTGAACGACGTGCCCAGGGCAGGTGACACTTTCCGCGTGATAGAGGATCGGAGCGAGGCGAAGGAACTGGCAGAAGAACGCGCCATGGAGCGCGAGGAGCGGCGCGCCCGACCCGCTACCGCACTTAGTCTAGAAGAGCTATACGCCCAGGCGCAAGCGGGCAATGCGGCCACCCTGAATCTCATCCTCAAGGCTGACGCCCAGGGAAGCATCGCCCCGATCAGGAACTCGCTTCAGGATATCGAAGAGGAAGGCTTGGGCTTAGAGTTCGTACATGAAGGGGTGGGCAATATCACCGAATCAGACGTCAACCTCGCCATCGCTTCACAGGCGGTCATCCTAGGATTCAACGTGGACGTGGATCCAACAGCGGCCCAGATGGCAAACTCTGAGGGTATCAGGATCCGCACCTACGATGTCATCTATCGCCTCATTGAGGATGTGCAGTTGGCTCTAAGAGGCATGCTCGAGCCCGAGTATGAAGAGGTCGCACACGGCAGGGCAGTGGTGCGCCAGGTGTTCGAAATCTCAGGCGTGGGCAAGGTCGCCGGGTGTCAAGTGAGGGAGGGGAAAGCTTTGCGTAATGCCGATGTCCGCATCAGGCGGGGGACCGAGGTGATATACGACGGCCCTGTAGCCTCCCTAAAACGGTTCCAAAGGGACGTGCGAGAGGTGAGCACGGGTATGGAATGCGGCGTGGGGTTTGAGGGACTCGACGACCTTCGAGAGGGAGATACGCTCGAGTTCTATACGACAGAGCGCGTTGAACAAGGTCTGTGAAAGGGACGATGTGGTATGAACGAGCATCGCTTGGAAAGGGCGAACAGCTTCATAAAAGAGGAACTCACCATCATCTTGCGAAACGCTGTGGCCGATCCACGCCTACAAGGGGTATCGATCACGGACGTGCAATTGACGCCGGACCGACACGTTGCGCAGGTTTATGTCACCAGCTATTTGAGCCAAGAGGCTCTCGAGCAGGCCATGCCAGCCCTCGAAAAGGCCAAGGGCTTCTTCCGTGGCCAATTGAGTCAGCTGCTGGATTGGCGCTTCACGCCCGAGATAAGGTTTCACGCTGACCGCTCTTGGCAACGCGGCCAGAGGATAGATACCATCTTGCAAGAAATAGCTGAGGAGCGCGCGAGGCAAAACAGCAAAGGTGAGTGACCTGTCGGCAATCAAACACATCGTAGAAAACACGCGCAAAGCGCTTCTTGTGTCGCACATCGCCCCCGATGGTGATACACTGGGGGCTACCTTGGGGCTCGCCTGGGCGTTTCGCAAGCAGGGTATCGAGGCCAGGCTTTCCTGCGCAGACCCCATCCCCAAACGGTTGGCCTTTCTGCCCGGAAGCGAGGATTATGCCCCAAGAGGCAGGACAGATGAGGATGTCATTTTCCTTATCGACGTGAGCGATCTAGCGCGCATCGGGGCCATATACGAGCCCACCTCCTTTTCCGCCGTCCCCCTAGTTAATATCGACCACCACGCCACCAACCAGATGTATGGTGACGTCAATCTCGTGGACGAGAGGACGTCAACGGCGGAACTAATCCTCGACGCACTCTACTACTTGCGCATCCCCCTGGACGAAAAGATAGCCACCTGCCTACTAACAGGAATCATCACGGACACCCAGGGGTTTCGCACCAACAACACTGCGGTGGAATCGATGCGTGCCGCAGTGGAACTGGTGGAGGCGGGGGCTCCCTTGACAAAGATCACCGATGCGGTATTCAATCACCGCCCGCGCTCTGTCATCGAGATGTGGGGCCATGGTCTCTCGCACTATGAATTCTCTGACAGCATCGTGTGGTGCGCCATACCGCGAGAGATACTTCAAAGGGTCGAGCCTCAAGCGCGATCCAGCCGGGGGTTGATCAACTTTATGAGCAGCATGGATGGTGTAAAAGTGGCCATCGTCTTTCGGGAGTTTGAAGAAGGCATGATCGACGTGAGCTTTCGCTCGGTCCCCGACATCGACATCTCTGTCATCGCCACCAGATTTGGTGGGGGAGGTCACCCCCAGGCCGCGGGCTGCCTTTTGCGCGGGACACTAGAAGAAATCACGGAGCACATTGTGAGTGCCGCAAGGGCGATCACAAACCGGCAAATCCCCAATGAAGCCAGATGAGGGATCCTATAGGTGTCCTTAACATAGATAAGCCCAGGGGGCTAACCTCCCATGACGTAGTAGCTCGCATCCGAAAGATAGCGGGCTTGCAGCGCGTCGGGCACGCGGGTACACTAGATCCGCTGGCCAGAGGGGTGCTGGTGGTCTGCTTGGGAAAGGCCACGCGCCTCATCGAATATCTTGTGGACACCCGCAAGTCCTATGTGGCGACAGTTGAGTTCGGCATCGTCACAGACACGTGGGACGCCGAGGGGGAGATAATCGAAAGGCGTAAAGTTGAACCGCTCTCTCCCCAGCGCATTGAAGAGGCATTGGATCGCTTTCGGGGCACTATTGAACAGGTCCCACCCATGTATTCGGCGCTGAAGCATGATGGACAGCCCCTGTACCGCCTGGCGAGAAAGGGCATAGAGGTCCAGCGCGAAGCGAGGTCGGTGGAGATCCATCGCCTGGAGGTGCGCGAATGGAGCCCTCCCAACCTCGTCATAGATATAGAGTGCTCCAAGGGAACGTACATTCGCTCGTTGGCCCACGATCTGGGAGAAACGGTTGGTGTGGGGGCCTATCTCTCAGACCTGACGCGGACTGCAGTTGGTCCCTTTTGCCTGGAGCGGGCAGTTTCGCTGGAGCAGCTCGCCGCTGACGGGGGAGCGCCTTGGCAGGACTATATGCTGCCTATATACGAAGCCTTTGCGCACATACCTAGTGTCACCGTAGACACAGAAACAAAGAAACGCATTGGGTATGGGCAACAGGTGAGTTTGCCATTGGCGCCCAAAGCGGAGATCATCTTTGCCTATGATAGTGATCGGCACATCGTGGCCGTCCTAGAGTCTGATGCCCACGGCGGCTCCCTGTGGAGACCACGCAAGGTTTTGAACACCAACTGAAAACTGGACGAGTGCTACACGCATAGTATGCAAATCATCGGAAACCTTTTGGCCTATGAACCATCCCACAGCGCCGTCCTGACCATCGGTTCCTTCGACGGTATCCATCGGGGGCATCAACACCTGCTGACCAAGCTCGTACAACGCGCCAAAGAGACCCAGCGGTTGAGCGCTGTCCTCACGTTTCATCCCCATCCTGAGGCAGTCGTGCACCCCGAAAAGCGCCCCCAATATCTTAGCAGCCCCCAAGAGCGCACAGAGATCTTCGAGGATCTTTGTCTCGATCTCTTATTCTTGATACCTTTCAGCCAAGAGCTGGCCCAAACTTCGGCACAGGATCTACTAACCATGCTCCACGACCGCCTACGGATGCGAGAGTTCTGGGTAGGACCCGACTTTGCCATGGGACGAGATCGTGAAGGTGATATTGCCACCTTGCGCCATCTCTCCACAGAGATAGGCTATGAGTTGCGTGTTCTGAGCCCCTTGTGCGAGGGGGGAAGGCCCATCAGCAGCACCAGGATCCGCATGCTGCTTTCGGAGGGACGGGTGCGGGATGCGGCGGCACTCCTGGGACGCCCCTACACAATCTCTGGGCGCGTGGTCAAGGGCGCCCAGAGGGGACGCTCCTTGGGCTTCCGCACCGCTAACCTGGAGGTCGAGCCCCAAAGAGCTCTGCCCAGAAGGGGTGTCTATGCCGCCTGGGCTCTCCTGCACAGGGAGCGGCAGGAATGCGTGGTCAATGTGGGGGCGCGCCCTACCTTTGACGACCAGGATTTGCTGGTTGAGGCTCATCTCCTCGACTATGAAGGCGATCTCTACGGGAAGGAACTCTGTATTGAGTTCGTGCGGCGGCTACGGGCAGAGAAACGGTTCTCTGACGCGGGCGCCTTGATCGACCAGCTTCGTCAGGACGTAGCGGTCGCCCGTGAGATCCTCGGCGAAAGACAGAAAAGGGCCGTGACTCCGTGACATCCTGTGAGCTGCCCTCTAGCATCCGTACGCTATGGCTGCTTCACAAAAAGGATAGCCAGAAGAGAGAAACGGGGGAAAATATCGCAGTTGTGCTTTACACAGCCGCGATATATAGTACCCCCTACTCATATATGACATGCCAGAGAGCGCCCGCGAAGGAAGGAGGGATCGAAATGCTCAGTAAAGACGTGCTGATCCAAATCGCTCCACGTCTTTATGAAATCCCCACAAGCTACAGAGATGATATGCGCGTTCCCGCCAGGCTCTATGCGGACGAGGAGATCGTAGAAGCGGCCCTGGGGGACGGCTCCATAGAGCAACTTATCAACACATCGACTCTCCCCGGCGTGGTCAAGTACACTCTGGCCATGCCCGACATTCATCAGGGGTATGGTTTCCCCATTGGAGGGGTGGCAGCCACTGCTCTGCCAGATGGCGTAATTTCTCCAGGCGGCGTGGGCTACGACATCAACTGCGGGGTGCGCCTGCTGACCAGCACCATTGAGGTCGGGGCCGCCCGTCCCCATATGGTCCAGCTTATGGACAGCCTCGTTGAGAGCATACCCACGGGGGTCGGGGCGAGGGGCACCTTTCGCCTTTCAAAGGGTGAACTCTACCTGCTCCTGGAACAGGGCTCGAGTTGGGTGGTGGGCATGGGCTATGGCCGGCAAGAAGACCTGGAGCATACCGAGGATGAGGGCCGCATGGAGGCGGCCAATATAGAAGCCCTCAGCCGCCGCGCCATAGATCGGGGACACAGACAGGTGGGCACCCTGGGCGCGGGTAACCACTTTGTTCAGGTCGACGAGATCGCTCAGATATACGATGAGGAAGCGGCCGAGGCGCTGAATCTGGTGAAAGGCCAGGTGTGCGTCTGGATTCATGCCGGCTCTCGCGGTTTGGGCCACCAGGTATGCATCGATGCCATCAAGATGGTACAGGAGGCCAAGTACAACATAGACACCCCTGATCCAGAGTTGGCCTCCATCCCCTTTTCGTCGCAGGAGGGCCAAAAGTATTTCCAAGCCATGTCCTGTGCCGCAAACTTTGCCTGGGCCAACCGCCAAGCCATCACCCATCTGATACGACGCAGCTTTGAGGAGGTCTTTAGCGGACACGTCAGGAGCTACGATTTGCGCGTGGCCTACGATGTCTGTCATAATATAGCCAATATTGAGGAGCACGAGGTGGCGGGCGAGCCGACAAGGATGTGCGTGCATCGCAAGGGGGCCACGAGGGCCTTGGGGCCCGGCCATAGGGCGATAGCCGAGACGTACCGCGCCTTCGGGCAGCCGGTCTTTATTCCGGGCGACATGGAGAGGGGATCATACATCCTGCTTGCCACAGAAAAGGCGACGAAAGAGGCCTTTGGTAGTATTTGCCATGGGGCCGGGCGTCTCATAAGTCGCTCAAAGGCACGCGAAACGGTTTCTGGAGAGGATCTGCACCAGCATCTGGAGAACAGTGGCATCATCGTGCGCTCCGGCAACTTGTCCGGGCTGGCCGAGGAAGCGCCACAAGCTCACAAAAATGTGCACCATATCGTGGATGTGGTGGAAGACGCTGGGCTGTGCCGCAGGGTGGCGCGCACGGTGCCGTTGGGCGTCATCAAAGGCTAAGAGTCCTCTGGCCAAGTTCGCTGAGGAGTATCGGAGGAAACTTTATGGATATTTGCGTCATTGGAACGGGCTATGTGGGACTGATCACCGGAGCCTGCTTTGCAGATCTGGGAAACAAGGTCATCTGCCTAGACAACGACAGAAAAAAAATAGAAAAGCTAAAGGAGGGAGAACTGCCTATCTACGAGCCGGGCCTTGACGAGGTCGTCCAGCGCAACGTCAGGGCAGGGCGCCTCTCCTTTACCGATTCTTATCAAGAGGGAATCAACGGTGTAGAAGTGGTCTTTATCGCCGTGGGCACCCCTTCAGGGGTGGACGGCGAGGCGGACCTGACATACGTCCGCAGCGTGGCTGAAAAGATTGCGGACGTCATGGAGCACCCTCTGATCATCATCAACAAGAGCACAGTACCCGTGGGCACCGGGGACTGGGTAGCCAATATCATTCACAAGCGAAGGAACGACGATATGGAATTCGCTGTGGTGTCCAACCCCGAGTTCCTGCGTGAGGGGTCCGCGGTCGAGGATTTCATGCACCCTGACCGCGTGGTGCTAGGCTCTGAGGACCGCACCGCAGCAGAGCGGGTGGCGCACCTCTATCTGCCGCTCCGCTGTACCGTGATGCTGACCGACTTGCGCACGGCAGAGATGATAAAGTACGCTTCCAACGCCTTTCTGGCGACGCGCGTATCCTTTATAAACGAGATGGCCTGCATCTGCGACGAGTTGGGGGTGGACGTCAAGGAGGTCGCTTTCGGCATGGGCTGCGACGAGCGCATTGGCCACCATTTCTTGCGCGCGGGCCTCGGTTGGGGGGGCAGTTGCTTTCCCAAAGACGTAAAGGCTTTGGCCCACATGGCCGACCTGCACGGCGCCAACCCCCAGCTCCTGCGCGCTGTGATGGACATCAACACAGCCCAGCGCCGCCGCGTGGTGCGCTGGCTGCGCGGAGCGTTGAAAGGACTGGCCGAACGAACCGTCGGCGTTTGGGGATTGGCCTTCAAGCCTAATACGGACGACGTGCGAGAGGCTCCCGCTATTGACATCATTCGCATGCTCCAGAACGAGGAGGCCAATATAAGGGCCTACGATCCCAAAGCCATGCCCCGAGCAAAGCGGGTGACGACCAACGTCGTCTTTTGTCAGGACGCCTACGAGGTGGCGGAGGGTTGCGACGCCATCATCCTGGCCACCGAATGGGAGGAATTCCGGTATCTTGACTGGGATCGCGTGCTCAAAGCCATGCGGGGGAATATTCTGATCGATGGACGAAATATCTATGACCCGGAGACGATGATTCAGGCCGGCTTTTGCTTCCGCCCCATAGGAAGGGGCATCAGACCGCTTAGGAATGAGTGGGGGACTCCTGTTCAGGGTGCCGGATCCACGACCGAGGGTGGGGACGAAGGGGAGCTAGAAACAGAAAAAGCGTCAGAAGCCAGCAAGAGTCTTGTGTCATAAGCGCCGCCCGACGCTTTCCCTGATCGTATTAACGCTCGGGAGGATAGTTCGCTCACGTGTACAGCCAATGAGGGGATTGCCTTTAAACGAGACAACCCCCTTATATATGCCAGCAGTCTAAGCCAACTGCTCCTTACCTGAGTAGATCTCCTCTACATGTAGGATTGCTGCCGCCTTGGGTTTCATGTCTCCGTTAACGCTCTGGACCCATTTGACACAATCCTCATAGATGCGGCCTTCTGTTTCAATCTCTACTGGCCCCTTCACCTGATAGCAATCATCTATGGTATCTCCCCAAAAAGTCACGGCCATGACGGGATTTGCCTCCAGGTTCTTACGCGTCTTGAAAAAGAAATTGTCTGCGAGCTGCAGGGTCTCGTCGTCGAGAACTCGGAGAAAGGAAACGTAGATCAGATTAGGTTTCCCCTCTGGCGATGCCGTGGCCACGGGAAAGGGTTTTATCTCGTCAATGTTCTCAACGATCTCGGACGGCATTTTTGCCACTGGGCCTAACTCCTCTCTGTATACAAGCGGTTTATATATTTTATTTTGTTGTCTTCGCACTTGATCGTCAAAATCTACTTTCGAGTCTTTGCTTTTACGTTCAATAATCTCGGTCTCTGGAAACCCGGGGGCACACCTGAATGGTGCAACAGTTGTTGGGGCACCTCTGCGGTGATATAATCTTTGCAAGTACAAGGTCTCACGTTACGGACTGCCTGTGAAAAATCATTTGAAGCAGTTGCCGGCAAAACTTGTCGATCTCTTGAAGCATCCCTCCAAGAGCAGCCTGCGTATACAGTTGATGCTTGCCACCGTTGTGCCCGTCGTCATCTTGCTCGTCATCATCACCATTGTGGGCATATTCGGCTTCACGCGGGTGACACAGATGCTGGTGGAAGAACGAGATGCCGCACTCGTAGAACTGGCTGCGCAACAGATAGGCAATTACTGGGCCGAATCCGTCCTCTTGCTCACTCAGATCTCATCTTCTGAAGCAGTGCGCGAGGGAGACGTAGATACAGTCCAGGAACTGCTTGAGGCTCACGTGGCGCTGCAACAGCGCTTTGACCAGATAAGTATCACCGACGGCCAGGGGCGCATCATCGCCACGGAGGGGGGCAAGCGCGGAATGCAGATCGGGGGGCTACAATTCTTTCAAAACGCCCGTCGCTTTCGGCGCCCCGTGCGCTCCGACCAATATGAAGATAGCGCTGGTGATCGCCTCATCACCGTCGCCGTACCCATATACGATACGTATGGGCGCTTCGCGGGCTGTGCCCTCGGTACCTGGAACCTAAAGGGCGTACAACTGGGCCTCGCGGTGGTCAACGTGCTGGCCGGGGAAGAAGGCTTCGCTTATCTAGTAGATGAACAGGGCTATATTCTCTACCATCCGCGCAGAGAACTCATTGGAGCCAATGCGCGGAATCACCCCGCGGTCAAGGCTCTTCTGGAAGGCCAATCGGGCGCTCAGACCATCGAGCGTGACGGAGAGACCGTCGTGGTAGGATATGCGCCGATCCAGATGGGTCGGCGTGCGAGCTCCCTCTTTGCCGACCAGTCCTGGGAAGACTGGGGGCTTTTGGCTTCCGAGTCTTGGAGCGATCTGGTGGCCCCCCTGCAACCCTACATTCGCTCGATGATTCTCCTGCTGGTGCTTCTGGTCATGCTGCCCACGGGCATTCTGGCCTGGAATAGCGCCCGCATTGCGGCCCCACTATCCACGCTGGTGGAGCAAACGGGACATGTGGCTTCTGGAGACTTTGACACGCAGGTCTCCATCGATCAAGGCCCCATGGAACTGAGGGAGCTTGAGGCTGCTTTCAACAGCATGGTGGAGCAACTGCGCGAGTTCCAGCGTGAAAACCAGAACTATGTGGTGTCGATCCTGAACAGTCAGGAGGAGGAACGCAAGCGAATCGCCCGGGAGTTACACGATGAAACGGCCCAGGCGTTGATCGTGTTAGGACGACAGATCGAGATGCTGGAGGAGATGATCGAGAGCCAGGAGACACTGGAGGAGCTTGAAAGCCTGCGGGATACGGTAGATCAGACGCTGCAGGGCGTGCGCCGTTTCACCCGGGATCTACGCCCTCCTCTGTTGGAGGAATTGGGCCTCCCGCGTACATTGGAAATCCTGGGAGATCGTCTTGATCGCGAGCAGCCCTTTACTGTGGACGTTGCCATAGTCGGCGAGCCGTATCCCCTGCTTGCTGAGGTCGAGCTGGCTCTTTATCGTCTGGCACAAGAGAGTCTAAGCAATGTGCGCCGGCACGCGCAGGCCAGCCATGTGGATCTAACGCTCACATACGCCCAAGACACAGTCACCCTGGAGGTTGCCGACAACGGCGTGGGATTTGAGGTGCCTTCAGGCCAGAAAGAACTCATCAAATCGGGAGGGCTGGGACTCATGGGCATCCACGAGCGCGCGCGGCTCTTCGGAGGCCACGCATCGATCAACTCCACCCCCGGAAAGGGCACCACAGTGCGCGTCGAGATCCCGCTGTCAGTCCTCGTGCTAGCCGATCTGGGCACCTAGCAGCCATACAGCCGTCGTTCTACCCCGACGCCACTCCACGATGATACATACTAACGTTAGACGGGCTCCGGGCATCGCCCCTAAGGACGACCACCAGAGCCCGCCTTACCAAGGAGGAGAAGAAATGCTGCCTCTCACGCCGTATAAGAAGGCAGCTACAGTCACGTCAGTTGCAAGAGGCTGAAATCAGTAAAAGGCTTACCCCTTACAACATCTGAAGCTATTATAGGCGTCTCTGCAACATCTGTCATGAGTAAAGACACCAAATCATCATAGGCTTTTTGGCCGATGATCCCAGCAAAGGCCAAAGGTTCCGCCCCGATCCCAAAACCTGCTTTAGAAGGAAGCTCAGTAGGCTGGGTCACTAGCCAGAACCATGACGGCCAGCGAAATTATCTCTCCGATGTGGCCGACTTTTTCCGCATCCACATTAGCTGATGTATCCTGCGGCGTGTGAGCCAGGGCATCGCTGCCCAGCCAAGAGACCGTCGCCGAGGGAATCGTGAGATCGGGCAAAGGGTACAAGCTCTGGCCCGTATGGAGCGCTGTGCCATAGTTCTTCAATGAAAGATCCACTCCTTGGGCGGATTTCCGAAGGACACGCATGAGACGTTCACTCGTCACGCTGGAGACGACGGCGCTGGCACCCGTTCCCACGCCCACCACCGTGCTAAGCGGCTTGGGCACGCTGTACCAATATCCAGAATCGTACGATCCCACATCACCACGCAGCATCCCCCTGCACAAAGCTACCGTATCGACCACCGCTCTGCGGAAGACTTGGGCGGGAGGGAATGATTGTTGCATCCTCGTATGCACGGCAAAGCCCTGCAACAGGAAGGAAAGATAGGCAATGGCCAGCAATACAAGCAAACCCGAGGCCAACCGACGCCATATGGATCGAAGCATGGGAATGACGCTCCCGAAAATAGAAGAAGGGGCGAGGCTTACCTTCTTGTTTCTAAAGAAAGCGAAAGGCCTCCTGAGAATCTCAGGAGGCTTCTCTGGGTGAGCGATGGGATTCGAACCCACGGTCTTCTGGGCCACAACCAGATGCCTTAACCACTAGGCTACGCCCACCACGAACAACCGCGATTATAGCACAAGCACTCGATCCTGCCAAGTTACAAAAACGCGCCACCAGAAACAGCCCATTGACATAGCGCACCAATGCTCTATGATATGGAGGACACGGAAAAATCAAAGGACGAAACAAAGGAAATGGACATGAGCAAGGTCGATGATCGCCAACGGGGCAAAGAGCCCGCATCGATGGCCACCGAACATGAAGCCACCCAAGAGCGGCACGCGCCAGAATCCCTACGATGGAAGGCCTTGCGTTCCTCCAGATCGAGGCAGCGCATTCTCTGGATTCCGGTTTTGAGTATCATCGGGCTTGCGTTGGCGGGTTTTGTCCTTTACGTGGCCGTTACACAGGCGCCCGTAGCTCGCGCCGGTATGATAAAAAGCATCGAACAGGGAACACTCCAAATCTCCTATGAAAACGCCGCATCCTGGCAGCCCGTTGAGGAGGGCCAGACGGTCCCCCAGGGGGCCCGCATACGCGGCACGAAGGCCACCTGGGCCACCATCGCCCTTCCAGACCACAGCCTGATGCGCATTGAGGCGCCCGGCGTGTGGCAAGTGGTCGAGGCTATGGGAAAGGACAATCGCTTGCGAATCACCATAGCACAAGAGGAGGGAAGAGCCAGTTTCGTCTCCCCTCCCCCGCGCACATCTGGTTACTCCAGATTTCAGGTGCAGGTCGGCGGGGTCACAGCGGAGCTTGTAGGCGTAGGCACCTTTGTGACCGGCAACGACCAGAGGACTCGGGTGCAAATCCTGCAGGGGCACTGCACCCTTTGGTCGAACGATAGGCCAACAGAGCTTGCCGCTGGCGAGATGGCGACGATCAACCCCGGGGGCTCTATCACCGTCATAGAGAGCAAGTAGGAAGGCGCAGTCGGTCATATGTCCTTCCCCTCCTACCAAGACGAACACCAAAACATCCTCCCCACACTCGAAAGGGAAGGCGAGCGCGTCCAGGGCACATACTCTGTGGACCGCGTCACCTTCTCCAATCCGGAGACAGGTTTTGCCGTGGTGCATCTCAAGCCCGCCGATGAAGACGCGTCGCGTTCCTTCCTGGCGGTGGGCGATTTCGGCACGCCCCGCCGGGGCGACTGTTACGAGATCGGGGGAAGATGGCGTCGGGACCCCAAGTACGGGATGCAGGTACAGGTCTCTTTTGCCAGGCCCGAGACGCCGCAAAGCCTGACGGCCATCGAGCGCTATCTGGCGGGCGCCAGCATAAAGGGGCTTGGGCCCCACTACGCCCAAGCCCTCGTGAACCACTTTGGCACGGGAACCATCCAGGAATTGCGAAGCGGAGGAAAGCACCTTGAGGAAGTGAAGGGTATCGGCCCGGTGCGTGCCCAACGGATTCGTGAGAGCTGGGCCAACTATGAGGGCATGCACAACCTGATGATCAAACTTCAGGGCGTGGCCGAGCTCTCCCCTAGACAGGCACAGCAGGTCTACCGACAATACGGCCACGAGGCGTGGGACATCATCTCCCAGGACCCCTATCGCCTAGCCCAGGACGTACGAGGGTTCGGGTTCACCCGCTGTGATCAGATCGGCAGGGCGCTGGGAATCGCCCACGACGCTTCCGCTCGCATCCAAGGAGGGGTCCTGCATCTCCTGGAAGAGGCCTTATCCCAGGGGCACCTCTGGTGCCCGGCAGAACAACTGGCCCAGGAGGCCAGCGAACTGCTGGGAGTCCCTGAGGAAAGACTCTCCAAAGAGATGGAGCATCTCGCCGAGACACAGCAACTGGTGCGACGCGACGTGCTCAACGACTTGACGGCCATCTTCTTACCACGGGTGGCGCACACGGAGCAGCGCATCGCGGAGGCAATGGCCCACCTGCTCAGCACGCCGCCGGGCGACCTAGAGTTGCCTCCCCAGGAAGCGCAAGCGGTCCTCGACACGCTCGAGGAGAAAAAGCTGACCGCAGAACAGCAAGAGGCTATCCTCGCCCTCCTGCGGGGTAACCGCCTGGTCGTCCTCACCGGCGGCCCAGGCACGGGCAAGACGACGACCATACGCTCTCTCATCGCCTGTTTGCAGAACCTTCGCGTGTCCTATGCCCTGTGTGCCACCACGGGCCGGGCGAGCAAGCAGCTGGCCTATGCCACCGGCCATCCAGCGGCCACCGTACACCGCCACTTGGGCATTGGCATGGGCCGAAACGAGATAAAGCCCATCAACGAGCGTGTCCTCATCATCGACGAGGCCTCCATGATCGATCTCTGGCTGTTCTACGAGATCGCGCGCAGAACGCGGGACAGCACGCGGCTGTTCCTGATAGGCGACGTGGATCAACTCCCGCCGGTAGGACCGGGCGCCATCCTGCAAGACCTTATCAGCGCGGGAGAGAAGGATGGTGTGCCCGGCATCCACGTGACGCGCCTGACGCGCATCTTCCGCCAGGAGGCCGGCAACCGTAGCATGATCGTTGTTAACTGCCACCGCATTCGCGCGGGCCGACGCCCCATCCATGACGTGCCCAAGACCTCGGACTATTTCGAGATGCACCGCGACAGCCCAGAGGAGGCTCGCAGACTAGCCGTTGATCTGGTGGCCAATCGCCTGCCCGGTTTCCTGGACGTGCCGCCCATCGAAGTGCAGGTATTGGCCCCTATGCACAGGGGGGCGGCGGGAGTCCGCTCCTTGAACCTAGCACTGCAGCAAGCCCTGAATCCTCCCGCGCCCATCAAGGCCGAGATCGCTTTGCCCTCACAGTCAGCCGCCGCAGGCCAGCGCGTCTTTCGACAGGGGGACAAGGTGCGACAGACGCAGAATAACTACCAGAAGCAGGTCTTCAATGGGGATCTGGGCATCATCCAACACGTGTACCCGGACGAAGGAAGGTTGGTGGTGCGCTTTGATGAACATGACGTCGTCTACGAGCGCGACGAACTCGATCAGCTCGTGCACGCATGGGCCATGACGGTGCATTCGGCTCAAGGCTCCCAGTGGCCGGCGGTGGTCATCCTCATGCTCACTAATCACTATATCATGCTGGAACGGAATATCCTCTACACGGCACTCTCACGGGCGCAGCGTCTGGCGGTATTGATAACGCAGGAGAAAGCCGTGCGCATCGCCGTCCATCAGAAGCGCTCCACACAGCGACGCACCCAACTAGTTGCCCGGCTTTTGGAGGCGCTGGCCAATCCCTAGGGCAGACCGGCAATTCCCCCTACCCCTCTTCGGGAGGGCCAAAACGGCCACGACGCCTCCTTTGACCTCATGCCCCATGCCGAGTATCATGCTGGGCAGAATTTATAGGATATCAAGTGGTTTCTGGAGGGAGGATAGACAGATGAGCAGTGACACCGTAAACGTAGCTATCATTGGCGTAGGAAACTGCGCGGCTTCACTGGTACAGGGCGTATCGTTCTACCAAGATGCTCCCGATGACGAGTTCATACCAGGATTGATGCATCCACGGGTGGGCCCGTATCATGTACACGACATCAACTTTACCGCCGCCTTTGACATCGACGCAGAAAAGGTGGGAAAGGATCTATCCCAGGCAATTTGGGCAGGCCCGAATAACACCGTCAAGTTCGCTGACGTGGACCATCTGGGCGTCCCCGTGTACCGTGGCGTGGAACGCGACGGGCTGGGTCGCTACCTTAAGGAGCGCATCGCTGTAGCGCCTGGCGAGCCGGCCGACATGGTCAGCATTCTTCGCGATACCGAAACCGACATTGTCGTCAACTTTTTGCCTGTTGGCTCGGAGAAAGCGACCAAATGGTACGTAGAAAAGATCCTTGAGGCCGGCTGTGGCATGGTCAATTGCATCCCCGTCTTTATCGCACGAGAAGCGGAATGGCAAGCGCGCTTTGAGAACAAAGGCTTACCCATCATTGGTGACGATGTCAAGAGCCAGGTGGGTGCCACGATCGTACACCGTGTGTTGACCAATCTCTTTCGCACGCGCGGTGTACACCTGGATCATACGTATCAGCTCAACTTTGGCGGCAATATGGACTTTTTCAATATGTTGGAACGGGATCGCCTCACATCGAAAAAGATATCCAAGACCAACGCGGTGACCAGCCAACTGGATTACGAACTCCCTCCCGAGGACGTGCACGTAGCACCAAGCGACTATGTCGCATGGCTCAGCGACCGCAAATTCTGCTACATTCAGATGGAAGGGACCACCTTTGGAAACATTCCCCTCAAAGCCGAACTGAAGCTCGAAGTGTGGGATTCGCCGAATTCGGCGGGCGTGGTCATTGACGCCCTTCGTTGCTGCAAGATCGCGCTGGACAAGGGGCTTAGTGGCGCTATAGAAGCTCCCTCAGCCTACTTTATGAAATCGCCGCCAAAGCAGTACACGGACGATGAAGCGCGCGCCATGGTCGAGGCCTTTATCAGAGGGGAAGAAAAGTAACACGCATATTCGAGCGTACGACGCAAAAAGGCCGCCCTTGTGGGCGGCCTTTTTCAAGATAGCCTGTCCAGGGCAATCGCCTATACCTCAACGGGAGATAAAGCAGCGCGCACGGCGAGCACGGGAATAAGCGGCACCAGACCAAAGGCAAAGATCACCAGCGTGGACAACTCGTCCGCCACAGTAGTGGAAAGGGCGGGACGCCCCAGCATACGGCTGACAAAGGCATCAAGGGTATTGCCTGTGAGACTCGCAAAGCTGATAAGGCGAATATAGGTGATAACGTCCTTAGCCGTCCGCCGACCATAGGCATCCACGAGACGCTGAACAAGATCGGGATCCGGCCCGCCGCGCTGTTCCACATAGTGGCGCGCGAAAAAGAGAGCGGGCGCCTCATCCACTGTGGCGTGCTCCACTTCTCCTCGAAGCAGGGATTCTACCTCTTTCCGCGTCAACCCATGCCGCAGAGCGTAGTTTATGTGGGCCAGGCTATAGCATTCGTCGCCATAGGCACCCGTGACAGCCAGCATCATCTTTTCCGCAAACGGATGGTCTATGCGCCGGTTCGTCCATAAGGACTTTAGCGCCCCGGGATCTCGCCAAAGCACTTTAAAGGCCTCCAATGCACTCTCTTTACCCTCATAGACCGCCTTATGAAAGGGAGGCTGCCCCTCCCTTGCTTTCAAGTACGATCTGGCCAACAGATAGGCCCCAGCGGCTCCCAAGCCTACGCCCAGTATCGCCCACCATGCCCGCTTGTCTTCTTTCATCTGTACGCTATCTTCTTTCATGGAAAACCCTTCTCCCAAGCCGCACCTAAACGGGAATGACGCGATGGTATCGCTTCTTGCCGGCCCGCAGCAAGATGGCGCCATCCTCCAGATCATCAAGAGTGATCACGCGCTCCACGGAGGACACCCTTTCATCGTTGATGTATGCTCCACCCTGCTGGATGAGGCGCCGCGCCTGGCTCCGCGAGTCGGTGAGGCCCACGTCGTCAAAGAGATTGGGTACAGGAATGCCCTGCTTCAGTTCTTCCTTCTCGACTTCGGTACTCGGCACCGTGACCACGGTCGGTTTCTCAGCCGCTACACCTAACCCTGCCGTGTTCGTAAAGAGTTGCCGCGACGCCTCGCGCGCCCTTTTTGCCTCCTCTTCGCCGTGGATCAGACGCGTCACCTCGTAAGCCAGACGTTCTTTGGCCTCCTGTATCGCTGCCCCCTCCACGGAAACCAGCTCCGCGATCTCGTCCAAGGGGAGAAAGGTGTAAATCTTGAGAAAGCGCTCCACATCAGCGTCCGCTGTATTGATCCAGAATTGATAGAATTCATAGGGGGAAAGCCGTTCTGCGTCCAGCCAGACGGCTCCCTCGGCCGTCTTGCCCATCTTGGTGCCAGAAGCCGTGGTCAGCAGAGGAAACGTCAGGGCATAGACCTCAGCGCCCTCGACGCGGCGGACGAGATCCACCCCGGCCAGTATATTGCCCCATTGATCATTGCCCCCCATCTGCAAAACGCAGTCGTACTCTTGGTAAAGATGGAGATAGTCGTAGGCCTGGAGAATCTGATAGTTAAACTCGATAAAGCTCAGCCCCGTCTCCATGCGAGAGCGATAGGCTTCTGAGGCCAACATGCGGTTGACGCTGAAATACCTGCCGATGTCGCGCAGAAACTCAATATAGTTCAGGGGGGCAAGCCACTCGGCATTATTCAGAATGAGCGCCCTTCCCTCGCTGAAATCGACGACACGTCCAATCTGTTCTCGTATGGACTGCAGGTTGGCCTCGATCTCTTTTTTGGTCAGTATCTGCCGCATCTCGGTGCGACCGCTGGGATCGCCGATCATGCCCGTCCCACCGCCAACGATGGCGACGGGACGATGCCCCTGGCGCTGCATATGTGCAAGGGCCATAATGGTGAGTAGGTTGCCTACGTGGAGGCTGGAAGCCGTCGGATCATAGCCAATGTAACAGGTGATGGGCTGCTCCAATGCCGCACAAAGCCCCCCCTTATCCGAAACCTGTTCCACAAAGCCACGTCGCTCAAGGACGTCGTACGCGTTCGCCATGCCTTCTCCTCAACTTGACAATGATCACACCCTGGATAGTATAAGGGTGCTAATCGATCTTATTTGACCATCGTCCGCTTGTCAAATAAAAAGCGTTGCGCCTATTGAGGTTGGGGGCTCTTACCACAGTATGGAATCTGAAAGTGGCCTTGGGCCTTTTTTTGTGCCTTTAGAGCGCATGCGCAAAAGGGAATAGTCATTGGCCAACACCTGGATAGTGGTGGGTGTCATACTCCTCGGCGGTCTTATACAGGGTACCGCCGGCTTTGGCTTGGGCCTGTTCTCCATGGGCATGTTGATTATGCTTGTGCCCGTCAGTGAGGCCGTTGTGTTCGTAGCCGTTGGATCCCTGGTGAGCACCATGCTGAACTGGTGGACTGTACGAGAGAGCCTTCCCTGGCCCGAGATGTGGCCCATCCTGATCAGCTCTCTACCCACAACGGCGCTGGGGATCTACGCTCTGTGCAACTTGGAGAGCGGTATACTGCAGATCGGCGTGGCGCTCATGATTCTCGCCGGGTGTGCCGTCGCCCTCTGGCCCTCTCAGACAACACGCATTGATCGCGCGTTCCCATGGGCATATATTGCGGGATTGATTGGCGGGCTTTTTGGAGGTGGCCTCAATATGGGCGGGCCTCCCATCGTCCTGTACACCCTGCTCAGAGGCTGGAAGAAATCCAAGGCCAAGAGCATCATGGCCACCTACTTTCTCATGATCGGCACACTGCGTCTCATCCTTCTCGTCACCACGGGCGTGGCTACCAGGGAACTGCTGAAGCAGAGCCTATGGGTAATCCCCGCTTCCCTGATCGCCTCGTATGTGGGAACGCGCATCTTTGACCGCATGAGCACGCGCGTCTTTCGCTATGCCGCCACGGTCATCCTTGTGGGCCTGGCTATCAAGATTGTCGCCACCTAGACATGCACTCTCATCCACCCATCCGACATCGTGACGTGAGGGATGAGCATGGAAACAAAAGCACCTCAGGAATTCAGCGACACCGTACAGCGCATGAAAGCCGCCCATCTGCAGATATACGAGCATCTCCAGCGCTGGGGCATAATCGTACCGGATTATGTAGACTATACGGGGCGAGGGCGCGCCGCGGGCTCTGGCGCTGCCAAGGCGTATCCGATCCAGGGAGTGCTCAAATATCACGGCATGGCCGATTGGCACTGGCGCACAGCCTATCTTCCCAGCATCTCTGTCAACAACGACGCCGCCTACACCATCACGCTGGTGAGATTCGATCCTACGCTGAAGCAGGATACGATACACCTCAATGGCCGCACGGCGACGGGCCGCGCGCGGACGCGCGTGCTGCGTGTACTCGACGAGGTTAGACGCGTCGGCGGGATCGTAAGCTCGGCCAGGGTCGTCTCGCAGAACTTTTTGCGTGCGGCCGCGACGGGCAAAGGGCTGGGCACAAGCGCCGCTGCCTCCGCTGCCCTGGCCGCTGCCGCTGCCAAAGCGGCCTTCCCGGACGTATCCGTCCATGGCCGCTTTGTCAATTGCTTAGCACGCCTCTTGGCAGGATCTGGATGTCGCAGCGCGGCGGGGGGTGTTGCATTGTGGCTTTCCTACCCTGGGATAGCCCACGAGGACAGCTTTGCCGTGCGCCTGGATGGGAAGAACCAACTCCAGGACGTACGCCTCATCACCGTCCCTCTGGGCTCCAGAATCGACCTACAAACCGAGATGGCCCATCGCGAGGCACCAAGGAGCCCCTTCTTCAGAGCCTGGATGTATGGCCGCCGCGAGGAAACGCTTGAGTGCATAGACGCCGTACAACACGGCGATTGGAAGACCGTCGGGCAACTCGCAGAACTGGACAGCATCCGTCTGCACGCTGTCACCATGTCCGGCAGTCGCGAGAACAAACTCTTTGCCTGGGAGCCGGAGAACATCCGCCTCTTTCGCGCCTGCAACGCCATGCGAAGGGCGGGAGTCCCCGTCTATTTTTCCACGGATACGGGCCCTACCACAGTCTTTATAACCCATAAGGAGTATGTGAAGGCCGTGGTAAGCAGGTTGCAAGACTTGAGACTGGGCCTGGAGCCTGTTGTGGGGGAAATTGCCGGCCCCGTACAATGCCTGGAGGTCGACGAGGCAAAGGCCACCCTAGGCATCTGACGCCGCGTCAAGTAAGGACAACAAAAATGGACGAACCTTCTATCAGAAAGGTTCGCCCGCACGTAACAACTCCTCGGGCTGGACTCGAACCAACAACCAATCGGTTAACAGCCGACCGCTCTACCATTGAGCTACCGAGGAATATATAAAAAAAGTATACTAGAGCTCACCCGCCATGTCAAATCGTCCGCACTCAAACCAGGCAATTCAGGTTAAGGTTGAAGGAACCTTAACCTGGCACATTCCACCACTAATTCGTCCGCAGCAAGGGCTGATTTCGCCCGTAAAAAGCAAAAACGGATCCACTGAAAGAAGGTCTTTCAGTGGATGGAGGACACTATATATTGTGGTTGTGCTTCGCACAACCACAATATATGTCCCATATTTTCTTTTGGCTACCCTTTTTTCAGGGCAGCCAAAAACGCGAGTGAGACAGACTCTTACCACCAGAACCTACCGCGCAGTCAAATATAAGGCTTACCTCAAGTCCTCCGCGCTCACCGGAGACATTTGGGAAATCTCGTCCAGATGCACCTCAACGCCCACGCGGGATCTGGAGAAACTGCTCGGCATCCTATACCCGTCCTCATCTTCGAGATAGCGACAGCATTGCGCAGTACCTCGTTGTCTCCATCTTGGACGCTTACTGGATCAGATAATCCCGCAACTGCCGGCTTTTTGTCAGATGACGCAGTTTATGTAGTGCCTTGGTTTCTATCTGTCGCACCCGCTCCCGTGTTAGACCAATGCTCTCCCCCACCTCTTCCAGCGTATGGGGCTCACCCCCACCAAGCCCAAACCGAAGGTTAAGCACGCGCTGTTCCCGCTCGGTCAGCGAAGCCAGACTCTCCCGAATCTGCTCGCGCAGCAGTCCCTTGTTCGTCTCCTCCACCGGCCCGTCCACCGAGTCATCCGCGATAAAGTCCATGAGGGCATTATCCTCATCATTCCCGACGGGCGTCTCCAAAGACATGGGCTCCTGGGCAAAACGCAAGACCTGACGTATCTTTTCCACCGCCTGCTTCATGTGCCTACGTACATCGGCAGGCGCTTTCGCATCATCCGCCTGACATTGCTTCCACACCCGCTTATCCTCATCCGAAAGATAATTCGAGGCCAGGGCCACCTCCTCAAGCGTGGGATCCCGCCCCAAATCCTGCTCAATCTCTCGCATGGTACGCATCAGATGGCTGATGGATTCGATCATATGCACGGGAATACGAATGGTACGCGCCTGATCCGCTATGGCACGGCTGATGGCCTGCTTTATCCACCATGTGGCATAGGTGCTGAACTTATAGCCCCTCCGATAGTCGAACCTTTCGACGGCGCTCAACAGACCAAGATTCCCCTCCTGAATGAGATCGAGAAAGGACATGCCGCGCCCCATGTAGTCTTTGGCAATGCTTACCACCAGCCTCAGGTTGGCCTCAGCCAGACGGCGCCTGGCGATCTCGCCCTGCATCACCTTGAGATCGTATACCTGCTTCTGTTGAGGAGAGAGCATTTCTTCTGCTAACTCCTCCAGCTTCTCTTGGGCTTCCGCGCCCGCCTCCATGGCCTTGGCGAGACGAATCTCATCCTCCGCACTGAGTAGATCCACACGGCCTATTTCACGGAGATACATACTCACACTGTCATTGGTCACACGCAGGGGCTGAGAACGCGTCGACCGGCCCGTGTGAGGACTCGTCTCCTCCCGAGGTCCCTCGACTTCCTCCCCAGCGCTCACCACGGTGATATCCATCTCCCTTAGCGCACTCACCAAAGCGTCGAATTCCTTATCGACGTCAACATTCCCATCCTGGGAGATTATTCCCAGGACATCCTCGTCAGTGACATACTTCTCACGAATGCCCTTGGCGAGTAAGGCATCAATTTTATCGCTCTCCAAGTTGGATCTCGTAGCATCCATATTCAGAACCAGCTTCCCCTTTTGGAACGTCCTACAAAGGTCGCTGCGTGAAACCGCTGATCAATATGTAGATACGTACGCCGAAGCTGCTCGATCTTCTCGTCGAGCTCCCTCACACGTTCTCTTGCCCCTTCCTCTTGCGCGTCCCGCTGCAGGAAATAGAGCTCGCCTATCAACTGTGAGATATGCCGCTTACGGAAGCGTGTAGCGCATTTGATGACGTCGCCGCGGACCAGATCTGGAGAAAGAGAGGGCTCGGCCTGTAGCCGCTGTAACAGGGATTCTACATGCGTTCCCAACTCATTGTCAAGACTGTCGCAAAAGGCTTGCACGTCATACGCCTTCTCCTCCTCCATAAAGCCTCCTAGGGCGGAGAAAATCTGACGGTTGCGACTATCCTGAAAGGTTTCCTCGGACACATCGGCTACCTCCATGACCCGGGGTAATAAGGTGGGATATTGAAGTACGAGGGCCAAACAACGCTCCTCTAGACTCAGATCCCTTCTGGCAGGCAGGGCATCAAGATCCCCCGCCGTGGTCTCGGGCCCGCGACGGGCCTCTGGAGGACGCCTGAAGGACGCACGCCCCCTCTGAGAGCGGCCCGAGCGTTCCAGCAGTGGACGCAGTTCGCGCTCATCAATATGCACCAGTTGGGCCAGATGCTGAAGGTGATGATTGCGCTCCACCACATTGTCCACAGCGGCGATCACGGGAATGAGCCTCTCCACGGCTTCCCGCTTCCCTGTGGCAGTGGAGAGATCCACCTCCTTTTCCACCAACTGGAAGAAATAGCCCACCACGGGAACGGCGTTGTCGACCAGGCGATCCCACCGAGAACGGTCACGCAACACAAGCTCATCGGGATCAAGCCCCTCCGGAAGCACAAGAACCCGAATCTGCGCATCCAGTTTCGCCTTATACTCCACCAGGCCAGTGGCCGTGGGCACAGGAACCGTTTGATGGCGCAGCGACTTGCGGGCTACATCCACGCCCTTTTCGACCGCGCGCACGCCCGCCTCGTCGGGATCCAGGGCGAATATCAGCTCATCCGTCATGCGCTTGAGGATCTGCACCTGCTTCTCCGTCAACGCCGTTCCCATACAGGCCACCACGTTGTCCACCCCACATTGATGCGGGATCACCACGTCCATATAGCCTTCCACGATGATGGCCGTTCCCGATTCGCGGATGCTGGAAGCCGCCAGATCAATCCCATAGAGAACGCTTCCCTTATCAAAGATGGGAGTGGTGGGGGTATTCAAATACTTGGGCTGTGAGTCATCGAGAACCCGACCGCCAAACCCCAGGGTCCTTCCCCGTACATCGCGTATGGGAAAGATGACACGCCCCCGAAAGCGATCATAAACGTTCCCCTCGTCATTCTCGGCTGCGAGCCCCGCCTGTACGATCTGCTCCTGCTCGTATCCTTTGCTTTTCAGGAACGTCTCCAAAGCGTGCCATTGATCGGGAGCAAAGCCCAGTTGAAAGACAACCGCGGTCTCTCGGTTAATACCTCGTCGCTTCAGGTAATCTCGGGCGCGTTCGGCCTGCGGGGCACGCAAAAGAAGGTCATTGTAATACTGGGCAGCGTCTGCGTTAATGGCATAGAGCCTTTGGGCCTCATTTCGCTGCTCCTTAGCGGCATCACTCAGGGGCTTGAGCTCAACGCCCGCCTTGGCGGCCAGAAAGCGCAAAGCCTCCGGAAAATCCATATTTTCCTGCCGCATGATGAACGTCAGGATATCGCCGCCGGTAGAACAAGCGCCGAAACAGTGCCAGCTCTGTGTCTCAGGAAAAACGACAAAAGAGGGAGTATCCTCGGTGTGAAAGGGACACAATCCTTTGAAATTCTTGCCCGTCTTTTGCAGAGACACGTATTCGCCGATGACCTCTACAATGTCGAGACGTTGTTTTACTTCGTCCACGATGCTCATGGTACTCTCTCGCTCTTGGACAGGATCACCAAGGTTTCAGGCGCTCCCTCTACTCGTCGGAATAACGAACACTGTTCGCTTCGATTTCCAAAGAGAGGCGGCGAAGGTGTGTGCGCTGACAGCTGAAAAGAAATGCGTAGGGCCGCGGGTAACTTCTACTTCTATTATACTACAATCCTCCCAAGGACGTACAATCGCAAAACGAAAAAAGGCCAGGCCTGAAACCAGACCTGGCCACCATTTGCTTACAGCCCGATCGAAGTGGGGCTATTCCTCCTCAAGCGCCGCATGCGCAGCCGCCAGGCGCGCCACGGGAACACGATAAGGAGAAGCACTCACATACTTGAGCCCTGTACGGTGGAAAAAGTGGATGGAAGCGGCATCGCCACCGTGCTCACCGCAGATTCCAATCTCGATATCGGGCCGCGTCTCTTTGCCGGCCTCGACAGCCATGGCCACCAGCTTCCCCACGCCATCCTCGTCCAGCGTCTGGAAGGGATTGTTCGGCAGGATGTCCCGCTGCACATAATCGAGCAGGAACTTGCCCTCCGCGTCGTCCCGAGAGAAGCCAAAGGTCATCTGTGTCAGATCATTGGTGCCAAAGGAAAAGAACTCGGCATACTCTGCCAATTCACCCGCCGTAAGCGCACTCCGCGGCGTCTCGATCATGGTGCCAAACTTGTAGTCGATGGTTACGCCCTCTTCCTTCATCACCTGTTGGGCAACTTCTTCCAGCTTTTCTCGCTCTGCCCGTAACTCGTTGACGTGGCTCACCAGAGGGATCATCACCTCCACGTGTACGCCGACGCCCCGCTTGGCCTGGCGGCAACCAGCCTCGAAGATGGCTCGCACCTGCATCTCCGTGAGCCCGGGATACATGAGCCCTGCCCGGCACCCGCGCAGGCCCATCATGGGATTGATCTCCCACTGGGCCTCTACGACCTCCAGCATGGCTTCCTTCTCCGCCAGTTTCTCCGGGTTCTCGCCCGTGCAACGCAACTTCACCACATCTTCCAGCAGTTCCTGTCGATTGGGAAGGAACTCGTGCATGGGAGGATCGATCAGCCGGATGATAACGGGGAGCCCGTCCATGACCTCAAAGATGCCTTCAAAATCGTCCCGCTGATAAGGAAGCAGACGTTCAAGGGCAGCCAATCGCTCCTTCTCCGTCTTGGCCATGATCATCTCCACCACAATGGGCCGACGCTCCTCCTCAAAGAACATATGCTCTGTGCGACAAAGGCCGATTCCCTCGGCGCCAAAGTCCCGCGCACGCTGGGCATCGTCGGGATAATCGGCATTGGTATAGACACCCAATTCCCGAATATCATCCGCCCAGCCCAAAAGCGAGGCTAGTTCTTTCTCCTTGTCTATATCGATGTCGGTGGTGGGGATGGCACCCACAAACACC
Source organism: Chloroflexota bacterium (assembly GCA_034722245.1). Taxonomy (GTDB): domain Bacteria; phylum Chloroflexota; class Anaerolineae; order UBA1429; family UBA1429; genus JAWLEV01. The sequence goes on from JAYENT010000091.1 coordinate 113,200, forward strand.
TCTCCGGTGGTGCCGTCGATGGAGATGACGTCTCCCTCCTCGACAACGCGGTTATCGACCGTGAACCGCCTGCTCTCGGGTTCCACATTGATCATCTCACAGCCGGTGACGCAGGGAAGGTTGTTCCCCCGCGCTACCACGGCGGCGTGAGAGGTCGCGCCGCCATGCTGGGTGAGCACGCCCCGAGATAGCAGCATGCCCCCCACGTCATCGGGCGAGGTCTCGGGACGGACCAGTATCACGTCTTCGCCGGCCTCCCCCCGCTCCATGGCCCGCGCAGAATCAAAAATGGCTACGCCCTGCGCTGCCCCCGGCGACGCATCCAACCCTTTGGCAATCAGGTCACCACGCTCTGTGGCTGCCTGCTTGGCCTCCAGATCGAACATGGGATGCAGCATGGCGTCCACCTGGTCGGGTGTCACCCGCTCAATGGCCTCGCACTGAGAGATCAGGCCCTCGTTGGCCATATCTACGGCGATCTTGATGGCCGCACGTGCCGTACGCTTGCCGGTGCGGGTCTGCAGGATCCACAGCTTGCCCTTTTCCACCGTGAGCTCCACGTCCTGCATATCCCGATAGTGCTTCTCCAACGTATCGGCCACCTCTTGGAACTGCTCAAAGATCTCGGGATTGACCCGTTGTAGCTCCTGGATATCCAGGGGCGTGCGAATACCTGCCACCACGTCCTCTCCCTGCGCGTTGACAAGGTACTCGCCGTACAATTCGTCCGTCCCGTCACTGGGATTCCGCGTGAAGGCCACGCCCGTGCCCGAGTCCTCACCCATGTTGCCAAAAACCATGGTGACCACGTTGACCGCCGTTCCCCAGTCATCGGATATGTCGTGCAGACGTCTGTACGTGGCAGCGTTGGGGCCAAACCAGGAATCGAACACGGCCTCGATGGCCTCGCGAAGCTGCTGCCACACGTCATCGGGAAATGGCTCCCCCAATTCCTTCTCGTACAACGTTTTGTAATCGGCCACGATATCCTTGAGCATAGCCACTGTGAGATCGGTATCCCGGCCCCCCTCCGTCTTGGCCTTGTAAGACTCGAGTATCTCGTCAAAGAGCGCGCCATCGATCCCCTTTACGATGCGGCCAAACATGGAGATCAGCCGGCGATATGAATCATAGGCAAAGCGCGAATCGTCTGCCAACTCGGCCAAGCCTTTGAGCGTCCTTGGATTCAGGCCCACGTTTAGAACCGTGTCCATCATGCCGGGCATGGATACGCGAGCACCAGAGCGCACCGACACCAACAGAGGATTGTCAACATCGCCGAATCCCTTACCCGTTGCCTCCTCCACCGCCTCCATGGCCCCTTGCACCTGCTCCCACATGCCCGCCGGGAACTGCCGATCGTTATCAAAGTAAGCCAGACAGGCCTCAGTAGTACACGTAAAACCCGGAGGCACGGGCAAGCCTGCATTGGTCATCTCTGCCAGGCCCGCTCCTTTGCCCCCGAGCAGATCCCTCATATCCTTGTCTCCTTCTGAGAAAAGGTACACCCATTTAGTTGCCATATAGACCCCCCTGATTATCAGGAAATCGCTTCACACCCAAACACTACAAGTATAGTTTTGTGCTCATCTTTTGGCAAGTTAAACGTGGCACACTCCAGCAAAAGGAAATAGAAGGGGAAAGGCAAATCCCTTCGAGAAGGGCAAATCTGCCACGAACACAGTGAGATGGGCCAAAAAGCGTATGTGAACTTGATATGTTCGGCTCATGACGAAATAGCCTATAATCTTTATACTTGTAGTTGTGTTCGGGAGAGACGCGAAACTTTCTTTCGACATCGGGCTGGCGGCTCTTGATCGAGTGCGACAGTCATTCTTCTTCTCCTTAGCAAGGCGGGCCCTGCTGGCCGCGGTTAGGTGGCGGTTGGGAGGGTTCGCCGTAACTTTGTGCATACCACTTCCACAAAAGCAGATTCCTTGATACAATAAGAGCCATGAGTGCTCCATAGGTCAGAGTCGACGAAATAACTGCATTTGGAGAGTGTGCCGATATGGAACCGATCCGCATCTTGCTAGCTGACGATCACATCATGGTCCGCGAGGGGACAAAACGCATCCTGGAGCGAGAGCCCGATCTAGAAATCGTGGCACAAGCCGACGATGGCCGCGAGGCGGTCGAGCTCGTGCGAAGCACGGAACCCGATTTGGCCATCATTGACATCAGCATGCCCGTGATGAATGGCATTGAGGCCACAAAGGAGATCAAACGCATTGCCCCAAAGACGGCCATCCTCATCCTCACGGCCTACGACGACGACGAGTACGTATTCGCCATCCTGGAAGCCGGCGCAGCGGGGTATCTGCTCAAGAATGCGCGGGGCAGCGAGCTCATCGAGGCTGTGCGTAGTGTACACGCGGGCGATTCTGTGCTCCATCCAGCGATCGCCAAAAAGGTTCTGTACAAAATGCGCCACGGGAAAACGACAAAGGAAAAATCACCGGCCGACCTTCTTACAGATCGCGAGTTGGAGGTGCTGCGCCACGCAGCTCAGGGCTCGAGCAACCGCGAGATCGCCGAAGCGTTGGTTATCAGCCCCCGAACGGTGCAATCCCACATGGCCAACATCTTTGATAAACTTCAGGTGGGCTCGCGCACCGAGGCTGTCATCGTCGCGCTCCGCCAAGACATAGTCTCCCTGGACGACATCCCGGCCCCCTAGAGACAGCAAATCCCCCTCATAAATCACGACGATTAAAGGACCAGATGGCCAGGCCCAGCATAATACCCACGTACAGTAGGGCATAGCCGAGCATAGCCCTGCTGGGCGGCGCCCCTACGGAAAAGGGGGA
>JAYENT010000092.1:0-8471 GCA_034722245.1 Chloroflexota bacterium
CCGATGCTAAAGACGTTGGAGAGGGGAACGATATCCGGAACGGCGAATATATCGCCCAGAAATCCCAGCGTCGTCTCGTCTCCGACGAGGATAGAATTGGTGACGCGCAGCGTCTCGAACTCGGCCCGCGACGCGGCGATGCCAGCCACGCGCAGAGCCTGAAGGGAGACCGGCATGCGACCGCCGTTGGCCGCGATGACGAGGGTGTTCAGCAGCAACCCTAGTCCCAAGGGGGCAAACCCGGGCACGCGGCGGTTGAACCAGACGGCGACAAAGAGCAAGAGGAGAGAAAGAAGGTACAGTAGCTCAGCCCAGAGAGCCCTCTCCACCATCGCCTGCCACCAGGAAGAGAATACGAGAAGCTGCACCCCGATGGCGAGGAGGACAAATATCCCGTACTTGAGATCCACTTGGCCCAGAGCCTGCAGACTCCCCCCAAAAAGCAGCGAGATCAAGAGGGCCGCTGCCAGGACGACGAGCAGGATCATACGTCACCTCCCCGCGAAGCCTCCACCTTGCTTAGAGAAGGTTGCCCTATGGGAAGGTCTATCTCTAGCTCGCCCTTTTCCATCACACGCGCAAAGGCGTCGACGACTTGAGGATCGAACTGCGCTCCCTTGTTCTCTGTGATCTCCCGCATGGCACGCTCCAGCGAGAGGGGGGAACGATAGGGCCTCCAAGAAATCATAGCATCGAAGGAGTCCGCCACGCATATAATGCGGCTGCCCAAGGGGATCTCTTCCCCTGCGATACCAGCGGGATATCCCTTGCCATCCCACCGTTCATGGTGGTGGAGGACCAATGCTCTGCCCTCCTCAAAGAGGCGAAAGCTCTCTAGGAGTTCGGCGCTAATGGCCGGATGACGACGGAATTCTGCACGCTCTTTTTGGGTGAAACGACCGGGTTTATATAGGAGGTTGTTGCTCATGCCGATCTTTCCCAAGTCGTGCAGGCGTCCAGCCATAAAGATCGTCTCCGCCTCGTCCTCACTGAGACCCAACTCCCGGGCTATACTGCGAGAGATCGACGCCACACGCCGGGAATGCTGATAGGTACTTGGGTCCCGCTGGTCGATGGCGTCAGCCATGCGGATGAGCGTTTGACGTGTCTGCTCCTGAAGCTCTCCAATGAATTGGAATGACTGGCGCACGACGACGATGGGGAGCACCAGGAACATAACGCTCCAGGGTTGGTAGAGCCACAAGTGGGCCAAAAGGGCGCCAATGGGGATGAGGGTGAGATTATTCCAGATCGAACTCTGGAAATTCGCCCGGTAAACGTACGCGAAACTCACCCTGTTCAGCAAGGATAGAAGGCCGGTCATCAATCCTACGTTTATCAAGATGTAGATCAACACGATTGCTGCCGCCGCGGCGGCATTCTGCGGCGAGGCAAAAGGATCGGGCCTCCCATCGCAGAGAAAATGGTAGCCCAGCCCCAGGCTGGCGGAGGTGATGACCATCTCGGAAACGTTAAAGACTAGCTTATACCATTCTCTCCTAATCACGAGTTCGGCCATAAGCGTCCCCAGCAAAGTGATAAGCACCGTGACCCACGGCCCAAAGATCATGGCTGCGGCCGTCTTAAAGATACAGGAGACGGTTATCTCGGCATTTCCTCTGGAAGGAAGAACGATAGGGAAGAGATCGCCCACGAGAGTGGCCAAGGCAAAGATGATCATCTGCACGAGGAGAACGTAGCTGAAAGAGACGACGGCCAAAGAATAGCCGACGATGAAAAGGGCTATGAAAAACAGAATAAAGATATATATATAGACCCTGGTAGGTAACGCCATCATAACGGATGCCCCATATCCTGAACCCACTCCCCAAGATTGTAACACCAAACGAGGATGAATGCGAGATAAACACCCCACCGGGAGCCTACGATTCGCCTCTTTGAGTAAGCGGTTACGTACCAAGCTGAATACGGACAAACAAATACGCTGCTAGGCAAAGGACTCCCTAGCAGCGTATCATCCAAGCTCAGAAACCGCACAGCTGAGATGGCTCTGACTTGGTATTGTGAACCGACAGCACCTAGCCGTTTTCTCTCAGATCAGGAGCCGCGTTCTAGGCTCCCAAGGTGTTGGATCGTCCTAGTGCCACTTCCAACCGGCAGCGGCGGCAGCGATAAAGCTGGAAAGAACGATCGCAACGTACATCGCCTTAACGTACAGCCTGTTGATACGCCATTTCATGGGGAAGCCTCCTTCTTCACTCTCTAACAAGGAAATTTGGCGTTCCCCTTCGCTTCGCTTCAGCCCCGAGGGCTGTCAGAACTAGGTGCCTGTCGGCTTCACTCTCCTTTATTCTCCTGTGTCCAGATGACGAGGCGGCGATTTATGGCATCCAACGTGGCCTTGCTGGCCGCCTCAAGGATATTATCCTGTATGATGGCTGTTCCTGTCAAGCGCTCCCTCCCCTGGGAACTGGAGGCGGAAACGATGGTCAGACAGACTCTATCCTCATCTGCCGGAACAAGGAACACGCTATCCAACTGTAGAGGGACAATGGTACCTATGACTTTTTGCATCGCACTCAGGGTAGCCGTGGCTGCAGCAGCTGCTACAGACTTGTCCTCCGACGTCCCGGCAGAAGGAAGTATCGCCATCCCTTTATACAATCTGTCACCGCTTCTCAGGGCAACCTCTACACTCTCCTCCTGTGATAAGAGGCTGGCCGACACAAATTGCAGACGCCCTTCCGTGGCCGTCGGCTCTTCAAGCTGGACGAGGCTTATCTTGCGATAGTCGAGATCGATCCCAAAGCGCGTATAGAGCAGGGATTCCGTATCCCGCACGATCTGTTTAGGATGTCGGGAAGGCGAGGCCTCCATGTGAATCTCGGCGATGCCTCCATCGGGATCACGAACGACGCTGGCAGAAAGGACGCCCTTGATGCGCTCCATCTCCCTCTTCAGGTGGTCCGTGCCATCTCCATGTCCTTTGTCTGTCGCGTTCTGCACCCCAGTCTCCCTATCGTACCGCACACGCTTTGCAATCAACAGTGTTTCCCGTCAACCTCTATGTCTCGCCGTCGACTTGCCCTCACCTACTGTAACGTGATTATATAGGATTAGATACGATCTGCAAGTATCAGATGGGGGATTTTTACGTTTGCGTGGGCCGACGCACGGCCACGGCACAAGCGGATAACCTATGCATCAAGGGGGACCCCCGACATGCTGAAAGCGTGCCGCAGGGCCCAGTATCCCAGATGCGCGTCCACAAAGGGGTCGTAGCCCGCTTTGCGCTGCACCATGACGCTTACCTCCACACAGATGAACCCCGTATAGCCCGCCGCATCCATGGCCTCCAGATAATGTACAAAGTCAAAAGGGCCCGAACCGGGCGTCAGGAACTCGTGATGGGGATACCGTCCGCGTTGATCCTTCACATGGGTGTGTACGGCATAGGTCGCCATTTGTGGCACGCACTCGTCGATGCCAATGCCCATGACGTCGAAATGGCTGATGTCGAAATTCAGCCGTACGGCAGGATGATCCACCTCCTGCAGGAGCCAAACTGCTTTGTCGGGGAGATCCAGAGCCGTGCCCGAATGGGGCTCCACGGCCAGGACCACCCCCCGCTTGGCCGCGTCCTCGCCGAGTGCGTGCACGCGCTCGGCGACAAGTTCTTTCTTGGTGGCCCATTCCTCAGAGCGGCCGCCCACCAGGCTCACCACGATGGGTCGTTCGTTGACGCGATCAAGCTCCACGGCTAGATCCATGGCCTCACGCAGGCGCTCCATGTGGCTCTCGTTCTTTACCTCATCGTCCTCGCACATGGACGTGTGACTGGCCACCGCTGTGAGTGCCAAGTTATTTTGAGCAAGCAGCTGCTTGAGCCGTTTTCGCCGTCCGGCATCCAATGACTCCAGTTCGGTTGGCCATCCCGGCGTGACGGCCAACTCTATGCCCGAGTAGCCGATCTCGGCTACGGCGGGCAGGGCTTCTTCCATGGGCACATTTTTCATCCCCCACGTGCAATACCCTATGCGCATATTGTGACTGTCTCCTAAGCATCCAGAGCCTACCATCTACTGGTTACGTTCTCATACGCCAAGGGCTAGATCCCCCACGCTGTGTTGATCTCCTCCTGGTAAGCATCCACCTCCTCGTCCTCCACCTCCTCCACGGTGACAGGGCGATCAAGTACGCCCGATTCCAGTCCTGCATAGCATACGGCCAGGGCCCTGCGCCCCGTGAGGCTATCCACCTCAGGCTTCTTGCCCGTGAGAACACACTCGCCGAACTCGTGGTATTCCAGAGCCAGGAGCTTGCGATCCGCTTCGGGGAAGGTGAAATCGTAGTAAGTGGGCCGATCATCCCCAAAGAGAATAGCGGATAGCTCGTCCAGGCAATAGTCGGGGACGAAATCCAAGAGCGCCTCCTTGGTGATCGTGCTTTCGCCGTCCAGGGTCAACAGGGGAGACTGGCCGTTCCGCGTGCCCCCGGGACGCAGGGAGCCCTCGCTGCCATATATGACGCGATGACCGAATCCCTCGCCGTGGGCGGCATAGAACTGTGTCCATTGGCCGATGGCGCCATTCTCAAACTGAAGCACCGAGACAAAGGTATCCTCGACCGTGGCCTCAATGGAGGCGGGCATCTCATCGTACCAGGGGGCGTAAAAGTCGGAGACGGTGCTCTTTGTGGGTTTGTATCGCGTGGCCTCCCAAAGCTGGGTCCTAGCATAGACCTGGCGAACGTCCCCCATATAGTAGAGCATCAGGTCGGCAGTGTGCACCCCCGCATCGGTGAGGATGCCGCCCCGATCCTTGTAGTGGCGCCAGGGGAGGATAACGATGGTATCGCCGCTCCCTGCGCTGATCTCAAACAGCACAAAGGGGGTGCCTATAACGCCCACGCGTACCAGTTCCTTAGTGAGACGACTCATAGGGTCGCGGCGGTAATTCTCGGCCACGCTGAGCACCTTATCGTGGCGCCGCTCCGCTTCGATGACGCGGTTACACCCCCGCATGGTGAGGGCCAGGGGTTTTTCACAGAGGACGTGAAAGCCCAACTCAAGGGCCATGGGCACCACCACGTGATGGGAGCCTGCATCGGTCACCACGTCCACAGCCTGCAAGTCTGGCAGGGCGGAGGCCATCTCGCCCATATCCTGAAAGACGAGGGGCTTATCGCCCAGCAGTTCCTTCGCCTCCTGGGCCAGATGCTCCGCGTTCTCCCGGCGCAGGTCGCAGGCCGCCACCAGCCGCACATTGGATCGGCCACTATCATAGAGCTCTTTAAGGCCGAACAGATGTCGCCTGCCCATCCCCCCACAGCCTACGATGGCCAATGGGACCGCGTCGTATTCGCTCCTGTTCGGTGACATCTACAGCCTCCTCGAAATGGTACTGTATGGATCACCAATAGTTAGTTTACGGCATTGCCTCTCGACAGACAAGTGCCTCCGGGGGCAAAAGGGGTTAATTTGACAGTCCAATCACCGTGGCTTGGACTCATCCTTTCGCACGTTTGCCACTGGGATTGTCAGCACAGATTGCGCGTCTATAATAGATAGTCGACTCTTACTTTCCGGCTTCGCATCGTATCTATGGAGGGCTTGGCGCTCTCAGTCTGGCGGCCTATGAAAAGGGATAACTATCTTCTCAAAGCTATCTCACTCAGCGTGCCCATCCTGGCGGTGAGCGCCACCCTGACCTACGTCGCCTACGGCCCGATCCTCTCCTTCCCCTTTCTTTTCGACGACATCATTCACCTGCGCTGGCTAGAAGGACGGGGATTGTTGGATGTGTGGACTGATGCCACGCACATGCAGCACTACCGACCTCTCGTCGCCTCCCTATGGGTCCTTTCCCGAGACGTCTTTGGGGCACACCACGCCCAGCCTCTGCATCTGCTCAGCCTGCTCCTTCACCTGGCTAACGGGTACTTGGTGGGGTGGCTGGCCTACCAGATGTTCTCGGATACCTTTGCCGCGCTGGTGGCCACGTCGCTCTTTGTTGCCTTTCCCTTTAGCTATCAAGTGATGCCCTCGCCCGGCTCCCAGTCCAAGCCCCTGAGCACGTTCCTCATCCTGTTAGCCTGTGTGCTCTATTGGCAGGGGCGGATGGAAAAGTCTCCCTGGCGGACAGCAGGGGCTTTGCTATGTGCCCTCCTGGCGCCCTTTGCCTACGAGGCAGCGGTGACCAGTGGAGGGTTCCTCATCCTCATCGAGATCCTGCTGTGGCGTCAGGGGACAATAGACAGGTTCGATCCGCGTGCGGGGCTGCTCGTCCTGGTGGGGGTGCCCTTTATTGCCGCATGGAAGCTGGTGCCCAGCTCCTATGATCCCCTCTCCTTTCCCGGCTGGGAAGCACTCTGGCAGAGCAGCATTTATTTTGTGCAGGGGCTGACCTGGCCTCTCGCCCTCTTTGCCAAGCCCCTTATGGTCTGGACCGGAATGAGCGATGGCACGGCCACCGGGCTCGTCGCCTATGCCTCCTTTGCGGCGCTTGCCCTCTGGGCCTGGCGGCGGGGGCACTTCTTTCGTTTCGCCGCCTTTGGCGCCTGGTACGCCCTGGCTCTGGTTGTCCAATGGGTGACGCTTTCCTTTCGCTACGTCATTGACGCCCCCCGCATCCTGTACACGGCGTCCGTGGGCATGGCCCTCTTGTGGGCCGACGGGCTGGCATGGCTTTTTCACACCGATCCCTTCTTTGGGCGCGTGCTGAGCACGAGCATGTTGACGGCTTTTGCCATCTGGGGGGTGCGTTTCGCCCGGGTGCGCGTCGATCTCTGTGACGGCGCCCTGGGGGCTCTGGAGGACGCGCGGGAATATGCCCTGCAGGCGGATGCGGAGCAGGAACTCCTCTTTGTCAATGTGCCCAGTTGGCTGGCCCCGGCGGAGGAGGCTTTTGCCCTGGGGCACGAGGGGTACACCCTCTTGCCGCCCTACTACGGCGTGGGGCTGGATGACTATGTCTATGTGAACACGGGGGTACAGCGACACATACGCATGGGCGCCGCCCCGGAGATTCGCCAGCCCTGGAGGGCGCGCATCGGCTATCACGAAGGGAAGCAAGAAGACGAATTCTCAGACAAGATCCGCGCGTCGGACAGGGTGTGGGTGCTGGGATATGCCCCCCACGACCTCACGTGCGTGTACGTTGGAGGCATGGAGAAAAAAGCACCCGGCGCTGAAGAAATGGCGGCCCTATTCGGGGAACACATAGTCCTCCATCGGGCGACTCTGGAGCGCACCAAAGAGGCGTTGATTGCCACCCTTTATTGGGAAACTCGACGTCCGTTGGAAGGATCATATACCGTTTTCGTCCACCTGTACAACGACGCGGGGCGACTGATTGCCCAAGCCGACGGATTTCCCCTTGGTGGTACCTTCCCCTTTGCCGCCTGGAGACGGGGTGATGCGGTCCGCGATGTGCGCTATGTGAATGTGCCACGGGGGAGCGACCTTGCGGAAGGGCGCCTCGGCGTGGGTCTTTATCACGTGCAAACGGGGGAACGCCTGCCGGGCGTTGATTCTGAGAGCCAGCCTCTTGATGACCAGACCTTTTCGTTGCTCATCGACGCGATACAGTAGCCGGCACAGGGAAGGGAAGCCATTGAGGGGGCGGCGGAGACTGCGGAGAGGGATACTTTTACTGCTCTGTGTCCTCTACCCTCTCCTTCCGGCCGCTTGCTCCACGTCCCTGGTGCCCTCGGTCATCAGCACGGAGCATGAATACGTCCTGGCTCGCTTTGAAATGGACACGCTGATGACAATCGAAGACGAGGACGCCCTCTACCAGCGCTTTGACGAAGAGGTTCTCTCCGATCCCTATTTGCACCAACTGCTCACCCTCTTTGACGACACCACAGAGGCCTTTTGGGCCAGCAACACTTTGACCTCCTTTCCCCAGACCGTAGTCAACAAACTGGTGATCGTCGTGAACAGCTCTCAGGCGGAAGTCTTGCATGACGTCGTAATAGAGGATGCGGGAAGAGAAGTGGCCCTAGAGTTGGCCCTCGGCTTGGGGCATGAGGGGAGGACGGACCTGGCGCACGCCCACCAACGCTTTGCGTCCACCATGGCGCGCCTCCTGTGGGAACTGGTGGGCCTGCCTCCGTCGGACGTTCGCCCTGTCGCACTCTATGAGGTGACGGACCCCCCGGTGGCGCTGGATGTAGGGTTCCAGGCCGCCATTGAGACTCTGCACTGGGAACGCTGCGGGAAGGAAGTGGCGGAAGCCCATGCCGAACGTTGCGCACAGGTAACGCGCAACGCCTTCCGACGCCAGTTCATAGATGGCGCGCCCAGTACCACCTCGCGCCCCCGTGAAGAGGCGATGGAGACCCCTGGCGTCGTGGCCACATTCTTCTATCGCCTGTTACAGCGCGCCAACGCCGCCTACCCCCAACGCTATATGCTGTGGTTCACCAACTACGAGGACGCCAACATAGCGCACGCCAAAGTTCTTTATGCCCTGGGCCGCACGCCGGGATCGGGACGGTTGTCAGCC
>JAYENT010000093.1:0-4182 GCA_034722245.1 Chloroflexota bacterium
GCCACCATGATGGGTGTGCCCGCACTCCTGGCACATTACATCTTTCGCCTGCGCAACGTCGGGGAGAAAAAGAGTCGGGTGTGGAGCGGCCTCTTTGGATTTCTGGCCGGCGCAGGGGGGCTGGGATTGGCAGCGCTCATCTCTGTGGTGCTCCTCGTCACCACCATCCCCGCTCACCTGAACGCGGAGGTGGAGCGGGCGAGTATTTACACCATGGGGTTGGCCCATATTCCGCTGGTGATCCTGGAGGGTGTCTTTACCGCCCTGGTAGTGGTCTTTTTGCAGCGGGTACGACCCGAGCTTTTGGAGGAGTGACCTTTTGGAACTGGCGTTGGACGCCTATGCGGACCTGGATTCTCCATTGCACCGCTGGGAACCAAGGATGAGGCTCGTTGGTCTTGTCGGATTGATCTTTGCCTTTGCTTTCGTTCAGCACCTGTGGCTGCTGCCAGTGATGGCGGCGAGCGCTCTTACCCTCTATGGTGCCGCACAATTTCCCCTCTCCTTCCTATGGAAGCGATTGCGCTCGCCGGGCTTTTTTCTGCTCATGATGGCTTTTATGCTCCCTTTTCTATCAGGCAGCACAGTTATGCTGCACATTGGCCCCTTGGCTCTGCGCCGGGAGGGATCCCTCGATACGGTGTTGATCGTCACCAAGTTCGTCTCCATCATGACCGTGGGACTGATCCTTTTCGGTACTGCCCCCTTTCTGACCACCATCGAGGCGATGCGCGCCCTGGGGCTGCCGCCGGTGCTGGCCGATATGACCCTCTTTTCCTATCGCTACATCTATGAGATCGGTGGCGACCTGGCGACTATGCGGACGGCGATGGGGTTGCGTGGCTTTCGGGACCACCGTTTGAGCGGCCGGAGCCTCGGCGTGCTGGCCTCCCTGGCCGGCAGCATATTGGTGCGCAGCTACGAGCAGTCGGAGCGAGTTTACAAAGCGATGATCCTGCGTGGATACGGCCAATCGTCACGCCCGCCCGATCATGACCACGTTCAGTTCTACGATTGGCTCCTCCTCGGTTTCGTGCTGCTCGTCGCCGGGGGATTGATCGCCGGCGAGGTACTGCTCCGGCGGTCGGGAGGTTAGCGTGGTGAAAAATCGTCCTGAGCAACGGTCGCAAAGCGCGAATTCTCCAGGGCCAGCCCTCACCGTCTCCCACTTCTCCTTCTCCTATCCGGATCAGCGCAACGTCTTGCAGAATATCGACCTGAAGGTGACGACGGGCGCGCGTGTGGGCCTGATTGGACCCAACGGTGCCGGGAAAACGACCTTCTTTCTCGCCATCTGCGGCGTGCTGGAAACCGACACCGGGGAGATTCGCCTTTTTGGCGAACGGGTGAATCATGGTGGGTTCCATCCAGAGATCGGCATGGTGTTCCAGGATCCGGACGATCAGCTCTTTTGCCCCTCGGTGTGGGAGGACGTCGCCTTTGGCCCCCGCAACCTGGGGCTTTCGCAGGAGGAGGTGGAGGCGCGGGTGAGGGAGGCCCTCTCGACGACGGGGACGCTGGCGCTGGCCGATCGCGCACCCCATCACCTCTCCGGCGGCGAGAAGCGCATGGTTTCCATCGCTGGCGTGCTGGCCATGCGCCCCCGGCTGGTGATCTATGACGAGCCAAACGCCAGCCTCGACATACGTTCCCGGCGGCGCCTCATCCGCTTCCTGCAGAGGTCGGAGGAGACGTTTCTCATCGCCTCCCACGACCTAGAACTCATCTTGGAAGTGTGCGAGCGGGTAATCCTGATGGATGGGGGACGTATCGTTGCTGATGGAAACCCGTCCGAACTGATGCGCGACGCAGCGCTGATGGAGAGGCACGGCCTGGAGAAACCCCATTCCCTCATCCCCCACACTGAGCCCCATTACGAAAGATGATGGCATCTTGCACGCGCTTATCCACACTTGTTGAATCGAAAAACTTTTGTAAAGGCGGCTTTTTGTCCTCCCCATCGATCAGTGTATAATCGCACACGGTATGCATGAGCTAGCCGTTACGGAAAACATCCTTGAAATAGTCGGCCGGCACGCGCGGGCAGCGGAGGCGGAGCGGGTTCTGCGTATCCACCTGGTCATCGGCGAGCTTTCCAGCATCGTCGATGACTGTGTACAGTTCTATTTTGATTACCTGAGCGAGGATAGCATCGCCGAGGGGGCGAATCTGGTCTTCGAAAGAGTCCCCATCACGCTTCGCTGCGGGGCATGTGGGCACGAGTGGCAGCCGGGGGACGCTGCCGATTGGACATGTCCCGCCTGCGGGCTCGCCAGAGCGGGCGTGACGGCCGGTCGCGAGTTTTATGTGGATAGTATAGAGGTAGAATAGATGACGACGAAAAAGATTCCCGTTATTGAGCGTATCATGAGCGCCAACGATAAGGTGGCGCTTGAGAACCGAAGAATACTGGATGAGCACAATACGCACGCCATAAATATCATGGCCTCGCCCGGTGCGGGCAAGACGAGCCTGATTGTCAGCACCATCAAGGCGCTAAAGGGACGCCGGCGTGTGGGCGCCATAGAGGGAGACTTGGCCTCGACGGTGGATTCGGAAAAGGTGAAGGCGGCTGGGGTGCCTGCCGCGCAGATCAACACGGGGCGTATGTGCCACCTTGATGCCAATCAGGTGCATGACGCCCTGGGCGAGTTGCCCCTGGACGACATCGACCTTCTCTTTATCGAGAATGTAGGCAATATGGTGTGCCCCGTGGGATTCGCTCTTGGCGAACACACTAGAGTGGCCGTCTCCAGCGTGCCCGAGGGGGACGACAAGCCCCACAAGTATCCTACCATCTTTGCCAACGTGGACGTCCTGGTGATCAACAAGACCGACCTGTTGCCTCACCTGCCGTTCGACGTAGCCGAGTTCCGTCGCCTGGCCAAGAGCCTCAATCCCGATGTGCGTATCTTTGAGGTCTCTTGTGTCACGGGCGAGGGGTTGGACGAGTGGAGCGAGTGGCTTGTACAGCTGACAGAGAGCTGAGCCGCCAGGTCTCCGCTCGGCGCATCGAGATACGCGGCGTGGTACAGGGGGTAGGCTTTCGTCCCTTTGTCTATCGCCTGGCACACGAGCACGGCATCCTGGGCTGGGTGTGCAATACGACCTGGGGCGTGGAGATGGAGGTCGAGGGGGATCGGGAATCCCTGGAGCGCTTTGTCGTCGACCTGGAAGAAGAGGCGCCACCCATCTCGCGCATCGAATCCCTCTCCGTACAAGAGATCCCTCGCAACGCCTTTGAGGATTTCCGCATCAGGAGCAGCGAGGCTCAGCAGGGGGCCTATCAGCTCATCTCGCCCGATATCGCCACCTGTGACGATTGCTTGGAGGAGCTTTTCGATCCCCGGGATCGCCGCTATCGCTATCCCTTTATCAATTGCACCAACTGTGGGCCCCGCTTCACCATCATTCGGGACGTGCCCTATGACCGGCCGCTGACCACCATGGCGCCCTTTCGTATGTGTCCCCATTGTCAGCAGGAGTACGACGATCCCCTCGACCGGCGCTTTCACGCCCAACCCAACGCCTGTCCCGTGTGCGGACCTCACGTGACCCTGCGGGACTGCGAGGGATGCCCCGTCGCCGAGAGGGATGAGGCCATGACCCGCACGGCGGCCCTCCTGCGCGAGGGATACATCGTGGCCTTGAAGGGGCTGGGGGGCTTTCAGTTAGCCTGTGACGCGACCAACGAGGAGGCCGTGGCGCGGCTGCGAGAGCGCAAGCAGCGCCCCCACAAGCCCTTTGCCATCATGATGGTCGACCTGGCCATGGCCGAGGAGCACGCCGTGGTGAACGAGGAGGCGCGCGAACTGCTACGTTCCACGGCGGCGCCCATCGTCCTCGTGCCCTGGCGTGGGGAGTCCACCCTGGCAAAGGGCGTGGCGCCCGGCTTCCCAGACGAGGTGCCGGAGAATCGCACCCTGGGCCTCATGCTGCCCTATACTCCCGTGCATCACATTCTTTTGCGCGACGTGGGCATCCCCCTCATCATGACCAGCGGTAACCTCTCCGAGGAACCCATCGCGCGGGATAACGAGGAAGCCCTGTGGCGTCTGGGCCACATCGCCGACTATTTCCTGGTGCACAATCGCGGCATCTATTCGCGTTACGACGACAGTGTATGGTTCGTTCCCGCCGGTGGGCCGCAGCCCATTCGTCGGGCCCGGGGCTATGCGCCGT
>JAYENT010000093.1:4282-8459 GCA_034722245.1 Chloroflexota bacterium
CTGGGCCACATCGCCGACTATTTCCTGGTGCACAATCGCGGCATCTATTCGCGTTACGACGACAGTGTATGGTTCGTTCCCGCCGGTGGGCCGCAGCCCATTCGTCGGGCCCGGGGCTATGCGCCGTTTCCCATTCGCCTGCCCTTCGAGGGCCGGCCCGTGCTGGCCTGCGGCTCGGAACTCAAGAACACGTTCTGCCTGACCCGGGATCGCTACGCCTTTCTCAGCCAGCACATCGGCGACATGCAGAACCTGGAGACGCTGGAACACTACAAGCAGACCATCTCCCTCTACCGCGAGCTGTTCCGCGTGGATCCCGAGATCTATGCCGTCGATATGCATCCGGACTATATGTCCACGCGCTATGGCCTGTCGCAGCCGGAGCCCCACGTGGCCGTGCAGCATCACCACGCCCATCTGGCCGCCTGCCTGGCCGACCGCCAGGAGGAGGGGCCCGTCATCGGTGTGATCTGGGATGGGACAGGCTATGGGCTGGACGGACGCATCTGGGGCGGCGAGTTCCTGGTGGGAGACGCACGCGGCTTTCAGCGCGGAGCGCACCTGCAATACCTGCCCCTGCCCGGTGGTGACGAGGCCATTCGTCGACCCTATCGTCTGGCCCTGGCCTACCTGCACACCCTGTTGGGGGACGTGGCCCTGCCAGCCACGTTACAAGAGATTCCGCTGGAGGAGCGGCGCACGCTGCGCCACATGGTCGAGCGCGGCGTGAACACGGTGCTCACGTCCTCTGCCGGACGACTGTTCGACGCCGTGTCCGCCCTCCTCGGCGTGCGCCAGGAGACCAGCTACGAAGCCCAGGCCGCCGTGGAACTGGAGATGCTGGCGGATGACCGAGGACGGTCTCATGCACCCTATCCCTATGGGACATCCCGCATTGAGGAGGTGGAACATTGGGGGAAGGTTTCCTCGCCCCTGCCCCACGGGCGGAGACTGGAGCTTGCCCCCCTCTTTGAGGCTATCCTGGAGGATATGGCCACGGACGTCTCGGTGGGCGAGATTGCCTGGCGCTTTCACGTGACGTTGGCAGAGATGATCGTGGACACCTGCCGTCATCTGCGGGATTTGACGGGGTTATCCACGGTGGCCCTGAGCGGCGGCTGCTTCCAGAATCGCCTCCTGCTCAGGCTGGTCATTCCGCGTCTGGAAGAAGCAAATTTCCGGGCCTTGACGCATCACCAGGTGCCCTGCAATGACGGCGGGGTCGCCCTGGGACAGGCCGTCATCGCCCATTATCATACAGACGGAGACTGAAACGTGTGCCTTGCCATACCCGTTCGTATTCAAGATATTGAAGGTTCCGTGGCCCAGGTGGAGCTGGGCGGCGTGTTGCGCGAGGTCAGTCTGATCCTCACGCCCGAGGCCGAGGTCGGCGATTACGTCCTGGTGCATACGGGGTTCGCCATCAACGTGCTCGATGAGAAGGAGGCCCAGGAGACCCTGCGCCTCTTTGCAGAGATGGAGGAGGCCGCCGAGGGAGAGAGGGCTCTGAGCGTGGACACGGAGGGATTCGACAAGACGAGCGGGGCGTCACCTGGGTGAAGTATACCGACGAATACCGCGATCCCGGGATCGCGCGGCATCTCATCGAAAAGATTCGTAAGCGCTCCACACACCCCATAAGTATCATGGAGTTCTGTGGGGGGCACACCCACGCCATCATGCGCTATGGCATCCGCGACGTCCTTGCTCCCCACGTGGAGATGCTCTCCGGGCCGGGGTGCCCCGTCTGCGTGACCGCCGACGTGGACATAGATCGCGCCGTGGCCCTCGCCCATCTGCCCGACGTCACTGTGGCCACCTTTGGCGACATGGTACGCGTTCCAGGGACCGGTTCCAGCTTACAGGAGGCCACCGCCGCCGGGGCAGACGTGGAGATCGTCTATTCGGCGTTGGATGCCCTGGCGCTGGCGCGCAAGGATCCGGAGCGTTCCGTGGTGATGTTGGGCATCGGGTTTGAGACCACGGCCCCCACCGTGGCCGCGTCGCTGGTGGAGGCGCAGGAATCGGGCGTGGACAACTACTATGTGTACGCTCTCCACAAATTGACACCTCCCGCCATGCGGGGCATACTCGACGCGGGCGAAGTGCGCATAGACGCCGTGCTCGGGCCTGGCCACGTGACATCCATCACTGGATGGCGGGCCTGGGAATTCCTCCCCCGGGAATATGGCATTCCCTGTGCCGTTTCGGGCTTTGAGCCGCTGGATATCCTACAGGCCGTTCTCGATCTTGTGGAGGCCAAAGAAGAGAACAGCCCTCGTGTGGACAATACCTATTCCAGAGGCACCAAGGCGGAGGGGAACCTGGTCGCCAAGTCGCTGATGAAGCGCGTTTTTCGCGTCTCCTCGGCGCTGTGGCGTGGCCTGGGGGAGATCCCTGAGAGCGGACTGGCCCTACGCCCCGAATATGCCGCCCACGACGCGAAGCGGCTCTTTGATCGCCTACCGCCATTAGGAGGAGGTCCCTCGCCGGAGGAGCGGGGATGTCGCTGCGGCGAGGTGCTGCGCGGCATGGTGACGCCGCCCGAGTGCCCTTTGTTCGGCAAGGCCTGCACCCCAGCGCGTCCCATTGGTCCCTGCATGGTGTCCGCCGAGGGCGCCTGCGCCGCCTACTATCGTTACAGGAGTGCATGAAGCGGATGGATAAAGATATCGTTACCCTAGCCCATGGCAGTGGGGGCGAGATGGGCCACGCCCTGGTACGCAGCATAGTGGACATATTCGACGATCCGATCCTGGACGAACTGGAGGATGCCGCCCTCGTCCCCTTTGATGAGCAGGAGGGCCATTGTGCGGGAAGGATCGTCTTCACCACCGATTCCTATGTGGTGCGTCCCCTCTTTTTTCCGGGCGGCGACATCGGCAAGTTGGCCGTCTGCGGGACCATCAACGACCTGGCCATGCGGGGCGCCGTGCCCCTCTATCTCAGCGCCGGGTTTATCCTGGAGGAGGGCTTGCCCCTGGCCGACCTGAAGCGCATCGTCGCCTCCATGGGTGAGGTGGCTCATGAGGCCGGCGTGCGCATCGTCACGGGCGATACCAAGGTGGTGGAGCGAGGGAGCGCGGACAAGATGTTCCTCAATACGGCGGGCGTGGGTGTCGTGCCCCCCGGCGTACAGATATCTGCCTCGTCGGCGCGCCCGGGAGACGCGATCCTTCTCAGCGGCGCCGTGGGCGATCATGGCCTGGCCATCATGACCCAGCGGGAGGGCCTGCGCTTTGAGAGTTCACTGCGCAGCGATTGTGCCCCCTTGCACACCCTGGTACAGGCCATGCTGGAGGCGAGCCCCCACATTCATACCCTGCGGGATCCCACGCGGGGTGGCCTGGCGACCACGCTGAACGAGCTGGCGGGTCAATCCGGCGTGGGCATACGGATCGAGGAGACCAGCATCCCCATACACGAACCCGTCCGTGCGGCCAGCGAACTTTTGGGCTTGGATCCCCTCTACGTGGCCAACGAGGGCAAACTCGTGGCCATCGTGGAAGCGAAGGATGCCCAGGACGTCCTGCGGGCCATGCGCGCTCATCCCCAGGGGCGAGAGGCGGCCATCATCGGCGAGGTGGTGGACGAACACGCGGGGCGCGTGGCCATGTGCACCATCCTGGGAACGCATCGCCTGCTGGATATGCTCGCCTCCGAGCAGCTTCCCCGTATATGCTGACAGTTCTTCTCCGCTGTAACGAAAGACTATTCAAATCTAGCGGATTTTGAGCAAGGGTATGTGAATGGAAAAGACACACAGACGAACATTGATCGGCGTGAGTGTCGGGCACGGAGTACACGACATCTGGCTGGGGTTGGCCCCCGTGCTGTTGGCCGCCTTGAGTACCCAGATGGGGCTTTCCAACGCCGACGTCGGATTGGGTATCATGCTCTATCAAGGCATTTCCTCTCTTACCCAGCCTCTCTTCGGCAGGCTCGCCGAGCGCGTTGGCGGGCGCCCCTTTGCCGTGGGATCCATACTGTGGACCACGCTCTGTTTTTCCGTGGCCCTGTTTGTCCAGACCAAGCTTTTTCTCATGGGCTGCATCGCCCTGGCCGGTTTGGGTTCCGGCGCCTGGCATCCCCAGGGCGCGGCCAACGCCACCGTCGCGGGCGGAGAGCGCTGGGGAGCCACGGCCGCCTCGATCTTTTTCCTGGGAGGTACGTTGGG
>JAYENT010000094.1:0-35539 GCA_034722245.1 Chloroflexota bacterium
TCGACGCCCTCGTGTGCGCCACCGTCGCCTGTCTCTACCATCGCACGCCAAAGGAGTTGCTGCGGTTACAGGACGGGGCCTCGGAGGTCCGGGGACGCGGGCCGTTCTACGTGGTGGCAGCACATTGAGACGATGAAAGACGCGGTTGCTGACATGGAATGGCATACAAGCAGACACCCGCCCTGCGCATACTTGCGATCAGCGCCAGCGGGCGCGGTTGGCATTTGGGGACAGAATGATCATAATAGTCGGCATCTGGGTGGCGAGCGCGCGCTCGCCGGTGTTCGGCACGGAGGAGAGAATCGTGCACACCACCATCAAGCACTACGACCAGGCCGCTGACTATGAGCGGGTGGGGCGGTTTCTGTTGAGAACGTACGGCGCTCCCGTCGGCGCGCATATCAACTGGATGCAGCCGCGCTGGGAGTACATGCACTATCACCCATTCATCCGGGACCTTGACCTGAGCGTCATCGGCGTTTGGGAGGCGGACGGCGAGATCGTGGGCGTCGCCCATCCGGAACACTCCATAGGCACGGCCTATTTCGAGATCCACCCCGACCATGCCGCTCTGAAGGGGGAGATGCTGCGCTACGCCGAGGAGCATATCAGCGCGGAGAGCGACGGCCTGCGGCGGCTCCGCGTGTACATCAACGATCAGGACGAGGCGTTCCAGCGCCTGGCCTCGGAGCGGGGCTATGGCAAAGGCAGCGGCAGCGAACCCATGTCGCATTTTGACATCCCTGATCCCTTTCCACCCATCTCGCTGCGGACCGGCTTCCGGCTGAAGAGCCTGGCTGAGGACAACGACCTGCCTAAGGTGGATCGCGTCCTCTGGCGCGGGTTCGATCATGGCGACGAGCCACCAGCAGACGGCATCGCGGATCGGGAGTTCATGCAGTCGGCTCCCAACTATCGCCACGATCTGAACGTGGTGGTGGAGGCGCCCAACGGCAATTTCGTCTCCTACTGCGGCATGTGGTACGAGCCTGTGCACAGGGTCGCCTACGTGGAGCCCGTGGCCACCGATCCAGACTACCGCCGCAGGGGGCTGGGCAGCGCGGCCGTGCTGGAGGGCATCCGGCGCTGCGGTGCCCTGGGCGCCACCGTGGCCTGCGTGGGGAGCGACCAGCCCTTTTACCTATCGCTGGGATTCCGCCCCGTCTATAATCGCTCCATCTGGCAGCGGGAGTGGGCGGTGTAGATCGAGTTGCACCGGCCTGAAGAGCCGGTGCTGGTGGGGGAATCTGGCTTGCCAGATTCCCTTGGAGAATTGCGTAGCAATTCTCCACTATTCGATGGGCCGAACCTTGCGGTGAGGTCGCATCCCCGTTTATGGCGGTGCAAAAAAGCCCTATAAGACGCATTACAGAAGGAGGTCTCAATGGATAGAGAAGCGCACGCACACATCATCTCCTCACAGGTCATCTGCAAGCAGCCGGGGCGGTATATCGGCTGGCCCACCATCGGAAGAATGCCCGACGGCGAGCTTCTGGTGGTCTTTTCTGGCGACCGCGACGCCCACGTCTGCCCCTTTGGCAAGACCTTCCTCGTGCGCTCCGAGGATGATGGGCAGACGTGGAGTGATCCCGAACTCATCAACGACACGCCCCTTGATGATCGGGACGCGGGAATCTGCGTGTGCGTGGATGGCACGGTCGTCGTGAGCTGGTTCACGTCCCACTATGAGGAGGAGGTCTACATGCGCTGGGCGCCTCCGGGAGAGGAATCCCGCTGGCGGAAAAGGATTCGCGCGGTGAGCGCGGGCGACATCCGGCGTTGGGCCGGCGATACGGTGGCGGACGGGCGCTATGCCCTGGGATACTGGATTCGGCGGTCGACGGACGGCGGACACACCTGGGAAGACCCGCTGCGCGTGCCCTGTTCGGCCCCCCACGGCCCCATCGCCCTGTCCGACGGGCGACTGCTCTTTGTGGGCATCGACGGGGTTCAGGGGCGTGACGAGAGGGAGGGGAGTATCCTGGCTGCCGAGTCTTGTGATCAGGGCAGAACGTGGTCGGTCATAGGCCGCGTGAATATGTACCCGGAATATGGCGGCGAGGACCCTGCAGGCTATGCCTACCTCTGCGAGCCCCATGTGGTGGAGGTCGCCCCTAGGCGATTGTTGGCCATGGCCCGCTATGAGGAGAGGCCGAGGCCCCAAGACGGGATGCGCAGCGTGCTGTGGCAGTTTACCTCGGACGATGGCGGACGCACCTGGACCGAGCCGCGTCCTACAGAGATTGTGGGCAAGCCGCCCCACCTCATCCGCCTCCAGGATGGACGCCTCCTGGTCACCTACGGATATCGTCACCCGCCCTACGGCCAGCGGGCCTGCCTCTCCGCGGACGGCGGCGAGCATTGGGACTATGACAACGAGATCGTCCTGCGTGACGACGCGCCGAGCGGCGATCTGGGCTATCCGGCCTCGGTGCAGCTGGACGACGGCACGCTCCTGACGGTATACTACCAACAGGAACGGCCAGGAGAGAAGACCTGCCTGATGCTGACGCACTGGCGGCTGGACGGGTGAATACGTTGAGATATCTAGAAAAATAGGAGCGAACGCTGATCATGAAGATCGACTCTATCAAGATTTCGGTATTCGAGGCGGAGCGTATCACGACCCGTTTCCAGTTGGTGAAAAAGGGCGCGGGACGGGGCGAGGGCACCAACCCAGGAGGTCGCCGTCGAGGACGCGATCAAGGCCGTGGATGCTGGCTTCCCGGCGGTCAAGGATCACTTTCGGGATAGGGCGGACAGAAACATTGCCTACTTGCGCGCCGTCCGCCGGGCTGTGGGGTCCGGATCCGCTTGTGATGGATCTTGGGACAACGCTGATAAGCGATGCAGGCTTCCCAATCCTCCTGAAAGGATTTCATGGCCGAAGGGTAGCTGTCCTGATACTTTTTCAACACCTTGGCGGCTATCATGTCAGCGATTTCCCGGTTCGGCGCATAGTAGGCAGCCTTCACTTCCGCTTTGATCTCCTCCCTGCTGTTTCGAGGCACCTTGTCGGTGGCGTTGCGTATCTTGTGCACCAGACAACGGTGGCAAGCTCTCGGCGAAGACTTTCTCGACGGCGCGGATCAATCCCGGCGCCCCATCGGTGGTGATCATAAGGGGAGTGAGTAATCCACGTCTTATCACGTCCCGCAGGAAATCGAGCCAGTTGCGGTAGGACTCCTTGTTGCTCAATGCCACGTGCAACATCCGTTGGCGTATTTTCTCACCTTGTGGTATCCTTTTCATGGTGTGAGGTTCCTTTCTGCCGTCCTGGGCGGATAGTGGTTCTTTTTTTGTCAGCCAATTGTACCTCACGCCGCTATCTTGTTGCGGGGGTGTAGGCACGTTACCCGCTCTAGCGAAAACTTGCAGCAGAAAAGACAGTCCGTGCGTAGCAAGAGCAGAGAGCTAAGGATCATCTATCAAGTACCAAACAACATTTCAGTCTTTTTTCAGTAGATCTGGGGTTGTTATGTCCAAAAAGCTGTCGCAACGGGCGCGTGAAAGGCGTCTTGGAAGGATACTGGTCGCTGGTACCATCACCATACTCGTTTTGGTCGCTCTTGTGCTGGCTTGGGGCCTGTACGATCACTATGTCCTGCGGCCCAGAACGCCGGTGGCCTCCGTTGCGGGTGTGCCTATCCGTCTGGAAACGTATCAAGACCTCGTCAAATATCGACGGTGGGATTATCAGAACTATCTGAGTCGTCTGCAAAATCAGAAGATGGAGCTCAGCAGCAGCGAGGAGACACAAGATTTTCTTGTACGGTACCTGGATCAGCAGATCGCACAGATCGAGCAAGAGATGGCGACCCTGCCTACCAGTGTCCTAGACGAGTTGATCGACTATGAGCTTGCGCGCCAGGAATGCGAGCGTCGGGGAATCACCGTCTCATCCGAGGAAGTTCAGAGCAGGTTGGAGAGCCAATTTGGCTATGATCCCAATCCCCCAACGCCCGCGCCTACGCCGATCACCTCCACGGTTACCGTTACCCCCACGCCCACGGGAGCGCCCATGACGTACGAGGAATACGTGGAACAATCCCATAACTGGTTCGAGGTGGTGCAAGGGCGGACCGGCTTTACCAGGGAGGATTTTCTCGATCTCTTGGAGAGTTCACTCTACGTCGAAAGGCTGACCGAGGTGGTAGTGTCAGAGGTGCCAACTGTGGCCGAACAGGTTCATGCGCGGCACATTCTGGTCGAGACGCGAGAGGAGGCTGAGGAGGTGCTGGCGCGCCTAAAGGCGGGCGAGGATTTTGCGACGGTGGCCGCCGAGGTTTCGCAGGACACAAGCAACAAGGACGACGGAGGCGACCTGGGCTGGTTCGCTAGGGGTAGCATGGTGCCAGCGTTTGAGGAGGTTGCCTTTGGCTTGGAGCCTGGCGAGTTCAGCGGCGTAGTGGAGACCAGCTATGGCTTTCACATTATCAAGGTCGAGGAACGGGACGAAAGCCGGCCCTTGAGCGACAGCCAACTGCAACAGGCGCGGCAAAAGGCTGTACAGGACTGGTTCGCCGAGAGAAGGGAATCGGAGGACGTGGTGCGCTACTGGGATTCGAGCATGGTGCCCGAGCCGAGTCCCACGCAGTCGTATCTCCCCTAGATCGGGGCGCCGGCCCCTTGGGGATACATTCGCGAATAGGAAGGTAAGGGGAAAGTGTATAGCAATCGCTTATGGGAAGAGGACGTGATGAAAGTAGAGCAGGTGGCGGCGTTGGGCCAGGCGATTTGGCTGGACTATATCGACCGCTCCCTTCTTGTCACGGGAGGGTTGAAAAGCTTGGTGGAGGACGGGATTCGGGGCGTCACGTCGAACCCCACCATCTTTGAGCGAGCCATTGCTGGCAGCGCGGACTATCGAGAGCAACTGGCAGAGGCCGCGCTGGCGGGAGATACGGCGGAGGAGATCTATGAGCGCCTGGTCTTAGACGACATTCGTGCGGCTCTCGATATCCTGTATCCTGTGTACGAGGAGACGGAAGGGCTGGACGGCTACGTTTCTCTGGAGGTCGATCCCCTGCTGGCAAGCGATACAGAGGGTACAGTGGCCGAGGCGAGGCGCCTTTTTAGCGAGATCAGCCGTCCTAATCTTCTGATCAAGGTGCCAGCCACTCCAGCGGGCATCCCGGCCATCGAACAGCTCATCAGTGAGGGGGTAAACGTCAATGCGACGCTTATCTTCTCCCAGGCACATTATGAAGCCACGGCCAAGGCATATATAAGGGGGCTGGAAAGGCGCATGGGGCGGGGGGAGGACGTGACAAGCATAGCGTCGGTGGCCTCCCTCTTTATCAGCCGCATGGACACGGCGGTGGACGGCATGCTGGCGGAAAGGGAAGAGGGGGACCTCCAGGGCAAAATCGGCATAGCCAACACCAAGATGATCTATCAGCGGTTCCTGGAACTCTTTTGCGGAGAGCGCTGGGAGGCATTGGCTGCCGCGGGCGCTCGCGTGCAGCGTCCCCTATGGGCCAGTACCAGCACCAAGAACCCCGCCTATCCCGATACCATGTATGTGGAGCGCCTCATTGCGAGGCATACCGTGAACACGATGCCCCCCGGGACGTTGGAGGCCTTTCGTGACCACGGGATGGTGGCGACCACGATTTACAGCGGCCTGGGAAAGGCCAAGGAGCATTTGGCGCGACTGGGTGCGTTGGGCATCGACATCAATGCAGTCGCGAACGACCTGCAAGATGAGGGCGTGGAAAAGTTTATCGACTCGTTCAGAAGTCTGCTGGAGACCATTGAAGGGGAACGAAAGAGGGCTCTGGGATCCTAGCCGTACCGCTTGCGACGCACGTCCAATATGTTAGGCACGCTTTGGATCTCATTCAATACGGTGGAGAGCTGGGTGACGTTCCCCACGCCCACCGTCACCGTGATGTGCGCCATATGGTCGTCGTCGGTGGAGACGTTGGCGGCGCTCATACTCAGCCCCAGATCTGCCACAGCGCCCGCGATATCTCGTAACAGCCCGCTGCGATCAAAGGCCTCTATCTGGATCATGACGGGATAAACTTGCTCCGCTTGACCCCAGGAGACGGAAATAAGGCGCTCCGTGTCCTGTAGATTCGCGATGTTGGGGCAATCCTTGCGGTGTACAGTAATGCCCTTGCCCCGCGTAATGTAACCTACAATGGGATCGCCGGGCACCGGCTTGCAGCAGTTGGCCAGGCGCGTCAGTAAATCTCCCACCCCCGTGACCCTGATGTCCGATACCGCTTCCTCTGGAATAGCCTCGAATTTGAGCCCCTGGGCATCCGCGTTCGCGTCATCGATCTTGTTGGCGATGTGAGAAGGGCTGATATCGCCATAGCCCACGGCGGCCAAAAAGTCCTCGACGTCATCATACTTGAAAAGGTCGGCGATCTCGGCATACGCTTCCTGCTCGAGCCCCAGGCGTCTCAGTTCGTGCTCCAGGATCTCGCGGCCGGCGCTGATGTTCTCTTGACGCTGCTGCTGGCGGAACCAGCGACGGATCTTTTGGCGTGCCCGTTGGGTGGTTACATACTTTAAATGCGGCGTCAGCCAGTCGCGACTCGGCCCCCCCTCTTTGGCGGTGATGATCTGGACCTGTTGTCCCGTTTGCAGCTTGTAATCCAGAGGCACGAGCCGCCCGTCAACCTTGGCGCCTCGACAGCGATGCCCCACCTCCGTATGGATGGCATAGGCAAAATCGATGGGAGTGGCCCCTTGAGGTAGGTCTATAATATCGCCCTTGGGGGTGAAAACGTAGACCCGCTCGGGAAAGACGTCGCTCTTGAGCGAGCTCACGAACTGATCCGCATCCTCCACATCCTCACGCCAATCGGCAGCCCGCCGCAGCCATCTGATCTTGGCCTCCAGGGGCTCGTCGCGGTCGGTGCCCTCCTTGTAGCGCCAGTGAGCAGCGACGCCGAATTCGGCAAGTTGATGCATCCTTTCCGTACGTATCTGCACTTCCAGCGACCTGCCGTCCAGCGCCACCACGGCGGTATGTAGGGATTGATACAGATTGTCTTTGGGCATGGCAACGTAATCGTCAAACTCGCCGGGGATGGGGCTCCAGAGGCTGTGTACGATCCCCAGCACATGGTAGCACTCTCGGACCTCGTTCACGATGATACGCACCCCATGCAGGTCATAGATCTGATCGAAATCACGATCCTTTTCCTGCATCTTGCGGTAAATGCTATAGATGTGCTTAGGGCGTCCCATAATGCGGGCGTTGATGCCCTCCTCCCGCAATCGATCCCTGAGCGCGGACATCACACGCTCCAGGTAGGCGGCCCGTTCCGCTCTGCGCTCGGCCAAAAGTCGCCCGATCTCGTAGTAGTTGTCGGGGTCCAAGTAGCGAAAGGCGAGATCCTCCAATTGCCATTTGAGCTGCCAGATTCCCAGGCGGCTGGCCAGGGGAGCATAGACCTCCAGCGTTTCTCGCGCTTTTTCCTGCTGTTTGTCCTCTGGCAGAAACTGCAGGGTGCGCATGTTGTGGAGGCGGTCTGCCAGTTTGATGATCACCACGCGAATGTCCCCCACCATGGCCAGGAACATTTTGCGCAGATTCTCCGCCTGCTTCTCTCCCAGGCCGGCCCCCTCCAGCTTGCTTCGACGCTTGGCGCGAAGCAGCTTGCTCACACCGTCGACGAGCCGCGCCACCGTGTCGCCGAATTCGTCGCGCAAGTCATCGAGGGTTACGTCCGTGTCCTCAACCACGTCGTGGAGGATGCCAGCGATAATAGTCGATAGATCCATGTGCAGATCCGCAAGGATGGCGGCCGTAGCCAGGGGATGGATGATGTAGGGTTTCCCCGACGCCCGACGCTGTTTGCCGTGGGCGTCTTGAGCATACGAGATGGCGTACCGCACCTTATCGAGGTCGTCGGGATACAACTCCTCAATGCGCTCAAGGAGATCGTGTTGCGCCACGAGCTGGCCGTTTTCCACCATGGTGTCCTCCATATAGCATAATAATATAACAACTTTGCCTCTTATGCAACATAAATCAACGCCATGCGCGTCGAATTTGTACCCTGATGCTGCTGCCGCAAACCCGATAGAGCAGGCTAGCGCGGGTGCAGAACTTTGACCTGGCATGGGATGTGACCTAGAATCACGTGCAAGCGTGCTATCCACTGAGAAGGAGAGCTTGCATGAAGGCGTTGATCACGGGAGGATGTGGATTCATCGGCAGTCACCTGGCCGAGGCGTTGCTTGCCAGGGGCGATAGCGTGACCGTTGTGGACGATCTCTCTACAGGCCAGTTTGAGAATATCGAGCATCTGGTGGATCGCCCCGGTTTCCAGTTTGCCATCGACAGCATAACGAATGAGACGGTCATGGATCGCCTGGTGAGCGAGTGCGATATCATCTATCACCTGGCCGCGGCGGTGGGGGTGGAACTCATCGTCAAGGACCCCATTCACGTCATCGAGACCAACATCCAGGGATGTGACGCCATTCTCCGTATCGGGGCCAGGTACCGCAAAAAGGTCATGCTGGCCTCCAGCTCGGAGGTTTATGGCAAGGGGGACCGCATGCCCTTTGGCGAGGAGGACGATCGGGTCTTGGGGCCCACTACCCGGAGCCGCTGGAGCTATGCCTGTTCCAAGGCCATGGACGAGTTTCTGGCCCTGGCTTATGCTCGGGAACGCGCCCTGCCCGTGGTCATCATGCGCTTTTTCAATACTGTGGGGCCGCGGCAGACGGGCCGCTATGGCATGGTGATACCCCGCTTTGTCCAGCAGGCCCTGAACGGGGAACCGATCACCGTGTACGGCGACGGACAGCAGTCCCGCTGCTTTGCGTTTGTGGGCGACGTGGTGCAGGCTGTCGTTGCTCTATCTCAGGAGCCATCAGCGGTGGGAGAGATATTCAACATCGGCAGCACAGAGGAGGTGACCATTGAGGAGTTGGCAAGGCGCATCGTCCGGCTGACGGGCAGTTCCTCGCAGATTGTGTATGTCCCCTATGACGAGGCATATGAAAAAGGGTTCGAAGATATGCGCCGTCGGGTGCCCGACATCCACAAGATCAAGGAGTGCATCGATTGGAGGCCGAGCGTAGACCTAGATGGTATTCTGCAGAGGGTCATCGATTATTATGTGTCGCAGCGGGCGTGAAAGGGCTGTCGCTGTGTCGCTACTGCCCGGTGGGGATAAAGTAATCAAGCGCGGGTATCTCCTGTTGCTGCTCGTTGGCCTGATGGCCTGCTGCCTTTCCTGCGGGCCGCGTAGCGCAGCCCTCCGCGCCACGCCCATGGCGGCTGGTTCTGCCTCCGGCACGCCGACGTGGACGAAAAGGGCGCCCACGGCCACCAGGCGAGAGCCGACCGCTACGCCCACGCCGATGCCTTCCTGGACGCCTTCTCCCCTCCCCACGTCCACCCCCTCCCCCTCGCCGTCGCTGACGCCTCTTCCCACGCCGCAATCCTCCGCGCTTGCCTTTGCCGGCGTTGGCCAGGGCGGCGCGATGAACGTGATGCTCTACGATGTGCTGCAGGGGAGGCGGGAGACGCTCACCCACTTCACAGAGCCCGCGAACCTGGTGGATATCACCTGGTCTCATGATGGGCAGTGGATCGTGTTTGTGAGCACACACGATTTTATTCACGGTTGCGGAAATGAGCGGAATGTCTTTCGGATGCGCTCGGATGGTAGCCAGTTGGAGATGCTCACTGGGCAGTACGTGGACCCGGCCGATGTTCCCGCCCCTTACGGTCTGTTGCGTGGCCGCGTGGTCGATGGACAGGGAGAGTGTCTCGTCTGTGCACAGGGTGCTCATGTGGCCGAGGTGAAGGACGATGGAGCGTTTCAATTGCCGGGCGTTCCTCTTTCTGCCACGTGGGCGCGGGCGGTCTGTCGTGACGGTGAGGATATCCGGCAGGGAGAGGTGGATCTGACCGCTGAGGAGGGGGAATTCCTCCCCGTCACCATTCCCGTGCAGCCCGAGGGACAGGGCTGGTATCAGGTTTCGCTTTCCCGCGATGGCGGCACGCTTGCTGGCGTCTTTTATCAGTGGACCCTGGATGATGACGGGGGTCGCGAATATGCGTATCAAGGAATGCTGTACGATATAGGAGATGGGCGTCAAAGGCGGCTGGAGCTTCCCGAGGAGAGGATTCTCAGGGGGGTGGACTGGTGTCCCGTGTCGGATCGGTTGGTGGGGGCATTGTCGGACGAGGAGGGCACTGCCCTCTGGTTATGGGATGCTGAGAGGAAGGCTCTGGCCCCCCTCGTGGAGGTACCTAATCCAGAAGGCGAGATCGTCGTGGCTACTGATCCCGTGTGGTCCCCCGACGGCAGCCGTATAGCCTTTGCCTTGCGGCATCGCTATTGGTGGGAGGAGGACAAGTATAGAACGGATATCATGGTCGTCACAGCTGATGGCGAGCAATTGACGCCCCTTGTGGAAAGCGCGTGGGGGGACGTGGCCAGCCATCCCTCCTGGTCTGCTGATGGAGAGGAGATCGTGTATCAGCTGTCCACCGGGGAGCCCGATGTCCCCCATGGCGAGAGGGAGACAGGCGATATATGGTCAGTGCAAGTGTTGAGCCCTACGCCCGTGCCGCTGACAAAAGACGGCCAGAGTTATCTGCCCGCTCTACGTCCTTTGCCCTCTCGTTAGCGCTCTCCCATATAGAGGATCCATCCATCGTGCCGCGTGGTGCGTAGCCAAAATGACGTTTTCGCCATTATCGGGGCCTTCTGGTACACTGAAGGGTGTGCGGATGGTTGGCGAGTCCCTTTGCCGTTTTCTTTTCGACGTGCATGCATCTGCCATGCCAGGAGTCTGTTCTAGAAGGAGTATTTGGGCATGACCTTGCCGCCCGATCTGAATGTCTATATTTCTGCTCTCGTGTTCGTGCTGGGAGCGTATATCATCGCCCTCTATGTAGGGCTGATTGTCTGGACCTTTCGCGACATTCGCTCGCGGTCTAGAGACCTGCTGGCCCAGATATTGGCCACGTTTCTCGTGGCCCTCTTTACGTTGCCTGGGCTGCTCATCTACTTGCTTCTGCGGCCCCACGAGACGCTGGCGGAGGAATATGAGCGGGAGCTTGCCGAAGCAGCGGTTATTCAGGAACTGGAAGCGCGCCGCATCTGCCCAAATTGCAAGCATGCTGTGGAGCCGGACTTTATCGTCTGTCCCTATTGTCACCAGCAACTGCGCTTGCGCTGCGTGGGGTGTGGCCGTCTTCTGGATCCCGAGTGGGATGTGTGTCCCTATTGTGGGCGATTCTTGGAGCGGGAAGAAGAGTCGCCTCCCGAGGAGCCCGATGAGGAAGCGCTTGTGCCCGCCATGGTTTCCGTTGGTGAGGCACTGACACTCTCCGAGGCCGAGGCCTCTGTGGGTGCGGGGGCTGAAGGCGAGGGGGACGCTATCTCCGACGAGTTTATTAGAGATGCGGAGGAGCCGCCTCGGCAGAAAGGCGACGATACGTCCCAAGAAGATCAGGATGCGGATCTGCCCGAGTTAATCTGAAAACGGCGTGGACTCTGCTCCCAGGGAGAATATCTCTGCACGTTTGGCTTTCGGCCATATCCCCAGGGTTTTGAGCTGCTGTACCAATTCTGGCACGCGCTCTTTTGCGACCAGGCACGCTGCGGGGGATATGGTTTTTCCTAGGATTTCGCCTATTCCGGGATGGGCCTGGAGCTGACGCATGGTTTCCGCGTCCACGGTCTGAAAGAGGACAACTTCGCGTATCGAGACGCGGCCGAACCTTGCCCCCCAAGCGCGGAGTTTTTGTAGGACATGGGAGGGCACAGCATCCCCTGTGATCCGCTGGAGGAAACGGATGATCTGCTCCACCTTGATGTCGGTATTCAGCCCCTTGTACAGCGATTCCTCTGTAATGCGGTAGAGCGCTCTATCGTTTTGCCTTTGCCACTCCGCAAAACGTTCCAGTTGATAGCGCTCGTACAGGGTATTCTGGCAAGAGATCTCCACAGCGAGATCATCGTTCACGGTAGCCAAGGGGGGCGGTGGAGAAGGAGCCCCTGCTTCTTCCGGAGACCTCTGTTCGTTGAGCAATCCGCGTCCCAAGGCTGTGATGGAGAGCGCGCTTGGCTCCTTGGCTCTCTGATGGTATCCCACGTCCACTACGCCCAGCCACCGCAAGGAGGTCTTGAGAATATGCTCCGCTAGGGCTCCTTCGACCCTGTACCAGGATTCAAAGCCCCTCAGGGATTCCTTCGTCTCGGCGTCTCGGACGTCCCACGCCTGAAAGTCCGCATCAGGCCGCAAATAATCGGGATAATGGCGGTTCAGGATATCGATAAAAGCCTCCAGCGAGAACCATCCGTTTGGCGCGTGGTCATTCAACGCCCGAAGCAAGTTACGCCGTGCGTTGACCAGACCGCGCTGTGGGCTGATGTCTTCGCAGCGGAGAGAGGGAACGATCTCCAGTTCGTTCCATTCTGTGTCGTCGCGCCATGTCTGATAGAGGGTTTGCATGCGCTGGGCATCGGATAGCTGCAGCCAATCCCGCGCGCAGAGGCTGGGCTGTAGCACGCCCTCGACCTCCAGGGCCAGATCGAGCTTCCACACAAGATGCCAGAGGAAGCGTATCCTTTGGGGCGTGGCCTCCCCCAACAGGCGGGGGAGGAGGGCCATCTCCTCCAGCGTCGTCAGGGGGTCTTGGCCTTTTGACGGGATGGGCGGTTGCTCCCGCCGCATATAGACGAGGATAGCAAAGAGGTCTTCCATGATCTTTAGCCCGTCCGCCTCCACCCGTTCAGGCGTGGGCACAGATTGAGCCTTTACTTCCAGTTCATCCCCCTTTAGGGTGTAGAGGCGTACCAGCAGTTCTTGGGGGATGAATAATATCTCCCCGTAATGATCGTCCACGCTCCCGTAGGCGCGATAGAGAAGCCCCTTGTAGAACAGTTCCTCCAGGGCGTTGCTCGGCTGGAGCCAGGGTCTCTCCCTTTCCATGCGCAGAGGGCCAAAGCGGCGAATGTTGCCATAGCGTACAGAGAGATGGCGGCTGGGCGAGGAACCTCCCTGGCGCAGAAGTTGTATCAGTGCCTCGTCGGCCTCTGGAGAAAGTCCATCCAGGAGCGGTTTCAGCGCGGGGGACGTTTGCATGGTCTCTGCGAGGTGCACGGCCATCTGTCTCGGCTCATCCTCGGCCAGAAGGATCTGCCAAGGATCCGAGATGGCATGGAGCATAGTGGGAGTATATTCGTCGAGACACCGGTACAGGTCTTTCATGGTCCTATAAAAAGTATAGTGAAAGTGGCCCTCCGAAGCAAGCGGGAGAACGGTCCAGTTGAGGAGAGGTCCGTGCTGCAAAGAAGCCGAGAAACGTGTATAATATAGATGAAAGTGAGAGAGACTTACTGAGGAGAGATTATGAATAAAGGCGAACTGCGCGGACAGGATCGGGTGTCCGCTTTTCTCTGGGTCATAGACCGATTGCGATTGGCCTGGCGCCTTTTCTGGGACGATAGGGTATCCGGTTGGCTTAAGCTCGTTCCGCTTTTTCCCGTGCTCTATATCATCTGGCCACTCGACCTGCTGAGCGATCCCCTATTGGGAGTGGGACAGATGGATGATCTGGCCGTCGTGGTCTTGGGGCTGAGATTATTCATCAGTTTGTGTCCGGCCGACTTGGTGGCGGAGCATTGGAGGGCACTGACACGTGGTAAGGATGAGGTATCCCAGGGCGGTGAGACGGTGGAGGGGGAGTATCGCGTCCTTGATGAGGATCAATTGGAATAGGGTTGGCATTTTCTTCGGGTTTTCTACGCTCGTTCCTTTTCAAGGCTCCTAGTTCTCTTTTTTCTAGACGGATATGCGCCGTAATTTGTCAAATTGAATGATTGGTAGTAAAATATGGGTTGTAAACTGGAAAGAGGTTGATGTGTGATACGGCCTTTCGGACTGCGGGATCTTTTGCGCCTAGAGCAACTCGACGTACCCAAGACAGCTTTTGACGCTCGACGTGTGTTGTTGTATGCTCCGTCGGCGACGAACGCGGCCATTCTCGGTTACTTGACATGCCACCGTCTGGGGACGGTAACCTATATTCAGCAGAACTCGGATGCCGAAGAGGTGGAGGGTTTCGTCGAGGCCTGGCCAAGAGGTGGCAGGCCCGAATGGGATCTGGCTTTTTTGGCGCCCTCTTTTGATGAGGAAGGGGCTGACAGCGTCTGGCAGCGACTGTTAAGCGCCTTGATTGTGGCGGCTGCAGAAAAGAAGGTTTCCCGCATCTATGCTCGGTCTCCTGACGACGTGTGGGCAGAGCGGATTCTGCGACAGACGGGCTTTAGCTTTGTGAAGCGGGAGGAAATCTTTGCTTTAACCTCGGAGACGGCTTTTGCTCCTCGCATTGAGGGAGTGTGTAGCGTCGAGGCGGGAGATGGCAGCGTCCCGCGCGCCCTCTGCCGCCGGGCGCGGTCTCACTTGGAAAAGAATAGCCAAGGGGTTCCCCTATACGGGTTTGTTGATTTTCATCCCTGTCCACGCTTGGGAACCACGGTCGATGACTATGTCTGCGTCCAGAAGGACACACCCTTTGCGTACCTGCGGCTGCAGGGCAGCTCTCGAGGCTACTGGTTGGATGTCATCGTGGATCCCGAGAATCGATCATGTCTGGGAGCATGTATGAAGTATGTGTTGAGCCTTACCGAGTGTGGGGAGGAAATGCCTCTGTACTGCCCTGTGCCCCATTACACCCCTTGGCTTGGCGGCCTCTTGCGAGAGCTGGGGTTCTCGTCGTATACTAAGCAAGTGGTCGTGGTAGCCCACACCATGGCAAGGGTACCTCTACGAAGTGAGATTGCCGTCTCCGCGTTGAAGAGGGGGGTCGATATAGGAGCGCCAGTGGGGCAGATGTTTAGGCTGCCAATGCAGAGAACGGGGAAATAAGATGTGACGTATGGTGGAGGAGTATGTCTCTGAAGATTACAGACGATATTGATGCCCTCATCGACGTGTTGCCCAAGGAGATTGCCAGGAATCTGCGCGCTGCAGATCGTCTGGGCAATCTGCTGGAGGTCATTTTGGATGTAGGGCGGCCTTGTGAAGCACGCTATATAGATGGTGAAGCAAAGATTATTGATAGACAGGTAACGCAGGAGGAGATCGATAGTGTCGTTGCCAACGTTACGAACTTTGGCGGGGATAACCGGGCGGGTATAGAGCGGACACTCCATCGTATCTCTGCCATGCGGAACCGGCAGGGGCGCATTATCGGTCTAACCTGTCGCGTGGGCCGCGCCGTCTATGGCACGGTGGACATCATCCGCGATATCGTGGAGTCTGGCAAGAGTATTCTGTTGTTGGGGCGCCCCGGTGTGGGCAAGACGACCATGTTGCGAGAGGTGGCGCGCATACTGGCGGAGGATAAGCGTGTAGTTATCGTGGATACGTCGAATGAGATCGGCGGCGACGGGGACATACCCCATCCCGCCATCGGTCGGGCGCGGCGTATGCAGGTGCCTACGCCTTCCGAGCAGCACAATATCATGATCCAAGCGGTGGAGAACCACATGCCCGAGGTTATCGTGATCGACGAGATCGGCACCGAGTTGGAGGCCGCTGCTGCGCGCACTATCGCCGAGCGGGGAGTGCAGTTGGTGGGCACGGCTCACGGGAATACCCTTGACAACTTGATGATGAATCCCACCCTGTGCGATCTGATAGGAGGTATCCAGACGGTCACGTTGAGCGACGAGGAGGCACGCCGCCGGGGAACGCAAAAGTCGGTGTTGGAACGTAAGGCGCCTCCCACGTTCGACTCGGTGGTGGAGATCAAGGATTGGGATCGAGTCGCGATTCGGGAGGATGTGGCCGAAGCCGTGGATGCCATTCTGCGCGGGCGCAGCCTGCCCCCCGAGATCCGTGTGCGCCATCCCGAGGGTGAGGTGAGGACGTTCAGGGGCAAGACAGAAGCGGTCAAACCGCCTTTGCAAGAAGCGCTGACAGCCGAAAGGCAGACCACGCGTCTGCGCAAGAAGCGGAACTCGACACTGCGCGTCTTCCCTTACGGGTTGAACCAGAGCCGCTTCCGCGAGGCGAGCCAGCGTTTGGATTTGCCTGTGCTACTAGTGAACGAACTGTTGGATGCCGATGTGATCTTTACCCTGCGTCCATACTATCGCAAGCGTCCCAAGATCCTGGAGGATGCGCAGCGTAAGGGCATTCCCATCTATGTCCTGCGCAACAATACCGTCGTACAGATGCAGAAATACCTCTTGGAGATCTTTGGCTTGAGCGAGGAGGAGAATGTCACAGAGGCGGCTCTTGAGGAAGCGCGTCGGGCTGCCAGCCTGATCAAGACCGGCCAGCGGGGCTCCGTACAGTTATCGCCGCAGGAATCGTACGTACGGCGCTTGCAGCACGAGTTTGCCCGTGATGCGGAATTGCTCTCGCGCAGCTCTGGGGACGGTGCGGGTCGCGCTGTGACGCTGTATAGGCGGCGGTAGGAGCCCGTGACGGATGTTTATCAGTTTCGAAGGGCCGGACGGAAGCGGCAAGACAACGCAGGCCGGGTTATTGTGCCAGGCACTCGAAGCCAAAGGTCTCAATGTCGTCCAGACCAGGGAGCCGGGAGGTACGTCCATCGGCGAGCAGATACGTGGCCTGCTGCATGATATGGCCAATGAGGCTATGGTGCCCAAGACGGAGTCACTTCTCTACTCGGCGGCAAGGGCACAACACGTAGAAGAGGTTATCATTCCGGCCTTGGAGCGTGGCGCCATCGTCGTCTCTGACCGCTACGCGGAATCGACTTTGGCCTACCAGGGCTATGGGCATGGCCTGGCACTGGAGACGCTGGAGAGAATAACTGATTTTGCTACGGCGGGGATTTATCCGGATCTGGTGATTTATCTTGATCTGGCCGTGGCCGAGGGATTGGGGAGGAAGCGACGGGACCGGCGAGAGGGGCGGGGCGAGTGGAACCGTATGGATCAGCAGGAGCTCGCTTTTCATCGCCGTGTGAGAGAAGGATATCTGGAGATGGCGCGGCGGGACCACCCGCGTTGGCTCGTTCTTGATGCCTCTCGTCCCGTTGAAGCTCTTCATCAAGCCATTTTGGACCGCGTTCTAGAGCTCCTTGCCGAAAGTAACAGAGCGGATATTATGGACCTTTCAGAAGCTTGAAGTACAAGGGAGATAAGAGGATGAGCATGAAGTTGCTTGTCAGCATCGTTCATAATGACGATGTGGATGATCTGGTTGCCGGTTTGCGAAAGGGGGGATACTCCTCCACCAAGGTTGCCTCTACCGGCGGTTTTCTGCGAGAGGGCAACGCAACTCTGTTGGTGGGGGCGGACGAGACGAATGTGCCCGACGTGCTGGAGATCATGGAGCGCAATTGTCACACGCGGACTCAGTACGTCAATCCTCTCCCGCCGGTGACGGAACCGGGCGAACTCTATATGTCGGAGCCCATGGAAGTGGAAGTTGGCGGGGCTGTCGTGTTCATCCTGGACGTGGAGCGTGTGGTAAGATATTGATGTGTGCAGTGAGAGCTGACTGCATGGGCGTTTCCCTAACCAGGCGATGTCCGGAGCAGGCTTCTGGAGTCTTCCTGACCAGAGAGGACGTAGCGAGCGGGTTATCTTTGAGAAGGGGTGCTTGTTGAAAGAAGGCGAACTCGGTGTGCCACCCGGAGCGGAGACAGCCTTTGCCGAGGTTGGACGCTATCTGCACCCTTTGCCCCTGCTGGTGGTCATCTCGGGGCCCTCGGGCGTGGGCAAGGACAGCGTGGTGGAGCGGATGCAAGAGATGGGCTATCCTTTCCACTTTGTGGTGACGGTCACCGATCGGGTGCCTCGCCCCGACGAGGAGGACGGGCGCGACTATCACTTTGTGAGCACCGGGGAGTTCGAGCGGATGATCGAGGCCGACGACCTCTTGGAATATGCCCGAGTGTACGGCCAATATAAGGGGGTCCCCAAGGCCGATGTGCGGGAGGCCCTCTCCAGCGGCCGCGACGTGGTTATGCGCTTGGACGTTCAAGGGGCGGACACCGTGCGCAAGATCGTGCCCCAGGCGTTGACCATCTTTCTTGCGCCACCATCTCTCGACGTACTCGTTCGACGTTTGCGTGGGCGGGGAGGGGATTCCTCCGCTCAGTTGCGGCAGCGGCTGGAAACGGCGGTGACCGAGATGCGCCGCATGGAGACGTTTCGCTACGTGGTCGTCAATTATGAGGGGCGGCTCGACGAGGCGGTGCGCCAGATCATGGCCATCATGGAGGCAGAAAAGTGCCG
The DNA here is from genome assembly GCA_034722245.1 of Chloroflexota bacterium. Taxonomy (GTDB): domain Bacteria; phylum Chloroflexota; class Anaerolineae; order UBA1429; family UBA1429; genus JAWLEV01. The sequence continues at coordinate 18,222 of JAYENT010000094.1, forward strand.
CGTCGGCCGGCAGGAGATAAGTTTGTAGAAAGGCAAGGAGGACGCGAATGCCCGCTCGTTATCCCGCAGTTGCTGGGATGTTCTATCCTGAAGGGGAGAACGCTTGCCGAGAAAAGGTGCGGGCCTGCTTGGACGTGGAGGTGGAGGCGGTGGAGGGCACGATCTGGGGTGGCATGGTGCCCCATGCGGGTTGGGATTTCTCCGGCCCCACCGCCGGCCGAGTTTTCGCCGCTCTGAACACGCAGGACCCTCCCGAGGCTTTTATCTTTTTTGGGGCCATACATAGGGGAGGGGTGGGTGCTCCGAGTCTGTATGGTTCGGGGGAGTGGCGTACGCCCCTAGGGACCCTGCCCGTCGACGAGGAACTGGCCGAACTCCTGCTGGACGAACTGGCGGGTGATGTCGTGAATCGCCCTCAGGCCCACGCCTACGAGCATTCTATCGAGGTGCAACTGCCCTTTGTCAAGTATCGATTCCCTGAAGCCAAGATACTGCCCCTCGCCATGCCGCCCGTCTCCCAGGCTCACGATCTGGGGCGGGAGATTGCAAAAGCGACTGAAGGAATTGAACGGCGCATCGTGGCCATCGCGAGCAGCGATCTTACTCATTATGGCCCGCGCTATGGATTCACGCCCGCCGGTACGGGCGCCTCGGGCCTGGACTGGATGCGGGAGAACGACCGCCGTCTCCTTCAGCTGGTCGAAGAGATGCGCGCCTCGGAGATCGTCGGCGAGGCTCAGGCCCATCATAACGCCTGCGGTGCCGGCGCCATTGCCGCGGCGATGGGCTACGCTCTTGGGCGCGGCGCGGATAAGGGCATCGTCCTGCACTATACGAGCAGCCACGATGTGATGCCCATGGGCCAGGACGCGGTGGGCTATGGCGCGGCCGTGTTCATCACAAGATAGCATGGGCTCTCCTCCTCAAGAGGAGAGGAGTGGCGCGCTGTACGCTGTCGTCGTGGTGCTCACCTCCCTTAAGCATAGGGTCACCTCGCGGGCAGATATGGAACTCGATCCCGAAGAGGACGACCATCTGACCCGAACCTTTCATTATCACGTGCCTCCAGAGATGCGGGGGGCCATCGGCGTGGGGCAGTTGGTGGGCATCCCCTTTGGCAACCGCTATCTCCAGGGACTGGTCGTGCGCTTCGACGACACCTCTCCCGTGCAGGAGACGCGAGGGATCGCCCAGATCATGGATCCCGAACCCGTGCTCTCTTCTGTGCAGATCGATCTGGCCTACTGGATTAGCGAGTACTATTTGGCCCCCATACAGCAGACCATCCGCCACATGCTGCCCCCCGGAATGCTTCGAAGGCCCCAAGTGGTCGTCGAGGCCGTCCCCGACGTGGAAGTCGATACCAACACCGAGGCCCAGGCGGGGATCTTCTCCCTGCTTCAGGAGAGAGGGCCGCTCACCTATAGGCAGATCTCGCGCGCCACAGCGTGGGACAACTGGCGGTCCGTCGTGGATCAGTTAGTGGATCATGGATGGGCCACCAGAAAGAGGGAGATCGGGGCGCCCCGAGTGCGCCCCAAGCGCGTCGCCGTCGTCAGAGTGACTCCTGCCTATGGGGCAGACGATTATCCTTCCTCTCAAGCCTTTCGACAGCGCGACGTGCTGGACTATTTGCTGGCGCGCGCGGCGGAGGGCAAGGGCTGGACACCGTTGCAACAGGTGCGGGAGGAGACGGGGGCCTCCTATTCCGTTATCAGCGCCCTGGAGGAAAAAGGGCTTATTGAGAGGGGGAAACGGCAGGTGTGGCGCGATCCCCTGGAGGGGCAGAGCTTTGTGCCCGTTCATCCTCCTGCGTTGACGCCAGACCAGGATGCGGTCTGGCGCACCATCGCCGAGGATCTAGTGCAACCGGAGGGCCGCCCCTTCTTGCTGCAAGGGGTCACCGGCAGCGGCAAGACAGAGATCTATTTGCGAGCTGTGGCCCGCGTGTTGGAGCAGGGAAAGGGCGCCATTGTCCTGGTGCCCGAGATTGCTCTCACCCCGCAAACGATTCGCCGCTTTGGTGCCCGCTTCCCCGATACCATCGCCGTCATGCACAGTCAGCTCTCCGAGGGGGAGCGGTACGATCAGTGGCGCCGGCTGCGCGCTGGCGATCTGCGCCTGGTGATAGGAGCCCGGTCTGCCATCTTTGCCCCCATCTCCGACCTGGGGCTGATCGTTTTGGATGAGGCCCACGACTGGACGTACAAGCAGCAGCGGACGCCCCGTTACCACACCCGCGACGTGGCCGCCAAGCTAGCCGAGCTGACCGGGGCTACCTGCATATTCGGCAGTGCCACGCCGGATCTGACCTCCTCCTACCGCGCCGAGCGAGGCATCTATCGGAAGCTGCGGATGCCCCGGCGCATCATGGGCCACCGGCGCATCCTGCAGGAGCAGGCGGAGGAGCTGCCAGAGGAACGCATCCGCTTTCGTCCCATGACAAAAGACGCCATGTATGCGCCTCTTCCCCCTGTGGAGGTCGTGGACATGCGCGCCGAACTGCGGGCCCACAACACCAGCATCTTTAGTCGCTCTCTGCGCAAGGCGATGGGAGTGGCCCTGGCCGCCGGGCAGCAGATCATCCTTTTCTTGAATCGCCGCGGGAATGCCACCTTTGTCATGTGTCGGGACTGTGGCCACGTGCTCAAGTGCCCGCGCTGTGACGTCCCGCTTACGTACCACTCCTCGACCGGCGATCTCGTCTGCCATCACTGCAACTATCGGGCGCCGGTGCCCACACAGTGCCCCGAATGTTGGAGCCGCCGCATCAAGTTCTTTGGCGTGGGCACTGAGCGGGTGGAGGAGGTGACGAGGGAGGCCTATCCCCAGGCGCGCATCGTGCGCTGGGATCTGGATACGACGGGAGGCAAATCGAGCCACCAGGAGATACTCGATCGCTTTATAAAGCGCGAGGCCGACGTCATGATCGGGACCCAGATGATCGCCAAGGGGCTGGATCTGCCACGGGTGACCCTGGTGGGGGTGATCTCGGCGGATACCGTTCTCAATCTGCCCGATTTTCGTGCCGCCGAGAGGACGTTCCAGCTGCTAACCCAGGTGGCGGGGCGGGCGGGGCGAAGCATTCTGGGTGGCAAGGTGATCGTGCAGACCTACGCACCCGAGCATTCCGCCATCCAGCGAGCCAGCGCGCACGACTATGACGGTTTCTACGCCCAGGAGATCGCCTTTCGGCGCGAGCATTGGTACCCGCCCGTGAGTCGGATCGTCAGGCTCCTGTACGTCCATTCCAACGTGCAAAAGGCGCAGTGGGAGGCCGAACGCCTGCATCGCATCCTGGAACACCGGATCACGCGCCTGGGGCTGCCCGAGGTGGACCTGATCGGACCGGCCCCCGCCTTCTTTTCTCGTTTGCACGGCAAGTATCGCTGGCAGATCCTGGTGCGGGGGAAGGATCCTCACAGGCTGCTGCGCCACATGCGCTTCCCCCTCGGTTGGCGCGTGGACGTGGAACCCGTGTCGGTGTTGTAGGGGAGAGGAATAGCTCTCTTTTTAGCCCCCTGGTGCGCAGGGCTAAAGCCGCAGCGCTACCTAGCTGCGCCCGCTAAACCGGGCTTCTGAGGTTTTGGAACATCGCTGTACTATCAGGTAAGGAACGTGGAGGCAGGAGTCCCATTGATGGGACGCAGCTAGGTAGCACAGAGTGTTTACGCCTGTGCGAGGAGCATATGTGTGAATTGGCTATGCTAACAGCACTTGCGTGCACCCTGCTCAGGGCGTTGCTTTGTGAGCAAAGACGCCCTTTTCTCTGATATCTTATTCCAGTTCCATAGCCTCTGCGCTGATGCGCTTGAGGCGCTTCATCACGTCGTTGGCGCCACGACCGAAATAGTCGTGCAATCGCACGTACTCGGCATAGAGCTCGTCGTACATGCCTTGGCTGTGGGGGTCGGGCCGATAGACCTCGTCCCGCAGGTGGGCCATCTCTACCGCCGCCTCCTCGATGGTATCGTAGCCCCCGGCGGCCTTGCCCGCGGCGACGGCCCCGTGCATAGCCGAGCCGAGGGCGCCCGCCTGGCCCGTGCCGATGATCTTGATCTCTCGCCCCGTGACGTCAGCATAGATCTGCATGATCAGCTCGCTGCGCTCCGGGAGCCCTCCGGCGGCCACCAGTTCATTCACAGGCACGTCATTCTCCTCAAAGGTCTCGATGATGATGCGCGTGCCATAGGCCGTGGCCTCTATCAACGCGCGGTAGATATCCTCCGGCTGGGTGGCCAGCGTGGTCCCCAGGAGCATGCCCGTCAAATCCACGTCCACCAGGACGGAGCGGTTGCCGTTCCACCAATCCAGGGCCAGAAGGCCCGATTCGCCCGGGGCTAGGAGGGCGGCCTTCTCCTCCAGTATCTGGTACAGATTGAGGCCGCGCCGATGTGCCTCTTCTTCGTAGGTAGCGGGGGTGCAGTTCTCCACAAACCAGGCGAAGTGATCGCCCACGCAGGACTGTCCCGCCTCGTAGCCATAGAGGCCAGGGATGATGCCGTCCTCCACCACGCCGCACATGCCCGGCACGCGCTGCTGCTGCTCATCCAGGACCATGTGACAGATGGAGGTGCCCATGATCATCACCATTCGTCCGGGCGCCACCACAGTGGCCGCAGGGACGGAGACGTGGGCGTCCACGTTGGCCACGGCCACCGCCGTGCCGGCCTTTAATCCTGTGGCCTCGGCCATCTCCTCGGTGAGGCCGCCGGCGCGGGAGCCGATGGGCAGGATCTCGCGGGACATCTTTTCGTCGACGACGTCGCGCATGCGGGGATCGAGGGCGGCAAAAAAGTCGGAACTGGGGAATCCCGTGCGCTTATCCCAGATGGCCTTGTAGCCCGCCGTGCAGGAATTGCGCGTCTCCACGCCCGTGAGCTGCCAGACGATCCAGTCCGCCGCCTCGATCAGGCGGTCGGCTGCCTCATAGATCTCGGGGGACTCGTTCAGGATCTGCCAGCACTTGGGGAAGAACCACTCGGAGGAGATTTTGCCGCCATAGCGCGAGAGCCAAGGCTCACGCCGCTCCTCGGCTATCTCGTTGAGGCGGTTGGCCTCGGGCTGGGCCGCGTGATGCTTCCACAGCTTGACCCAGGCGTGAGGCTCTTGGCGGTAGGCGGGTAAATAGCACAGGGGCGTGCCATCGGCCTTGGTGGGCAGCATGGTGCAGGCCGTAAAGTCGATGCCCAGGCCGATGACGTCCTCCGGCGGGACGCCGCTGTCCTCCAGGATCTGGGGCACGGTGGCTTTGACCGCCCGCACGTAATCTCTGGGGTTCTGGAGCGCCCAATCCGGCTCTAGCGGTACATCACCCTCCGGCAGCCTCTGGTCGATGACGCCGTCCTCGTATTCGAATACGGCGCTGGCCAGTTCCTCTCCGTCGGACAAGGCCACCAAGAGGGCCCGCGCCGACTCGGTGCCAAAGTCGATGCCCACAGCGTATTTCTCTTCGCCCATGGCTCACTCCTTCCTCTGCATCTTCTCGTTGCTTCCAAGACCCTGAGGGTTTGATGGAAACTTTTCACTTGGTCGCAACGTAGACTGAACAGCTCAGAATAAAATCAGATACCGGTCTTGAAAAACCCTTGGGGTCTCCCGGCTTTCTTTCCATTGAGCACAATATAGCATGGCCTCAGAGCAGCGTCAACGTCAAGGTGCACGCAAATGTTGTAGATCATTAGTCATTGCTCGTACGCGCAGGCGGGCGATTGGCCGATAGGCCTCATGAGCTGGCTTCAGACGGCGAAAGCCGGGAAACGAACCTCCGAACATGCTCGGTCTGAAGCCCAGCGCAAAGGCACTTCGCGCCGGGCGTCGACCTGCGTCGACGCATCTGGGCGGCGCCCAAGGCCGCACTTGTGCTACCTCTGCCCCGTCAGTTTCTTCTTCATAGAATGTCCGATCAGTCTAACAGACTTTGCGTGCACCCCAACGTCACTCGCCATCAACGCCAGCCCCGTCCTCTGCCAGAACCTCCTCGACGAACTTTCGCATGCGCCGATAGTGTGATCCCTTCCAGTAGATCCGGCCGCACGTCTCGCACCGGCGGAACTCGTCATAATACTGCTTCGTCCTGGGCGGCAGGCGGTCGCACACGTCCTCTTTGGGCACCGGCTGCAGCAGGCCGTTGCAGCGCAGGCACCGCGTAAAGGGCTTCGCCGAGCGAAACAAGTGAAAGCGCGTCAGCACCTCGATCAACTGCTCCCGCGCGTCGATGGCCCGCACATAGTAGCCGTGCTGCACGCGATTGCGTTTCAACAGGTGGTGATCCTTGGTGAGCAAGATGCGCCCCTCCTCATCAGATATGCGCGCCAGTTCCGCATCCTCATAGTCGTTTCGATAGAGACTGTCGAAGCCAAAGAGGCGCAGGTAGGTGGCCAGCTTACCCAGGTGGGTATCCAGGACAAAGCGCGTCTCGCGCAGGGGCTCGGGACGCACGCGCACCAGGGGCGCGACGTCAAAGGATTCGAACACGGGATAGACGCTGATGCGGTCCCCATCCTGCACCTGATAGTCGAAATCCACCGACCTACCGTCCACGAGTATCAACTCCACCTCGGTGTGGGGGATGCCCAGCGCCTGGATCATATCCTTGACCGACCCGCTCACCAGGAAGGTGTAGGGGAAGGTGCACCCTCGCTTCTCCGGCGGCAAAAAGTCGTTCAGTTCAGCATAGAAGCGAAAGAATGCCTGGGATAGATCGGGTTCCGCCGCAGATGTTGAAGAGGTGGCCAATCTAATTGCCCCTTTGCTCGCGAATCCGTTGCTCTATCTGGTCCCCTTGGTAGTGAGCCCATATGCGGGGCACGAGGCCGAAATAGTCGCGGCGATCGTCGTCGGTGATATCCTCCTTGACCACCTCGGCGGGCACGCCCTGGGCGAAGGCGTTTGCAGGGATCACCTGGCCCACGTGGGTGGCGCTGCCGTTGGCCAGGACGGCGCCTTCCTCCAGGTGGGTGTCATAGTCGCAGCAGGCGTTGAGACCCACCGCGGCCTCGTCGGCCAACTGGGTGCCGTGCATGGTGGCGCCGTGGTTCACCCAGCAGCCATCGCCGATGAGGGAGCGGTCGGGCACCTCGGCGGTGGAGGAGCCGGCCTGGGCCGGGCGGCCTCCCTCGATGCACACGGAATCATAGATGTGGGTGTAGTTGCCGATGGTGTTGGTGCCCCGGATCACCACGTTGCAGCGGATGAGGGTGTGATGCCCGATGGTGACGTTACCCGTGATGACGGTGCCCGCGTCGATGGTGGTGTAGGCGCCCACAGTGACGTTGCCCTCCAGCAGCACGGTGGGGTGCACGTCGGCGGTGGGATGTACGTTGATGCCCTCGTTTTCTTGTGGCATCGTGTTTCCTCCTCGTGATCCTTTGCTTGTGCCCTCATCCTAAAGATAGGCTCTGGAGCCCTCAGCCGTGGATTGAAATCCACGGCTGATACGAGAAACCCGTTGAAACGGGTTGCGCAAGGCTGGGCACGCGCCGTTCAGTCAATGCTAGAATGGCAGTTCCCCTGACAACGTGTAGCTCTCGGGCTGCTCCGAGATGGCCGGGGAAGCATCTTCTCTGGCGAGCCCTGTCTCGCTGGGCCCCTCGTCGAAATCGATGTAGTGTTCCAACCATGGATTGGCACTTCCATTCTTGTGATGGCGTTCCTGGCTTTTCACATAGGCAACAGCTATTTCTTTCTGGTTTTCGCCACAGCTAAGCACCCCGTAGCCTCTCTGCCAGGCGAAATGATAATCGCATTCGCCGCTGCGGTTCATTTCGTGGGCGCTGGCACCCTTGAGACGCTTCACCACGTAGGCAACGGCGTGCTTTGGCGGGATGGCCACGACGACATGAACGTGATCGCACCAGCCGCCGATGGCATAGACATATACCCCCAATTCGGCAGCCTTGTTGGTGATATAGGCATAGAGATGGCTTCTGATCTTTGGTCTTATGAAAGGTTGGCGGTTCTTGGTAGCCCAGACCAGATGATAATAGACCCGCCAGAAAGCCATTGTAGTACGCTCCTTCTTGCTATATATGCAGGCCCAAACGCACCTTCAGTGCGTTTGATGTATCAGCCTGCGAATTGATTCGCAGTTTAGGTTGTGGTCTGCGGCCTATTCTCCATCCCCCATCTCACTCGGGCTCGGCTCGCCGAGGGTCTCTGATACGGTGGATAACAGGGGTATCCGCAAGAGGAGATCGAGGGCGATGGGTACGAGGAATACGTATACGGGCCCGATCTCCCGCCAGATGAGTCCACCGATGATCGGCGCGGGGATGGTCGCCAAGCCCGAAAAGAGCCCCAGCAGTCCGCTCCACCTCCCCTGCTGATCGACGGGGACGAGTTCCATGGTCATGGCGCTGGTGGCCCCGGAGGAGATCGTGTAGAAGGTCTGCAACGCTGCATACAATATCAAGGTAACGGGACCGGTGGAGAAAGCGAGAAATAGATTAGAAGCGTACCACAGCGGTGTCGCCAGGTAGATGACCCGCTTGCGCCCGATTCTGTCCGCCAATCGCCCTAAAGGAATGCCGAAAACCAGTCGCGCTACAACTGTAGCGCTAGCCATTACGCCCAAGAGATACTGGTTTGCGCCCTTGATCTCATGCGCGTAAAGCTGTGTGAACGGTCAAAACATGGGCATGGCCATGGAAGTGAGGACGGAGATGGCAATCCACCTTCGAAGGGTGGGCTTCTTTAAAAAGAGCTGGCGAAAACCGTCCACAAAGCGTAATCCGTCCGCGGTCTGTCCAAGCTCCTTTTCTCTAGGCTCCCGTAGCTGCGTAATCACAAGGAGAAAAATAAGTCCGTAGCCCACAAAGCGGATGAAGTAGAGGGGGCGAATACCCTCGACATTGACGCCGCCAGAGAGCGTTATCAGACAGGCGGCGATGAGCGGTGAGATCATGGAAGCTATGGATGACAAGGTGCCACAGAGGTTCTGTGCTGTAAATCGATCTGGGTTGTTGACCGAATCGGCACAGATGACGCTGCAGCCCGTGCCGATCAGTCTCGTTGATACGGAGGTTAGCATAGCGGCGACGATGAGAAAATGCCAGTCGTAGGCCAGGCCATAGAGCAGGGTGCCCCCTGCTGACAAAAGTATCGCCAGTAAAAAGAAGAGCTTGACACCCCGGCGATCCACCAACCAGCCCACAGGCAACGCGATGAGACTGCTGATGGCGCTGCCCACGCTGCTGAGGGAGCCCAGTTGCACGGAGTCGGCCCCCAATCCGGTGGCATAGATGCCGTTGTATTGACTGGTGAGGCTCATCAAAAAGCTGTTGGCCGCAGAGCGGGCCACCCCGACGCGATAATTGCGTTTTTGTCTGCGGACAAAGCCAAGTACAGCGTCGATACCCCTTTGAAGCTTTTGTATCATAGATGTCTCCTAACAGTATGTGACCAGCGCCGAGCCCAAGATCCGAGAGCCGGGGCGCAGCGCTATCTATCGAGATATATCAGTTGCGTTGTGCTGGAAAGAAACTGTGACGAGGTGTCTCGCATGGGTAAGGCATCCTCGCGATAGGGTCCCGTCCGCGTCTTGGGGTTACATGCTCAGTAACCATATGCTATCCCGGAAGGGGCGGTCCGTCAATTCTGGATCCTCGGCGGCGGGTACGGCTGCCGGAAGTTGGCTGGGAGCGCTTTGGGGCGGAGCATGCAGCAGAGTTGACTTCTCAATGTGGGTATAGTAAAATTATACGAAATAGTTAACTTGTACAGATTGTTCATCATTGCTGTGTGGGGAGGCAGGGATATGCTCAAGAGTATATCGTCCTCTGAGCTTCGAGCGCAGATCAAGCGCGTGCTCAGCGAGGTTGGCTATGGGGAGGCCCAGTATGTGGTGCGCCGGTTTGGTGAGCCTGCGGCGGCCATCGTCAGCATGGAGGATCTACGGCTTCTTCAGGCCGCCAAGCGAAAGGAGGCCATGGCCTCGTTACGCGAGCGCATCAGCGAGATTCGCAGGCGAGCTGGCGACGTTGATACGAAGGACGTGGATCACCTAATCGAGGAGGCGCGAGCTGAGTTCTACGCGCTGCGCCAGCAAGAGGCCGATGAATCTTAGGGCCGTCTTGGATACCAACGTTCTGATCAGCGGCCTGATAGGCACGACCGGCGCCCCACGCCAGATCATGGATGCCTGGCTGGACGGCCGCTACACGCTGGTGACCTCGCTCTACCTGGTGGAGGAGTTGGCACACGTGCTGTCTTATCCCCGCATCGCTGACCGCTTGGTGCGTGAGATGGAAGCTGAGGCCATCCTGGCCGCGCTGCTCTCCCAGGCCGATGTGACGCCCGGGCGGTTGCGCCTGCCAGGGGTGACCCGCGACCCCAAGGATGATGCGGTAGCCGCATGTGCCGTAGAAGGCGACGCCGATTACGTGGTCAGCGGCGACCGCGACCTGCTGGTGCTTGAGGCCTTTAAGGGGGTGGCATACGTCACGCCACGATGCTTTATGGAGATTCTTGATGCATATACCAGATGACCAGAATGAGTTGTAAAGGAGGGCGCCCCACCGGCTGCGTGGGCGTCACAGCCCCAACTGCACGCGGATCGCTTGCTCAATGCCTGCCATTTCCCGCGCGCTGATCTGGCCACCTCGATTCACCAACCGTTGCTTGCTCACCGTGGTCAGTTGATCTGCCATGGCCTTTCCTATCCGATCCTGGAAATGCACTCGTGCTTCGCTCGGGAAGAGCCGGTCCGCTCTAGAAGTCAACGGCACTACCTGCACTCGATTCAGATGCCTATTTGCCGCATCGTTGCTAACGATAACTGCTGGACGCTGCTTCTTGATCTCTCCGCCAACAGAGGGATCGAAATTAACCCACCAAACCTCACCGCGCTTCATCGCCCGTCTCTTCGACCCCCAGTTCCGCCCATTCCAGAGCTACCGCTTCGCGCTCTTCATCCGCTGCCATCTCCTGGTAAGCGGCATCTAGATCGGAGTACAGGACGTGCGGGCGAACCAGATCCTCGATAAATCGGCTGATGTTGCGTGGTCCCACAACCCGATAGAGTCCTCTATATACTTCTTCGTCGATGGTGATGGTCAGCTTTTTCCGCATCCGGGCCCTCCTGCCCTTATACGTATACTACACGTATAGTACTGTCTTTCTTCATGGTTGTCAAGTGCCTCAGGATCAGTGAATGGGAACGGTTCTGATCAAGACAAGCGTTCCTTGAGCGAGCAATCTGATAGTGGATTTGCCACTTGCTATGGTCTCACGATCCAAGGATGGCCCAGCCCCCGGCGATTCACCAGGGCACGGGGAGGGGGGACAGGAGGTCGACGATCTGTTGAATGGATAGCGGTTCCCAGTTATAGGCGTCGTCGGTCATATCTCTCGTGTGCGCGTCAAGCGCCCTCTGTACCAGGCCAGGAAATCCCCCGCCGTCCCCATGGGGAAAGGCAATTCGTCCGCACACGGATTCCCAACCAGGTGCTCCCGATCAAACGATACAAAGTAGTCGACACCTACCTCCAATGCCTCGGCCACGACCTGTGCGTCAGGAAGATAATCGATGACGGCCGACGCCCTCTTCAATGCTTCCTCTCCAGCCCCTTTAGCGACGTTGACGCGCGCGCAGTCCAGCAACAGGGCGAAGTAGGCTTTGCTTTCAGGGGATTTTCGCTCTATGACGGCCTCAGCTTCCCGCAATACCCATGGCCCTATCCATAGCTGGATAGCGCCCGCCTCGCCGAGTTTCAGGATCAGGCGTGCGCCACCCGTCTCCGGATGCACGCCTGAGAACAGCGCGCTGGTATCGAGGAAGACCTTTATCTCACCCGGCACGCTGGGCTCGCTCCTCGCGGAGCGCCTGCAGCATGCTCTCTAATGTTTCGCCGTCTTCCGTCCACTGCTCTGCTACCTTTTCCGCCAGGGCGTCGATCTCTGAGCGCTGCGGACTAAGGACGAGGACGCCTCCCAAATCGATGAGCGTAAAGGTATCGCCGGGCTGCATGCCATAGGATTCGCGCAGGGATTTGGGGATGGTTATAAGCCCCCGCTGCGCCATCTGTACATTGATGCTTGTCATCGCAAATCTCCTATCCGATCATCCATCTGAAGATCAGTATATCAGAAATTCGATTGGGGGGCAACATCGACGATGGGGGATTCCCGCTACCTGGACTCCCCCGACAGCCGCAGCACCTCGCGGGGGCGAAAGCTCTCCTCGGCGGCGGTCACGACGCGCTGCAGGGTAAAGCCCAGTCCCAGAATGCACAGCTTTTGCAGGCTCTGTTTTGGCGGCAAGTTCAGAAAGAAGGCTACGGCGTAGGGCAAGACCGTCGCCTGGAGGATGATCAGATCGGCGTAGAAGAAGCTGGGCCGAGTCTGGGGCCTGAGCTCAAGATGAAAGAGCGTGGTGAAGAGATATATGACCCCCACCGCCGGGCCTGTACCCAGGGAATGGATCAGGTTGCTTACATCGCTGGGATAAGTAGAGACCACGGACCCGAGGGCACCCAGGAGGGCCAGCCAGCGCTTGACGGTCCGGTGGCGAAGATCCGGGTTCTGGGCGTAGCAGGCGCTGATGCGCCGCATGATGTAGCCGTCCACCAGCATGCCCGCGCAAAAGATCAGTCGGGAAGGCATGTTGGGCCGTCCCTGTCGCGTCACGGTGTTGCCCAGATCGCTGAAGGGATGCTGCCACATAGAAAAGGGCTCCCCAAGAAAGAGGATGGCCAAGATGACCGTAACAAAGAAAACCAGAGATACGAGGAAAAACAGCGCGCTGATTTCCCGGTCGTATGGGGGAGAAGGGGTCGATGTGGGCTTCATTTTCTACTCCTGCCCTCCTTGGGATGGATGCCACAATTGGACCGGCTTTTTAGCGTCGGTGCGATGTTTCCTCTAAAGTCTAGGCCAAACCGGGCAAAGATCAAGCGCGGCTGGACCGGACTTTCCATGAGGGCTCGGACAAGAGGCATCCGTCCCAGACCTGGGCTGTGCTAAAGCGCCCTGGCGTTCTTAGCCTGGGCGATGATCTCTTCAACCTCTGGCAGGGGGCGCGCGGCCTCGACGCCTAGCGTTGTAAGATCGAATAGTGGTTCCTCTTCTCTTGCCTCCTGCCTCTCCTGGATGCGCTTTATGGCTTCGTGCTGGCTCTCCACCAGCTGCCTGAACTCCTGCAGCGCGTCCTCCGACTTTTCCGAGGCGCGTTCGGCATAGTCGCGCTTCAGTCCCAAATATGACGATCGGGAATAGAGTGCTAGTGATGCATTCCATCTGAGCCACGATCTTTGTGTTACCCCGCGACGTCAGAAGCTCCCGGCTTCCCTTCGCCATTCCTGATAGCGAAAGCCCTCCCCCTTGCCCCAGTTGCGATAGAGGATATAAAGTCCCAGCCGCAGGCCCCAGATGGTCACCAGGGTGCTTATCAAGCGCTTGCGGGGCATGAACCCGTTGGGCGTAAGGCTGAAGTAGACCCAACAAGTCATGACAAAGCCGGGGTCCCAAAAGATGTCCACGATGCTGGCATCCTTGAGAATCAGGCTGACGATCCACAGGGTGGTCATCAGGCCCAGGGTGCCCAGGGCGATGAAAAAGCCCCCCAGCACAGCGCGGATTTCGGAGATGCCCCGCCCGTCCTCCACGGTGAGCCCGATAAAGCCCTGCGCCGACAGGGGCGATACGAGGGCAAAAAGCCCGGTGACGACGGTGCCCGCACAGGCGATGATCTGAAGCACGCGGATGACCATGAATGCATTCCTTTGTCGTTTGATTGAGAATTACAAAAGTTATACGCGATAGAGTAAGGGATGCAACTGTGCATAGGGTCTATCGTGCCTATGCAGTGCGGTTTTGCCATGCAAAACCGCACCCTCCCGACAACAGGGGCCGTATTCGCAAGGACCTTCCGCCTCTGTTCTCTCTCAGGCCGGGTCGCTGCATCTCTCGAACCCTGGGGGCACCGTAAATTCGGCATTTGACATCTGTGAGCACCTCCATATAATTAGGTATACCTAATTAGTTTCTGGATTTATTTTTCGGTCAACAAAAAGAAAGTCTGAGATGATTCCCGATTCGCTCAGTGAAACAGTACAGACGTACTTGGTGAGCATCGCTCGGCTGCGAGAGGATGGCGAGCCCGTTCCGCTTTCCGCGTTAGCCCGTGAACTGTCCCTCGCTCCGGGTTCGGTTAACGAGATGTGCCGAAAGCTACAGGATCAGGGACTGGTGATCTATCGCCCCTACAAAGGAGCATCGCTCACGCCGGAGGGCGAGCGATACGCCCTTTCGATCCTACGCTGCCATCGGCTGTGGGAGGTCTTTTTGGTGGAGAAGCTAGGCTTGGGCTACGAGCAAGCGCACGAGGCAGCCTGTAGATTGGAGCACGACACTTCTGAGCTGGTGGCCGACCAACTGGACGTCTATCTGGATAATCCCCTCGTCAATCCCCTTGGGCACCCTATTCCTCGCCTTGATGGTGCTTTGCCGACGCGCCGGCTGCTGCCACTCCACCGGCTTGCCGTTGGGTGGAGTGGCCGGGTGGTGCGATGCGATGTGGACGGGACGGGAGGAACCTTTTTGAGGAAGCAGGGAATACACCCAGGGGCATTGCTCACTGTGGTAGCAGTCGGACAGGGGGCCTTGTCCGTACAGGTTGGAGATGGTCAGGTGTCCCTGGCTCTGCCTCTGGCAAGGGACATCCAAGTGGAACCAAAGGGGCGCGAAGAAGAGGATATTTTGGGACAGGAGGAAAACGAGGTGAAAGCAGAGAGCAAGACAGCGGTCGATCGCGTTCCGCTTCATACACTGGAGCAGGGGCAGGAGGGGATCGTTATACGTGTGGGGGGCAAAGGACCAGCCAGGCGGCGCATGATGGATATGGGGCTGGTGCCCGGCGCAGAGGTCAAAGTGGTGCGCGTTGCCCCTCTGGGCGATCCCATCGAGTTTGAGGTTAGAGGATACAGTCTTAGCCTACGTAAGAGCGAGGCGAGCGACATCATCGTAGAAATTTCGGAGGAGAAGGCTTGATTCCCCTGGGAATGGTCGCCCCCGGTGCACGGGTGAAGGTAGTTGCCATACACGGTGGGGGCCGGGTGCGCAAGCGACTGGGTGACCTGGGGGTGACGCCGGGTACAGAACTACAGATTGTACAGTCGGGGGGCAGGGGCCCCATCCTCTTGGCCTTTAAAGACGACGCACGGCTGGCACTGGGACGCGGTATATCCCTAAAGATCCAGGTTGAACCGTTGGATGCAGAAAGTGAATAGTTCGATGGAGGTGAACTATGAGTGAGCCAATAACCATTGCCCTAGCGGGCAATCCTAACTCGGGCAAGAGCACCGTGTTCAACGCCCTCACGGGGGCGCGTCAACACGTGGGCAATTGGCCGGGGAAGACGGTGGAGAGAAAAGAGGGTAGGTGTCGCTATGAGGGACGGGATATTCATGTCGTGGATCTCCCCGGCACTTATAGCTTGACCGCCTACTCGGCAGAGGAGGTCATCGCACGAGACTATATCATCGAGGAGGAGCCCGATGTGGTGATAGATATCGTAGATGCAGCGAACCTGGAACGCAATCTCTACCTCACCGTGCAGATCATGGAACTGGGCGTGCCCGTCGTGATCGCTCTGAACATGAGCGATATGGCCGAAGCACGGGGGCTTCGCATCGACGTGGAAAAGCTGTCCCAGGGGCTGCACGGTACGCCCTTGGTGCGTACTGTGGCCAGCAAAGGGGAAGGCATTTCCGAGTTGTTGGAGACCGCGGTACAGGTGGCCAAAGAGTACAAGGATAGAGACGTTTTGGTTGGGAGGACAGCATGAGTGCACACGAAATGGCTTATACACGGGGCATTGCCCTGGTGGATTACGGACGTGAGGTGGAGGAAGAAATCGCGCAACTAGAGGAGATTATCGACAAAGTTCCTTCCCTGACCGCGCGCTACCCATCACGGTGGTTGGCGATCAAGCTGTTGGAGCAGGACGAGGACGTCCGCGCCAAGGTTGAAGCGGCGGGAGGTGGAAGAGTCATTCTAGGGCGAGCTGAGAGAAGCCTAGAGCATTTGCAGGACGTATATGGCGAGGACGAAGTCGACGTGGTCATCGCCGATCGCCGTTACGGTTTTATCAACGGGTTGGTAAGAGAAGCAGTGCGTCGGCCACAGGAGGCGCGCTTGACGCTCTCTGACAAAATTGACAAGATCGTCACCAACAGGATTCTGGGTATTCCCATCTTCCTGGTGGCCATGTGGTTCGTTTTCCAGATGACGACCAGTGTCTCCGGCTTCTATCTGGATTGGGTGGACGGCGTCATCGGCGGTCCCATCACGCGCTGGGTAGTGGCCCTCTTGGAGTTGCTCGGTGCCGGCGGCACCTGGGTTGAATCGCTGGTGGTAGACGGCATCATCGCGGGCGTGGGCGGCGTGCTGGTCTTTGTGCCCGTACTGTTGTTCCTCTACTTCTTCCTGGCCTTGCTGGAGGATTCGGGCTATATGGCGCGGGCGGCCTTTGTGATGGATCGCTTGATGCACGCAGTGGGACTGCATGGCAAGAGTTTCTTGCCCATGTTGGTGGGCTTTGGGTGCTCGGTGCCCGCCATCTATGCTACGCGAACGATGAGGAATAGGCAAGACCGCATATTGACAGGCTTTTTGGTGCCCATGATGAGCTGTGGCGCGCGGCTGCCCGTCTACACTGTCTTTGCTGTCGCCTTTTTCCCCAACCACGCGGGTCGATTCGTTTTTGCCATGTACCTGACAGGCATCGTGTTCGCCATCCTGACTGGCATTGTGCTAAAGAGAACAGTCTTCAAGGGCACACCGCCTGCTCCCTTTGTGATGGAGTTGCCACCTTACCGTCTTCCTACGTTGCGCAGCGTGTGGATCCACATGTGGGAACGCAGTGCAGTCTTTCTGCGCAAGGCAACGACCATCATCGTCGCCGTGTCAGTGATCATCTGGTTTTTGATGAGCATCCCCTGGGGGGTGGAGGAGCCGAGGGATAGTCTGTTTGGGAAGGTCAGCGCGGGCATCGCGCCGGTACTGGCCCCCGCTGGCTTTGACAGCTGGGAGGCGGCAGGATCGCTGGTGACGGGATTTGTGGCCAAGGAGGTGGTCGTCGGCACCATGAGCCAGATCTATGTGGGAGGAGTTGAGGAAGCCGAGCCAGCGGAGGTGCCGACCTTTGGTGAAGATGTGACCGAGATCGTGGTCACATTTTGGGAGGCCACCGTGGACACGGTCAAGGGCACGCTGAGCCTCATCCCCGGCGTGGATCTCATGGGAGGGGAGGAAGCGGAGGAGGAAGACACGGCCTTGATCGAGGCCCTGCGGGCGGACTTTACCCCGCTGCAGGCGGT
>JAYENT010000095.1:0-8096 GCA_034722245.1 Chloroflexota bacterium
GCAGAAAGGACGTGGCACATGGCAGAGAAACGGGAAGCGATCCGCAAGGAACGGGGACAGCGCGAGGAAGCCAGACAGGATCCCCGCCTGGACTGGTGGCGTCGCGCCAAGTTCGGCATGTTTATCCATTGGGGGCTTTACGCCATCCCCGCTGGCGAGTGGAAAGGAGAACAGATCCCCGGCATCGGCGAGTGGATCATGTATCGCGCCCGTATCCCGGTGGAAGAATATGAAGAGCTTGCGGAGCAATTCGACCCTGTCAAGTTCGACGCTGCTGAGTGGGTCTCTCTGGCCAAGAACGCGGGCCAAAAGTATATAGTCATCACCTCAAAACATCACGATGGATTCTGTATGTTTGACTCCGACGTGACCGACTACAATATCGTCGATGCGACCCCGTTCGGACGCGACCCCATCAAGGAGTTGGCCGCAGAGTGTCAGAAACAGGGCGTCAAATTGGGTTTCTACTACTCTCAAACCCAGGATTGGCATCATCCCGGCGGCGTGGGAAACGACTGGGACTATGACGAGGAGGAGAAAGACTTTGCGGACTATTTGGAGAACTATGTCAAACCTCAGGTCCGCGAATTGCTGACCAACTATGGCCCCATAGCCATCATCTGGTTTGACACCCCCAGGGAGATCACAGAGGAACAGAGTCGCTCCCTGCTCAATCTGGTGCACGAGTTGCAGCCCGACTGTCTGGTGAGTGGGCGTGTGGGCAATACCCTGGGCGACTATGCCTCGACGGGGGACAATGCCATCCCCGACGAGGCGGTGGACATGGACTGGGAGACGCCGGCCACCATCAACGACACGTGGGGTTACAAGACCTACGATGACAACTGGAAGTCGGCGGAAACGCTCATCCAGAAATTGGTGGATATTGTCAGCAAGGGCGGAAATTATTTGCTCAACGTGGGACCCACGGCGGAAGGGGTTATCCCGCAACCGAGCGTCGATCGCCTGCTTTCTATGGGCAATTGGCTCAAAGAGAACGGAGAGGCCATATACGGCACCACGCCAGGGCCGCTGCAGGGCCTTGAGGGGTTGCGCAGCACGGCCAAGCCGGGCATGGTTTACTTGCACGTCTTTGACTGGCCCGAGGGAGGAGAGATAGAGATTCCCAGTCTCGATGGCCAAGTGAGTAATGTGCGTTTGCTGAGTGGTACGTGTGCCGAGTTACCCTTCTCGGACGATGGCGAAAAGATCATCATTGAGGGGCCGGTCAAGGCGGCGGATCCGGCTGATACGGTCATCGTGTTGGAGACGGAGGTATAAGGAGGCGGGCTTGATGTCGAGGATGCCCGGGGGCGACGATTGGGGTGTCCTTTGAGCGGCTCCTGGGGTGCACGCAAATGTTGTGGATGAGTGGCCATCCCTCGTCCGCGAAGGCGTCCCTAGGACTGCAGAATGGCGTTGCCATTCTGCAAGGCCACCGAGGGTGGTCCAATTGGCCGCCAGGCCTGTGCGATGAGACTTCAGTCCATGCACCACTGGGGCGTCGCCTGAAGGCAACTTCAGAGGCGCTTTGCGCCGAGCGTCGACCTGCGTCGACGCATCTGGGCAGCGGCCAAGGCTCCGCTCACGCGACTCCTGCCCCCGTCAGTTTCTTCTTTCTGATATGTCCGGTCATTCTAACAGACTTTGCGTGCACCCGGCTCATGCAGATTTTTTTGACAAGAGGGCGCCGTGATGGTATAGTATTTGCGTTGAGCCGAGATGGCGGAACTGGCAGACGCGCTGCGTTCAGGACGCAGTGGATGTAGATCCATGAGGGTTCAAATCCCTCTCTCGGCATATCGCGGACCCCAGTTTGCTGGACAGACTGGGGTTTTCTTTTTTTGTTTGAGGTGGCTTTCAGTGTGAGTGGTTCTCACGACGCCCTTTCCACAGACACCTTTGAGACAAAGATCGTGCGCAGCGAACGCCGCAAAAAGACGGCCAGCGCGCGCATGCTCAATTGGTACACGCTAGAAGTTCGTGTGCCCGCCAGCATTGACGAGCGGGAACTGCAGCGCATCGTGCGGCACTTTGAAGAGAAGGTACGTGTGGAGCGCGGCCGGTGGCGCAATTTCGCCACCGATGAGGAACTGGAGAAACGGGCTCGGCGTTTGAATGAGGCCTTCTTTGATGGAGCATTGCAGTGGCGCAGCATCCGTTTCGTCAGCAATCAGAACAGGTGCTTCGCGAGCTGTTCGCCCATGCGCGGCACCATTCGTATCTCTCATCGTTTGGCCCACGTTCCCTCGTTCGTACTCGATTATGTGCTGATGCACGAGTTGACCCATCTGCTGGAGCCCACTCATTCCGAGGCCTTTTGGGACCATGTGTACCGCTATGAGAAAACGGAACGCGCCCGAGGCTACTTGATGGCCATGCGCCTGGAGGACGATGTGGTGGAGCCACGACAGAACGACGAGGCCACAGAGGCAAGGGAGGGTGAGGGTGATGAGAGTTGAGACCGATTCGTTGGGAGAGGTGCGCGTACCTGACGATGCCCTGTGGGGGGCGCAGACGCAGCGCGCCGTGGAGAATTTCCCCATCAGTGGGCTGAAGCAGTCCAGCGAGTACATTGCCACCAGCGCCCTCGTCAAGCGCGCAGCGGCCGAGGTGAACATGTCTCTGGGGCTGTTGGACGCCCCGCGCGGCAAGGCCATCGTACAGGCTGCGGCTCAGATCGTCGAGGGGCGCTGGCACGATCATTTTGTGGTGGATCCCTTTCAGGCCGGCGCGGGCACCTCGCACAACATGAACACCAACGAGGTCATCGCCAACCTGGCCAACGAGGCCCTGGGCGGGGAGCGCGGCCGCTACGAGCCCGTACATCCCAACGACCACGTCAATATGGGCCAGTCGACCAACGATTTCATTCCCACCGTCATGCGGGTGGCATCCTCTCGCAAAGTTCGCGATCTGCTGCCCGTTCTCGATGCTCTGGCGGACGCTTTCCAGGAAAAGGCCAAGGCCTTTGACGACGTCCTGAAATCGGGGCGCACGCATTTGCAGGACGCCGTGCCCGTGCGTCTGGGCCAGGAGTTCGGTGCCTACGCGGAGGCGGTGCGCCGCGACCGGCAGCGCATCGCCAGGGCCGCCGATAACTTGAAGCGTTTGGGTATAGGAGGAACGGCGACTGGCACGGGCTTGAATTGTCATCCCCAATATCACGCGGCCATGGTGGACAAGCTGTCGGAACTCACCGGCATCGACTTTAGGACGTCCGAGAATCTCTTCGAGTTGATGCAGAGCACGGCTGACTTTGTTGACCTTTCGGCCGCCCTGCGGACCCTGGCCGTGACCCTCACGCGCATCGCCAACGATCTTCGCCTGTTGAGCTCGGGGCCGACGACGGGATTCGGAGAGATATCGCTGCCAGCCGTGCAGCCAGGCTCTTCCATCATGCCCGGCAAGGTGAACCCCGTGATGGCCGAGATGCTGAACATGGTCTGCTACCACGTCATGGGCAACGATCAGACGCTGGTCGCCTGCTCCCAGGCCGGACAACTGGAACTGAACGTCATGATGCCCATCATGGCCTACAACCTGCTCCAATCCCTGGAGATCCTGACCAATGGCATAGAGGCCTTTACGAAGCGCTGCGTGCGGGGCATACGGGCCGACGTGGAGCGCTGCAGGGAACTGGCCGAGCACAGCATTGGGCTGGCCACGGCCCTCAATCCTTACATCGGTTATTCCGCGGCGGCCAAGGTGGCGCAGGAGGCCATGGAGCGGGGCGTGACCTTGCGTCAGGTGGTTCTGGAAAAGGGCTATCTCTCCGAAGAGGAACTGGATGATGTCCTCGATCCCTTTGCCATGACGGAGCCGGGCATCCCCGGTCGCTCCTCAGAGGAGGAGGTCTGAGCCCGCCCAGGGCGCCTTATCCAGGATCTTGACCGTCACCCCCGTGAAGCCGAAATCCCCTCGGTTCTCGGGATCCAGCCAGTGGGCGCTGTCCCATGTCTCCTGAGGCTTTGGCTCCCCTTTGACGGTGGCCTCATAGATCTGCACCGTGAGCTGAAAGTGGCTATAGGCGTGCTCCACGACGCCCAACTGCGCGCCAACCGTGGCCTGTAGGTTCAACTCCTCTTGCAGGTGCCGCCTCAAAGCCTCCTGTAGCGTCTCGCCCTCCCGCACCGGGCCGCCTGGCAGCTCCCAAAGTCCACCCAGCAGACCCTCTGGCACGCGGCGCACGATGAGTAAGCGCCCTTCCCGCTCGGTCAGGGCGGAGACGAAAAGGCGGTGGGGCACCTCCTGGCGGCGTCGGGGTACGGGGCGCACCGCCTGCAGCCCTTTGGCATAGGCCTCGCAGAAGGAGGAGAGGGGACAGACTTTGCAATCTGGGGCCTTGGTACAGATGGTGGCTCCCAGTTCCATCATGGCTTGGTTGTAGTCGCCCGCTCGTCCCTGGGGCAGCAGGGCCTCTGCGTAGCGGCGCAATGCCCTTTTGCCCGCCGCCTTTCTGGGATCGTCCGCATAGTCAAAGAGGCGGCACAGCACGCGAACCACGTTGGCGTCGATGGCGGGCACATTTTGGCCGAAGGCGATACTGGCCAGGGCGGCGGAGGTGTAAGGCCCGATGCCCGGCAAGCTCTTCAGTGTCGCGCGCTCTTGGGGCAGTTGGCCCCTGTGCTTCTGCAGGACGATCTTGGCCGCCTCGTGCAGGTTGCGTGCCCGGGCATAGTAGCCCAATCCCTGCCACAGCGCCAGGACGTCGTCCAGATTGGCCCGGGCCAGCGCCTCCACGGTGGGAAAACGCTGTAAAAAGCGCTCATAATAGGGTATCACCGTGGTGACCTGAGTCTGCTGCAGCATGACCTCCGCCACCCAGATGGTATAGGGGTCGTGGGTTCGGCGCCAGGGGAGATCGCGGCGATTCTCGTCGTACCAGGCCAGCAACTTGGCCGTGATGGCTTGGGGATTCCTGACGCGCGTCACCGCTGCCTCGCTGACCACGCCATCCTCGTCCACTTTGTGCCCGCTTGATGAAAAGATATAATCAACGTGTCATAGCCCGTTTGCTGAAAGGCTGAGGCATGTACGTCTCCCTCTTGCGCCTGTACGTCGAAGTATGTCAAAATCCGCTGCTGTATATCGGTCTCATCGTCCTCTTGATGGCCTCCTGGGGGCTCATTGTGAGCGCCATCTTTGAGATCGCCATCAAGCTGTTCGACGCGCCCGATACCAAATAGCCTCAGGTACGGGCATAGATGTTGATCATATCCCTCAACATGGCGGCAGAGGTGGGCACGGGCCCCTTTTCCTCAATGAGGGCGGTTATAATCCCCATAAAGTCTGTGTAATAGACCACGCCCATATCCCACTGTCCCGTGTGGGCCAGGGGATGATCCTCATCGATGGCCATGGGACCGGCTTGTAGCACATAGTCCTTCCCCCGCTTGATGGCCGACGCCAAGGGCTTGATCACCTGACCCCGCTCCCGGGCTTCTCGTAGATCCTCCAGCGTGACATCGCGAATGCCTTCCACCTCCACATCGTCGAGTGTGGTGGGGCGACCGAGCACGCCGTTAGCCACGATGACGAGCTTGTTGGCCGCGTCCCACCCGTCCACGTCCAGCGTGGGATCCGGCTCGGCGATGCCCGCGTCCTGGGCGCCTTTGAGCGCCTCCTCGTAGGAGACCTCCTCCTCCAGCATACGGGTCAGGATATAGTTGGTCGTCCCGTTAAAGATTCCCTCCACACGGGTTATGCCGCAGCCCGCCAGATCCCTGGTGCCCATATTGATCACGGGAAGGCCCCCAGCCACGGTGCCGCAGTAGAGCAACTTCACGCCCATCTCCTGAGCCAGGTCCATCAGTTCGCCAAAGGCCAGCACGAGGGGGCCCTTGTTGGAGGTCACCACGTGCCACTCCTTGCGCAGCGCGGCGCGCACGCAGCTCATGCCCGGCTCTCCATCTTTCAAGTTGGTGGGCGAGGCATCCACGAGTACCTCGGCCTCCGCCTCCTGCACCATCTCCAGCGCGGCCATCCCGTGTCGACCGCTTTCCGGGTATTCGCTCACGCCTTTACCCGCATATTTGATCTCACGGATCTGCGCAATATCCAGCCCCTCTGGACGGACGGCGGCGCCCGACGAATCGGCGGCGCCGACCAGTCGGAACGCGAGATCATACTGATCCGCTATCTGTTGCCGACGATTGGCATACACTTCCAACACATTGCGGCCGATATTTCCCAACCCCACGATAGCGTAGCGAATTGTCCTTGGCATGCGTTTACCTCTCTCATTTTCTCGACTCTTCCCAAGTGTATCATGGAATGCCTCACGAACCAATCCATGGCAGAGGGCGGAGAGAGCGCCGCCCCGCCATAAACAGGCGGTGCTGGTCGCCCTCTCCCACGTCAGGCGGGAGAGGGAATATGTTACGCATATTCCACGGCGCAGGGGTTAGGAGAGGGCTCCGGCCAGCCCCGCCTCTTCAGGGTGCGGCGAATAGGAACTCCCAATCCGTATTCGCTGTGCACTTGTGATGGTGTGATGCAGGATGTATGATACCAGCCGGAGCGCCACGTCAGATAGAATGATTTCAGAAGGGAGAGATATGCGCGTTGCCGTATTGGGTATGCGACATGAGACGAACACCTTTGCCGTGGAGCGCAACGACACGCTGGACGTTCCCGTGCAGGAGGGCGAGCAACTCCTCGGCCAGGCCCATCCCAAGAGCTATATAGGGGGTTTCAAGGAGGCCGCGGAAGCCGCGGATCTGGAACTGGTGCCCATAGCGAACGCGGACTTTATCGCCGGGGGGCGGGGCGGGATCATCACCGCCGAGGTGTACACTCACTATCGCGATAGGCTCCTGGACGGCCTGCGAGAGGCGGGGCCGCTGGACGGCGTCTATTTCGCGCTGCACGGGGCCATGGCCGTGGAGGAGCCCTACATGGAGGCCGAGGCCGATCTGCTGCGGTCGGCGCGGGACTTGCTGGGGAACGATATGCCCTTTGTGGCCACCTACGATTTCCACAGCAACTATGCCGAGGGGGAGTGCGACCTCGCCGTGCCCGTGCCCCTGAACACAAACCCCCACATCGATGCCTACGAGCGGGGAATGGAGGCCGCTGATCTCCTGCTGCGCATGTTGGCGGGAGACATCGACCCCGTGACGCGACACGTGTGGGTGCCCATCCTGGGGCCCAACGTGGGGCAGAGCACCTGGTCGCATCTGCCCAGCGAGGAGATGCAATTGCCGCTTTATCACCTGAACCTGCTGCGGGAGGAGTGGGAGGAGAAGCCGGGCGTCCTCAACCTCACCATCCAAGGGGGATACGGCTACTCCGACATCCCTTACGCGGGCATGAGCGTGATCGCCACCACCGACGGCGATCCGGCGTTGGCGGAGCAGTTGGCAAAGGACATGGCCCAGGAGCTCTGGGACCGTCGCGAGGAGATCCGCACCGTGCGGCCCATCCTGCCCATCGATCAGGGCATCGAGATAGCCATGCGGCGGGACGAGGGCCTCGTGTGTTTGGTCGATCTGGGCGACGACCCGGGCAGCCTTTGCCCGGCGGACAGCCCCGCCGTCCTGGAGGCGCTGCTGCGCCTCGGGGCCAGGGACTGCGCCCTGACCATCCGCGATGAAAACGTCGTGGAAGCGGGATTGGAGGCGGGCGTGGGGGCCACGCTGAGCATGGAGGTGGGCGCCAGCGTGGATCAGCGCTTCTACCAGCCACTGCCCGTCAGGGGCTACGTAAAGGCCATCGACGACGGCAACTATACCATCACGGGCCCGGCCCACGGCGGCTGGGGGAAAGAGGTCACGCGAGAGGCCTTCCGCGAGGTGGAAGCCGGTCCGCGGGTCGTTCTGCGCCTGGGGGACAAGATCGACGTCATCTTCTCTCGGGGCAGGACGGGCAAGGACAGGGACTTTTTCAAGAGCGCGGGCATCGTCTTTGAGGAGAAGCGCATCGTCGTGGTCAAGTCCAACCAGGGACATCGTGCCTCCTTCGATCCCATCGTGGCCGCTAACATCAACCTGGACACCCCGGGCGTGGCCATGGTGGACTATGAGAGCCTGCCCTTTGAGCATCTGCCGCGTCCCATCTACCCGCTGGATCTGGATATGGAGTGGCAGCCGTAG
>JAYENT010000096.1:0-8029 GCA_034722245.1 Chloroflexota bacterium
CTATGGAATGAGCGATTGAGTCACAGGGACCTGCTGAAGGGACTGCATGGCATAGCGCAGCGCATGGTGTGGCGATATGAAGCGGATCATAGTCACTCGGTAACATTTTAGGTGAATCAATGCGCCCCCTTGA
This sequence comes from Chloroflexota bacterium, assembly GCA_034722245.1. Taxonomy (GTDB): domain Bacteria; phylum Chloroflexota; class Anaerolineae; order UBA1429; family UBA1429; genus JAWLEV01. The sequence goes on from JAYENT010000096.1 coordinate 134, forward strand.
CCTCCCAGGCATCTCTGCATATAGTGCAGGTGCAGTTCTCGATTCTTCGAAAACCCCACGTAGGCGATTGGCACCTGGTATGAGATATAGGGAGTGTGTTCTTTATGCTCAGAATCAAGCTTTTAGCCGCGACTTCGTGCACAAGTGCCATTCATCTGAATGCATCATGTTTTTGCCGCAAAGCGCAATCCTTTTGCAACCGCTTCCTTCTATGGAGATCGCATCCATGAGCACCAACAAGCGCTCTCTCAAAGTCTATGGCCTGCTGGTGGTTCTGCTCGCCTTTCTGGCCGCGCTCAACGTCTATCTGCCCCAGGGCGATCTCGTCTCCATGGTACCCGATCAGGAGCTCCCCGCGTCCCGGGGCGTGCTGGCGGCGGTGAACGCCCTGACCATGCTCGTAGTGTACGGGGGATTGGGGCTCCTGGGGCTGACGCTCTCGGGTAGGGTGGGCTTCCCCGCCCTGTGGGATGAGGCCGTGTCGAACAGGGAGCGTTTCCTGGTGCCCGCCCTTGTAGGGGCGAGTCTCGGCGTCTTCCTCGTGGCCGCCGACGCGGTCTTCAGCCGGCTGCATGCCCTGGGTCCTCTGCCGCATCCCCCCTTTCCCACCTCGCTGGTGGCCTCGGCCACGGCGGGCATCGGCGAGGAGATCATCTTCCGCCTCTTTTTCGTCTCCTTTTGGGTGTGGCTCATCTCCACCGTTCTGCTGGGCGGCCGCTGGCAGGAGAACGTCTTCTGGATCGTAAGCACCCTTTCCGGCGTGGCTTTTGCGCTAGGGCATCTCCCCTCGGTGATGTTCCTCTATGGCATGCAAAGCGTGGGCCAGGTGCCTGTGGGCCTCCTGGTGGAGATCGTACTGCTCAACGGCGTCATCTCCCTCTTTGCGGCTTACCGCTGGCGGCGGGCGGGATTCCTGGCTGCTGTTGGCGTCCACTTTTGGACAGACGTGGTCTGGCACGTGATCTGGGGGGCTTGTAGAGCGGGTTCGTAGTCAGGCATGCTGGGGCGGTTGGCTTGCTGTCCCTTGCCAGAGCGCTGCGGAAACTATTGGTTGACAAAGGGAGAGACATCTGGGTATGCTCTCTCAGTAGACACAGAACTCTCGATCCATCACATACGCGATTTGAGCGGAGGTAGCCATTTCCGAGATCTCGATGCCACTGCGCTGGATCGCCATCATGTCGGGACGGGTAAAGTGCGACCTGGCCGCCTCCACCGGAGTGCACAATAGCGAGGGGCTCATCAAGGCCCTCCTCGCTGGTGCAAAGGTTGCCCAGTCCGTGTCGACCTTTTATCTCCACGGCACTGACCACATCCAGATCATGCTCGACGGGCTGCAAAACTGGATGGAGGAGCACGAGTATCTGAATCTGGATCACTTCAGAGGGGTCATGAGCCAGGCAGCCAGCGCGGACCCCGCCGCCTATGAACGCGTGCAGTTCATGAGATTTTTTGGCCAGCGTTTCGGGCCGTCTGGGCACGGAAGGCCCCAGGCCTTGGATGAATTCACCTACTAGAGGCATCGTCCGCCGAATCTTTGAGGTGCCTAGCATTTGCCGGGCACTTCGATGCGTTTTTTCAGTAGAAGCAAAAGGCATCGGAGTGGAGGCCCGAGGAGCCTTCACAGCTCGTCCTGCCCCATGTTGACAAGGAGAGGAACCATGACAGATCTGCAAGCATTACTTGAACGACACGAAGCCTTTTGGAATCGCGAGGAGGTCGACCAGCCGCTGGTGCGGCTGCTACCCCGGAAGCAGGAGCCCATCCGCTTTATGGACATATATTACAACATGGTCCGGGATACCATCCACTTTGACAACACGGACGTATACCCCGACATGCTGGACGTGGAGCGTGTGACACCTCACATCGGCCAGCGAAACATACGGAAGCAACTCGTGCAGGGGGATCTGTTCCGTACGGAGCCCGCCTTTACCCGCATCCCCTGGATGGAGGCCATCGCCGGCTGTGACATACACGCGGGCGCCGAGAACGCCATGTGGCCGGAACCGGCCCTAGGTCCGAACTACGAGGGCATGGATGAGATCGTCCCCACAGATGACAATCCCTGGCTACAGAAGCTTCTCGCCCTGACGCAAGCGTTGGTGGATATCAACGACGGCTCCTACGTGGTGACCCACACCCTGATGCGGGGCCCAGCCGACATGCTGTCCGGCCTCCTTGGCGATGAGCGCATGGGCTTGGCGTTCTACGATGATCCAGACAAGGTGGATACCTGTCTGGCGCGGGCTGCCGAAGCCTTTATCAAGGTGGCCAACGCGCAATTCGATGTGATCCCCCTCTTTCATGGTGGGCGAACCGCGTGGATCTATGGACTGTGGGGCAGTGGAAGTGTGATCCGCTTCCAGTCCGATTCCTCCAGCCAACTCTCGCCCAAGATGTACGCGGAACGCATCCTGCCCCATGACCGCAAGATCATGCAGGCCTTTGACAAGTCCCTCATCGACCTGCATTCGGCGGGCACCCTGCACATCCGCGAGAAGCTGATGGAAACCGAGGAACTGGATTGCATCTCCGTCACGCTGGATCGTTATGAGAACGCGCCAACGGTGGAAGACCTGCTGCCCATCTTTGCCGAGATCCTGGAGGCCAAGAGCCTGCTCATCTTTGGGGAGATGACGGCGGCGGAGGCCGATCTGCTACGCACCAAGCTACCGGCCCGGGGACTGGCCATCAGCGGCCACATCACCGACAAGCTCCTGTGGGAGCGACCGATATAACTCGCCTGTACCATCGCACGTACATCCACAACGAGGGAGGAGCAGATGAGATGAACACCGTTGCGCTATTCGGCGCGGCCGGCAAGGTCGGCACGCGCATCGTGGACAAACTGCGAGACGATCCCGACTTGGAGTTGCTTTGTGTGGAGGCTGGCGAGGCCGGTCTGGCCGCTCTGTGCGATCAGGGACTGACGCCCACGGGACAGCAAGAGGCCATAGACCGAGCCGACACCATCATCCTGGCCATACCTGACACCGTGATCGGTAGGGTGGGCACGGAGATCGTACCCCAATTGCACAGCGGCACCATGATCATGCTCCTGGATCCGGCGGCCGCGCACGCTGGCGAACTGCCGGAGCGGGAGGACGTGGCCTATTTCATCGTTCATCCCTGCCATCCCCCCTTCACAAGCGAGGACATGACCGCCGAGGCACGGGAAGACTACTGGGGCGGGACGGCCAGGCAGAATATCGTCTGCGCCCTGATGCAGGGCACGGAGGACGATTACGCCAAGGGGGAGCGGCTGGCCCGCAAGATGTTCGCTCCCATCATCAATGCCCACCGCATCACTGTGGAGCAGATGGCCATCCTGGAGCCAGCCATGGCGGAGACGGTGATCCTCACCTGTATGTCTGTCATCCAGGAAAGCGTGGAGGAGGCCATCCGGCACGGCGTACCCCGACAGGTGGCCTACGACTTTGCCCTGGGGCACATGCGCGTCAACCTGGGCATCCTGTTCAACTACATCGACGCCGAGGTCTCCGATGGGGCCAAGTTGACCGTGCAGCGGGCCAAGGAGGAGATCTTTCAACCCGACTGGAAGAAAGTCTTTGAGCCTCAGAACGTGATGGAGCAGGTCAAAGCCATTGTAGAGGGCGGCCAGGCATAAGGAGCGGGACGGATGAGGTTGGGCATCAGTTCTTACACCTACACCTGGGCCATCGGCGTGCCAGGGCATCCACGGCCACCAGAACCGCTGGGCGCCATGGGCCTGCTGGACAAGGCGGCGGCCCTGTCCGTAGATCTCGTGCAGATCGCCGACAACCTGCCCCTGCACCGCCTCTCGCCAATCGAGTTGGGCCGCCTTGTGGAGCGCGCCAAGATACTGGACATAGACATAGAGGTGGGGACGCGGGGCGTCGCCCCCGATCACCTGCGAACGTACTTGGAACTCGCGGAGCGGCTGAACTCCCCCATTTTGCGCATCGTCACCGACACCGCCGATCATCGCCCATCGGAAAAAGAGATCGTGTCCACCATCGGGGGCCTGGTACCAGATTTTGCGCGGGCAGATGTGGTGCTGGCCATTGAGAACCACGACCGCTTTAAGGCGCGACAACTGGCGGATATCCTCCGCCGCATCGACAGCGACCAAGTTGGCGTCTGCCTGGACACCGTCAACTCCTTTGGGGCCCTGGAGGGGCCAGAGGTGGTGGTGGAGACCCTGGGCCCCTGGGCGGTGAACCTGCACGTCAAGGATTTCGACATCTTTCGCGCCAGCCATCTGATGGGCTTTACCATCGAGGGCCGGCCTGCCGGCCAGGGGAGGCTGGACGTGCCCTGGCTGCTGGATGAACTGGAGGCCATGGGGCGGAACCCAAACGCCATCCTGGAACTCTGGACGCCGCCGGAGGAAACGTCTGTAGAGACGGTGTCCAAGGAAGCGGCCTGGGCGCGGGAAAGCATCGCCTATCTGCACCAGTTCATCCCCGATTGAGTGGGGCGGAATACGGGGAATATGCTCTGCATATTCCCTTGGAGAATTGCTCCGCAATTCTCCACACTATAGATCGCGCTACCGTAAACAGGCAGTGCTGGGGAGTCTCCCATAAGCGGAGTTTGCCAGGATCCTGCGAGGAGGTTGACGGGGTGAGAGAAGCCAGTATAATATTCATATAGCTAGCTAATCCATTACCTAATAATCCCGTGCACACGCAAAGGGAGGGAAAAAGAATGCCCAGGACCGTCTCTGCCACCGAGATGAAGAACCGCTTTGGCTCCCTAGCCGGTTGGGCCGTTGAATCTCAGGACGATGTCATCGTGGAAAGCCGGGGCACCCCCAAGGTGGCCGTCATACCCATCAAAGAGTACGAGAGACTGCGACGCTGGCGCGAGGAAGCGCGCCGACGGGAATTGTTGAGCCGCTTCCGGGCCCTCCGGCAAGAGATAGGGAAGCGGAACCGAGACCTGACAAAAGAAGAGGCCGACGCCCTGGGCGAGCGTCTCGGTCGAGAGATGGTCGAGGAGATGATCGAGGAAGGCAAGATAAACTACGAGGGGCGCTAGTGGATGCGCGTCCTCCTCAATACCAACGTTCTCATCAGTTACCTCCTGAGCCCCCAAAGAAAAAGTCCTGTCAACCGCATCCTTGAGGCCGCCTTCCTGGGGCAAATCGACCTCCTCTTCCCCAAGGAAGTTCTTGATGGGCTCCGGAGAAAGATCCCCCAGAAGCCCTATTTGGCAGAGAGGATCTCCCCACAGCAGTTGGAGGAACTGGTCGTCCTCCTGGGCGAGATATCAGAAAGTATCCCCACCATAACCATGGAGATTCCGGCCGTGACCCGCGATCCCAAGGACGACTACCTCATCGCCTACGCCCTGGTGGGCCGCGCCGACTACCTGGTCACGGGAGATCTGGATCTCCTCATACTGGAAAAAGTGGAAGATGTGGAGATTGTCACGCCTCGCGAGCTCTGGGAATGCATGGGAAGCGCATAGTCTCCGGAGACTCGCGGGACAGCACGGCGCGCAGCAGGATATGCTGCCCCCCTTAGGTCTCAATGTGCAGGATTTAGGGGTGCCCACGATGGCCTTTCAGATTTTGCCAAATCTCGAATAATCCCCAAAAATTACTTGACATGCACCAAAATTTGTGTTATAGTGTCAAAAATAAAAAGGGGAGGTGGATGTTATGCACAAACTTTTGGAGCGATGTCCAACCTGCGGTGGTGAACTCGAGATCCGCGAGTTGTACTGCCCCAACTGCGACACCGTCATTCGGGGGCACTATGCGCCTTGCGGCTTCTGCCAGCTCTCGGAAGAGACGCGCGCCTTTATCCGCGATTTCGTGCGCAATCGCGGCAACCTGAAAGAGATGGAGCGCGAGTCGGGCGAATCGTATTGGACGCTGCGGGCGCAGCTCAACGACGTCATCGAGGAACTGGGGTTCCAGGTGGCGGCGCAGGAGGATGAGGAGATCGCCGAGCGGCGGCGAAGCATATTGAAGCAGGTACAGATGGGCGATCTGAACGTCACGGAGGCGGTGCGCTCCCTGACGACGCTAAAGGGAGGTAAAGAATCATGACCAACGTGGACAATGACCGGACATACGAGGATCAGCGCCAGATTCTGGAGTTGGTGCGAGAGGGTAGGCTCTCGGTGGAGGAGGCCGACCGTCTGTTGGCGGCCTTGGAGGCGGAGGGGGCCGAGGGCGAGCCGCCCAAGGCCGATGAGACGGCTTATGAAGGGTCGGGTGAGGAAAAGGTCAAAGGGGAGCCGGAGGAGCAGCCCTTCGCGGGTGATGACTGGGTGAAGCGCATGGAGCGCACCATCAAAGAGGCCACCCGGGGCATCGGCGAGCGCGTGGCGCGGGCCACGGCCGGCCTCGGTGCCGACGTCGAGCGGGCCATGGCTGACGTTGACGAGCAGGTGGAAAAGGTCATTCGCGACGTGGCCCACGATCTGCCGCGCGGGGCGCTCCTTGGCGCCAACATCCAGGATACCAAACTGGAGGACGCCAACCTGGAGGGTGCCGGTCTGCAGGGCGCCAACCTGCAGGGGGCCGATCTTCGCGAGGCCAATCTGGAGGATGCCCAACTGCAGGGTGCGAATTTGAAAGATGCCAATCTGCGGGGCGCCAACCTCTCGGGCTGCAATCTCCGGGGCGCCAATCTGGAGGGGGTGGATCTCAGCGGCAAGACCCTCACCAACGGCAACATGCTGGGCGTCAATCTGAAGGGCCTGCAGATCGAGAACGTGTCGGTAGAGAAAGCCAATCTGCAGGGATGCAACCTACATGACGCGCGTCTGCAAGAGGTATCGCTGGAAGATGCCCACCTACAGGGCGCGAATCTTCACGAAGCCTCGTTAACCGCGACATCCCTGGAAAAGGCCGACCTGCAGGGCTGTAATCTGCATCAAGCCGAGATCAACAGGAGCAACCTGGAGAAGGCCAACCTGGCGGGAGCCAACCTTCATGCCAGCACGCTAACGGAGGTCAACGCGGGCAAGGCCAGGCTGCAGGGCTGCAATCTCGACGGGGCGCGCCTGCAACGCACCAACATGGAAAAGGCCGACCTCCGCAGGGCCAATCTGCATGGGATCGACTTTGACGAGGTGGATCTGTCCGGGGCCAACCTGTATCGCGCCGACCTGCACGGCCTGACCCTCCGCGACCGCGACCTGTCGGGACGAGACCTCGGCGGCGCCACTGCCGACGATCTCAAAGAATCGAACTGATCGCGTTATAGCGGCCCACGGTAAAGCCCACCGTCCTGAGAGGCGGTGGGCTCTTTGTCTTGTGGGTACACGCAAGCCAGTCCACCGTGGGCTCAAAGCCGACGGCTAGTCTCGAAAAGATGCGCTAAAGACGTACTGGTTCGCGTATCTCGCCCTGCATAGCCCGTTTCTCAGCCACATCCCCGTTTACGGCGGTGCGAGAAGAGCCGTCGGTGGAAAAACAGAAATTGATAGAATTTACGCTAGAGCGCGTCCTAGGGGCCTGTTTTTGTGTTATAATGTATGTGCAATATAATGGTTCATGCTCAGGACGATCTTACCGTTTGAAAAATCAGTAGTTTCTTGGGAGGGTACTGAGATGAAAAGACGAATGCGCAGGTTCTTAGTGCTATTTGCGGTTCTTTTGCTCGTCTTGTCCATAGGCAGCGCGGCGGCTGGCCCGCCGATGGGAGAGCCGCCCGGACTAGAGCGGGCCATCGAGGTTCAGGAAAAGTACAATGCGCAACTGCTGGCCACGCCCCTGGTGGTGGGCACCGGCGTGGGACTCACCAGCGAGGGACAACCATCCATCACCATCTTTACCGAGAGGGTGGGGGCCCGTGTGCCCCGGGTCCTGGAGGGCGTTCCGGTGGAGGTAGAGGTGACAGGCATGTTCGTGGCGCGGAGCGACCCCACAGCCAGGTTCGACCGCCCCGT
>JAYENT010000097.1:0-7666 GCA_034722245.1 Chloroflexota bacterium
TCGTCTCCAACTGGCGCCCCATCTCCTCGGTGATCACCTGACCACCAGTGAGGATAGCGATGTCTCGCAGCATCTCCTTGCGGCGGTCGCCAAAGGCCGGCGCCTTCACCGCCACCACGTTCATCACGCCGCGCAGTTTGTTCAGCACCAGGGTGGCCAGGGCCTCGCCCTCGATATCCTCAGCCACGACGAGGAGGTTGCGGCTGCCCGCCTGGTTCAGTTTCTCAAGGATGGGCACTAGATCCTGGGCCACAGATATCTTGTCGTCGTGGATGAGCACATAGACGTCCTCAAGAACCGCCTCGCCCGTCTCGTGGTTGGTCACAAAGTAGGGAGAGATGTATCCACGATCAAACTGCATACCCTCCACATACTCGGTCTCGAACTCCAATCCACGGGATTCTTCGACGGTGATGACGCCGTCCTTACCCACGCGGTCCATAACGTCGGCGATCAGTTCACCAATCTCGTGATCGGCCGCCGAGATAGCGGCCACGTTGGCCACGTCTTCGTGAGTATCCACAGAGCGCGCCGTGTCCGTGATAGCCTTGACCACCACTTCGGAAGCCGCCTCTATGCCCCGCTTGAGAAGCATAGCGTTAGCCCCTGCTGCCACGTTCCTTAGCCCTTCATTTACCATGGCCTGAGCCAAGACCGTGGCTGTCGTCGTGCCGTCGCCGGCCACGTCGTTGGTCTTGGTCGCCGCTTCCTTCAGAAGCTGCGCTCCCATATTCTCATAGGGATCTTCCAGTTCGATGTCCTCGGCCACTGTAACCCCATCATGCGTGATATTCGGCGCGCCCCATTTCTTGTCCAAAGCCACGTTGCGGCCCTTGGGGCCCAGGGTGGTGCCCACTGCCTTGGCAAGCTTGTCAAGACCTTTTTTCAACGAAGCCCTTGCATCTTCCGAGAACTGTAACTGCTTAGCCATACTATTGGTCTACCTCCCTCTTACTCAATAACAACGTTGCAGAACTTTAATCAGTGAGAATGGCCAGAATATCATCTTCGCTCAGGATCATCAGCGTACGATCATCCTCTTCGATCTCCGTTCCACCATACTTGGCGAAGAGCACTTTGTCGCCCTCTTCTACATCCATTTCTTGTCGTTCGCCATTCTCTAGACGAAGACCGGGACCCACAGCCAGGACCATGCCCCTCTGGGGCTTTTCCTTGGCCGTATCGGGCAGAACGATACCGCCCGGACTCACTTCTTCGTCTTCTATGGGCTCCACGACAAGGTTATTACCGAGCGGCCTCATGTTTACTGACATCGAGATACACCTCCTTTACCTATGAGTATTTCATCTACAACTGACTGAGGGGATCCACAAGTCCCCTTCAAAATATTAGCAGCCTCACAAAGAGAGTGCCAGATCTGAAACATAATATATAGGAGGCTTGGCCTCTTGACAAATCTGCCATTTGGCCCTCTATGCCCTACGATAGCGCTTCAGGTTGCTCACTTGAGGCAAGAGGCCTGGAATAGCAAGCGACGGGAGCCCCTTGCCGACGTAGATGAGCATGCTGCAACGCCTTGGCAGTGAACACATGCAAGAGATCGAGAGGTATCTGCGCGCCCATGCCCAGGACAATATCCTCGTCCTCAGCGACCTGATGAGCTCCAACAGCACGGGCCGTCGGTGGGATGACCCCCTCTCCTGCATCGCATATCATACTGAGGAGGGCGTGATGTTGTGCCCGCTAAACCGGGCTTTTGGGAACCTTGGACATCAACCCATGGTTTGATCGCACGTGTGAATGAAAAAGTCCCATTCATGGGACGCAGCTATGTAGCCCAGTGTGTTTACACCTGTGCGGCAGACATATGCGTGAGCCCGGAACCTCATCAAGTGGTCTTCAAAATCTCTTCCTTGGTTCGATACGCTTTCTGCAGCGCCTCAAGCCGATCAATTGGTGATCGCTATCCTTAGGTTGACGCGCAGATGAGAATCATCCCCCACCCCTTGCCAGGTCGAGGATATCGGCCACGCTGTTCAGTACGTAGGTCGGTTGGACGTCGCTCGCGGCCAGGTCTTCCCGCTTGGTGACCCCCGTCAGCACCAGGGCCGTGTCCATTCCTGCCCGGTTTCCCATATAGATGTCCGTCGTCAGGCGGTCCCCCACCATGAGGCACTCATCTTCTCTCACGCCCAGCCGCTCCAGGGCGGCGCGCAGGATGTGGCGCGAGGGCTTGCCCGCCACAAGCTCGATCTCACGTCCGGTGGTGGCCTCCAGAAAGGCGATCACCCCGGCGCAGTCGGGAATCTCACCAGCCTCCACGGGACAGGTCTTGTCGGCGTTGGTGGCGTAGAAGCGCGCCCCGCGCACCAGGGCCTGGTGCGCCGTGTTCAGCTTGGCGTACTCGAGGGTGCGGTCGAAGGAGGCCACCACCACGTCGATTTCGTCCACCGCCTCGGTCAGGACAAAGCCCGCCTCGCGAAACTCGTCCAGCAGAGGCTCCTCCCCGATGACAAAGAGGCGCGATTGCGGATGGTGCTCCCGCAAATAATAGACGAGGGCCTGGGTGGAGTTGATGACGTCCTCAGGGGATGCGGGGATGCCCAGGCGCGTCAGCTTTTCTGCGTAGCGGGCGCCGGGCTCCAGCGGTTTGTTGGAGACAAAGACCACGCGGCGGCCATCAGCGCGCAAGGCGTCCACCACACGCCGGGCCCCCGGGATCAGCGCCTCGCCACGGTAGGTCGTGCCATCCAGATCAAGGATGTAGCCTCGGTAATGCTCTTGCGCACCGTCCCGCACCATCACAGCACCTCGATAGCGTGGATATCGGGAATCACCACGTGGGCGTTAGGCCTCAGGACGTCCGCGGTTTGGGCGCCGCTGGTAACGCCCACCAAGTGGCCATACCCCGCCCGGCGCGCCATGAGCATGTCCCCGACGGTATCGCCCACCATCATCCCCTCGCGCGGATCGACGCCGAGGCGCCGGCAGACCGCCAACGCCATATCGGGCGCCGGCTTGAGGGGAACCTCGTCGTCGCCACACACGATGGTCTCCAGCAGATCAGCGATGCCCAGCTTCTCGAGATTGCGCTCTGTGGTGCTCCGCTTGTCCGTCGTGGCCACGGCCAGGCGAATCTTCTGCGCCTTCAGTTGCTGCAGCCTCCCCCGCACGTCGCCGATGGGCTCCACCAGATCCTGCGCCTCCAACCTGTCCCGTGCCACGTCCTCCGCCTGGGAGACGAGGGTAATGGCCCGATTCCAGTCCACGTCCTGGCAGCGGTACAGTTGGCCGGCCATGAGGAGGACGCACTCGTTCGTGGCCGCCAGGGTGAGCGGGCCCAGGGGATCCCACAGGTCGGTCTGCGGGTCGTAGCCCAGGGTAGCGGCGAACTCTTGCCGCGTGAGGGCGTCCAGAGAGACCTGGGCCTCAAGGGCCTCCATGAGATAGCGAAACCAAGCGTGCCAGACTACGTCGAAGGAGATCAGGGTGCCGTCCTTATCAAAGACGATGAACGTCGGGTCGTAACGTCGCCCGGCGATGGATAGCATGGAACCCTCCAGAGATAGCCTGCAAACGCGCATAGTATCCCATGGCTCGCCGCAGGTGTCAAAGGCCGGGGGGTGGGACGTCAGCGGGGAACGGAATGAAAGGGAATGGGGAAGAACCAGCCAAGTCCGCATCTCCCCACCGACCTCTAATTTCGTTCCGTTTCGTACCGGCTTCTAGCTCGCAAGGTGCGCCGCCGTGAACAGGCGGTGCTGGTTCTCTCGCCCCCTTCCCTTGACGTGGCTTTTAGGTTGAACTAAAGTGGGCCATGCAAGCGTCCCTGGCGGGGGCCGCGCGCTCAACGAGGACGCTGTGGAGGAATACCGCGTCACGTAAATCGATACGAGGAGGCAAGATGAAGATCACGGACATAAAGGTGCTTCCCGTGGACCGCTATCTTTTCGTCCAGGTATACACGGACGAGGGGCTGGTGGGCCTGGGCGAGTCGGGCGCCTGGGGCTATCTGGAGGCCTCGGGACAGGTGGTGGAGGATTTCAGCCGCTACCTGATCGGGCAGGACCCCCTGCGCATCGAGCACCACTGGCAGTATCTCTACCGCTGCATGCACTTTCGGGGTGCGGCCATCATGGGCGCCCTGAGCGCCATAGACATCGCCCTGTGGGACATCGCCGGCAAGTACTTTGGCGTGCCCGTCTACCAACTGCTGGGCGGCAAGTGCCGAGACAAGGCCCGCGTTTACTATCACGTGTTCGGCAGCACCAAGGAGGAACTGATCCAGGGCTGCGTGGCGGCCAAGGAGGAGGGGTTTACCGCCGTCGGCCACCTGACGCCCTTTTTGGACGAGGCGCGCACCACGCCCTATTTCAAAACCCACGCGGACAAGATCCAAAACGCCGTGGAGACGGTCAGGGACTATCGCGAGGCCGTGGGAGACGAGGTGGACCTGTGCATCGAGATCCATCGCCGGCTGGACCCCGCCGAGGCCATTGCCCTGGGACGGGGCATCGAGCCCTATCATCCCTTCTTCTTCGAGGATCCCATCCGCCCCGACTATTTCGATGCCATGGCGGAGGTGGCGCGGCACATCGACATCCCTATTGCCACGGGGGAGCGCCTCCACACCATCCACGAGTTCGAGATGTTGCTGGCGCGGGATGCGGTGCAGTACGTGCGCCCCGACGTGTGCCTGGCCGGCGGCATCACCCACGCAAAAAAGATCGCCGCCCTGGCCGAGGCCCACTATGCCCAGGTGGTGCCCCACAATCCCCTCAGCCCGGTAAGCACGGCGGCCTGCGTGCAGTTGGCGGCCTGTATTCCCAACTTTGCCCTGCAGGAATACCCCCTAGGCGAGAGCGAACCGCCCAAGAGCGAGATCGTGCGCAGCACCCTGGAACTGGAGGACGGCTTCCTCATCGTTCCCGACGCGCCCGGCATCGGCGTGGAACTCAACGAGGAGGCCCTGGATAAGTACCCCTTCCGCCCGCGGGATATGCTCACCCGCCTACACGTGGACGGCTCGGTGGTGGATCAGTAGTAAAGGAAGGAAAGAGAAGATGGCCATCCTCATCAGAGATATGCAGGCGGAGGACGAGGCGTTCGTGGGAACGTGCACCCACGTGGACGAGACGGAGGAGTGGACGGCCTCGTGCGAGCGCCGCGTCCCCTGGCTGCGCCATCAACGGGAGCGGGGGCTCCGCGTCAAGGTGGCCCTGTTGGACGGCGAGCACGCGGGGTTCCTGTACATGATGCCCATTGAGGTCGCCCCCTGGGGGCCGGCCGGTCGGGACCTGATGTCCATCCAGTGCCTGACGGTGCGGAGCGTCATGTCGGGGCAGGGCGTGGGCCGCGCCCTGGTGGAGGCGGCGGAGGAGGAGGCACGTGTTCAGGAGTGCCAGAGCCTCGTGGTCACCGCCTTCTATCACGATTTCTGGTTCATGCCCGCGCCATTCTTCGAAAAGTGCGGCTTCACCGTCGCAGCGCGCAAGGACAGCGCCGCCATCCTGTGGAAGCCTTTCAGCCCCTCGGCAGAACCGCCCCACTTTCTTGAGCGCAACTATGAGTTCGTACCCGTGCCCGACAAGGTGGCCATCGACCTCTTTTGGAGCCGCTCCTGCCTCACCACGGACACGGAGGCCCAGCGGGTGCGGGAGGTGGCCGAGGAATTCGGCGATGCGGTGGCCCTTCGCGCCTACTGCGCCGACGATCCGACCGTGCGCGACAGGTACGGCGTCCCCCGAGGCATCTTTATCGAGGGGGAGGAGGTGGGCTGGGGCTACGAGGCGCCCAGAGAGGGGCTGCGGGAGGCCATCCGCGCGGCCATGGCGGCCAAGGGTGGAAAGCAGACGGATGGGGAAGCGGTATAGAGATACGTATAGAAAGGCACCCGCCGCAAGAGCGGGTGCTGTGTTCGTGATGCGGGGGCCATCCTCAGCCTCCGGAGATGATATTTACGAGGATGATCTCGTCTCCGGGCTCGACGACGGTCTGTCCCTTTATGAGCCTCTTGTCGCGCAGGGCGAGCACGCTGTGGGGCTTCATGCCGATCTCCATGATGGCGTCACGTACCGTGATCCCGTCTTCCACCTCCCATTCCTTCTCACGATATCTGATCTTGGCCATTTCTACAGACTTTTTCCCCCTTTCTGACTTTTCGTGGCGTTCACGGCAGTGCCTGCCGCCGATCCCGATACCACAAGTCTGGTGATGATGGTTCCGCATTTATAGTTTGTATATTAAGAATAGATATTATAGAAAATCCCCGCGTTCGTCAAGTATCCTGGCGGTGCGTCCAGGCATTCGCTCGAACTTGCATCGTCTTAGACTCCGTGCTATACTTTATTCACCGGGCGCGTGGCTCAGTTGGTCAGAGCGTACGGTTCACATCCGTGAGGTCAGAGGTTCGAGTCCTCTCGCGCCCACACGTTTCCCCCTCTTCGGGATGGAAGAGGGGATTTTTCTTTTTGTGTGCGGGTGCCGCTTTAGGCCGGCGCGATGGAACTTCTCGACAAGAGTTTGTGGTGAGAGTAGCGTAAACGCCCGTTTGTGATAAAATAGGGCCGTGGGAAAAGCAGAGGCCAACCGCCAGTTTGAGTCGAGATCTAGAAGGGATCACGAGAATGGAAGATAGAAGCACGCAGAATCGCAAAAAACTCCAAGACCTGCTGCGCGATCTCTTCCAGTTCGATCACGCCGACCTGGACTTTGGCATCTATCGCATCATGAACGAGAAGCGGGACGAGATAGAGCGCTTTATCGAACACGATCTCCTGGACGTGGTGGAGGAGGCGCTGGCTCAGTTCCAAGAAGCTGATCAAGGGGAGCTGCAGATGCAGCTGGCCGAGAAACGTCGTCAATTGGGGGATGACGCCTTTGATGAGAACGGCGCGGTTCGCGAGCAGTTCCGCAACCTGCCCATCGCTCGTGAGTACCAGGACCTTCGGCAGCAGCTGCGGCAGATGGAAGTCGCCGAGGAGACAGAAGCCCGCGTCTTTAACGATCTCTGGCGCTTCTTTTCCCGCTACTACGATCAAGGGGACTTTTTGACAGAGCGACGTTACTCCTCACGCGGGGCCAAATACTGTGTGCCCTATAATGGCGAGGAGGTGCTGCTGCACTGGGCCAACCGCGATCAATACTATGTTAAGACCAGTGAGCGTTTCACCGACTACCGTTTCAAGGTCGGAGGCTATGAGGTCTGGTTCAAGCTGGAGCAGGCTGAAGTGCCACAGGATAACGTCAAGGGGGACACGCGCTACTTTGTGCTGCACGAGGAGCAGCCGCTGACCTACAATGACGACACGCGGACCCTGACCATCCCCTTCGCCTACCGCCCGCTCACCGAGGAAGAAGAGGCACATCACCTGAGCATCTACAACGCTCAACAGTCCAGGAGCAACCGTCGCAAGACCCTGGATCGCTCCGTGCTCTGCGAGGCGCTGGAGACGGAGATCCTGGACGCCCTAGACGATGCGGGCTTGAAGACGGCGCTGGGCGATAGTGGAGCCAGTAGCGGCTCGTCAGGCCGGAGCCCGCTGGGCCGCCACCTGGACCGCTACACCGCCCGTAACACCATGGATTATTTCGTGCACAAGGACCTGGGTGGCTTTTTGCGGCGCGAGCTCGACGTCTTTCTCAAGACGGAGGTCATGCACCTGGACGACATCGTATCGGACGAGGCCGGCGAGCTGGCCCAGCA
>JAYENT010000098.1:0-1373 GCA_034722245.1 Chloroflexota bacterium
TCAGGGCCAAATATCCATGGCGTTGAAAACCGCTCACTACATTCGTAATCGCTTCACAGTGCGCAAGTTGGAGGTGGCTCTAGGGATGGAACCGCTCCAATAGGGGGCGGGGCCCATATTTGCTGCTGTCGAATTGTACCTTTGGGAACTAACTAGCTCCCAAGACTGAGCGATCAACCCGACGGTGCGCAAGCTGCGGCAGAACTGCCTGCGCTCCCCGAGCTAGATGTGCCAAAAAGCGAAATGGCCTTCTTACAGTTTGCGCTGTGACATTTGGGACATTCAATGTCTGGCGTGCTCGACATAGATCGGATCAGTTTCTCAAAGTTGTGGCCACATTCTTCACACTGGTATTCGTAAATGGGCATAGAGTTTACCTCGTAACGCTAGTGCCTATTTGCAATTCGTAGGTTTATCCTGACGAGTGTAAAAGGGTGAATCGTTATTTGACCGCTTTAGCCAGAATATCATCAAGTTTGCCTTTCAATATAGGTTTGGGTGCGAATCCTACCATACGGTCAACTTCTTCTCCATTCATATAGACGATGACTGTGGGGATACCGCGAATGCCGAGTTCGTTCGGGGTGATGGGATTTTCGTCCGTGTTCAGCTTTAGGAAATCGATGGCGTCATCGTATTCTTCGGCCAGTTGCTCCATGATGGGAGCCACCATCCGGCAAGGGCCACACCAGGGGGCCCAGAAATCTACCACAACGGGCTTATCGACGTCAATGGCCTCTTTGTAGCCAGTGTCTGTAACATGCTGAATCCTAGCGCTCATAGTACCTCCGGGGATTATCTACCATTTCTTTCTATTCTAACATAGTACGATAGGGGCAGAAGTCAAAACAACACGCTTCACATACCCCCAGTAGGTATGTAGTATACTGAGTGCTAATGACATTGTCAAATCTGTCTCCTACCGGCGATGGGCATCATAGGGCGCTGGCGTTTAACAGGGAGGTATTGTCAAATGTTGTGGATCGGCACCTCACTGGCGGCAAATACCGATGGGGGTTGCATGCATTGATCGACCGCTGCTGGTTCTGATTGGAACATCTCGGCTTCACCATCCGGGAACTTGACCCAGCCTTGACCAAGGCGACGAGGTGAGGTGCATTGACTCTTCGCCAATGCTGCTCAGCGGCCAGCCCTCGTCTTTTGAGGTCGCAAAGCACGCTGGCCCAGGACTCGGCGGACTCGCGATAGCCATCCACCAGGCGGATGTCGAAGTAGATGCCATCAGCCCAAAGATGGACATACTCCTTGCCCTCCGGTGAGCGCCTGCGCCAGGTCTGGTACTTCTTCTGCCATATCTTGAGCAGACACGTGATCGTGGTCGCCGGGTCGTAAGCCGCGTAATCTCTGCACGT
>JAYENT010000098.1:1473-34029 GCA_034722245.1 Chloroflexota bacterium
GATTATAACTCTTTTCGATTTCCCATTGGTTTGGAGAGCCAAGAGAGTAATGAATCCTATCGACCAAAGATATGGAAGGTGACGGGAGATGGACCTAAGATCAGCGGTTATCGGGCTGGGATTGTTGGGGACGAATCATGCCGCATATTTCCAGGGCAGTGATAAGACGGAATTAGTCGCCGCAGCGGAGATACGCGAGGAGGCCGCGGAAGAGGCAGAGGAGAGATTCGGGATAAAAGTATACTCGGACTATGATGAGATGCTGGCCAAGGAAGAATTGGATCTCGTGATGGTAGCCACCCCCGATCCTTTTCATAGAGAACCGGTGGTTGCCTCTGCGGAGGCCGGTGTGCCTTACATAGTGACGCAGAAACCTTTTGCCACTACCGTCGAGGATGCCCAGGCTATGCTCGAGGCGTGCGATGAGGCGGGAAGCAAACTCTGGGTCTATTTGTCCAATCGTGTCAATCCCATGGACATCGCTACACGGTACGTTATTCAGGAGGGCTTGATCGGCAGGGTTGTATACGGCGAGGCGCGACTGGATGACAATATCAGCGTGCCGCGTCGTCTTTGGGGAGAGCGGAGCAAAGCGTGGGCGAGCTCCTCCTCCACGGCCCAATTTCTGCTCAGTCACGTTTCCGATACGATGCGCTGGTTTTTCGAGCCCGCCGAGGTCGAGGCCGTCTATAGTATATCTCAGAGAGAAGTACTAGAGTACACTCCAGATCTCTTTGACGCCTACCTCTTCTTTGATAACGGCATGAAAATCCGGGTAAAGTCGGATTGGATCAAGTACATGGAGAAACTGGTAGAATATTACAAATGCATTGAGGGAGAGCATGGAACCATTTTCTACAACAAGATACCAGGATTCAACGTCAAGGAGCAGAGCTGGCAGGTCAACTTCTCCGACAGGATGACCGTCGAGGAGCTTCTCGCACATCAGGAGATCCTTTCCGAGCGGGGGTGTTCCGTTCACGTAAAGATGCATCAGCCTATCGAATCGGTGGGGGGCGGGATCATGCCCCAGTTGGAGATGGATGCCAGTCAACCCCAGGCAACGGAGCTTATGGACCACATCTTGGCGAGCATTGAAGAAGATAAAGCCGTGCCTTCCACGTGGGAGGGGAATGGTCGTCTGCCGACCGGCCAGGACGGCCTCATGCAGACCAAGATTGTCAGTGCCATCATAGAATCCGCCGAGATTGGAAAAGAGATCGAGGTCAGCTAGAAGGCTTCTCATGAGTTCGCCAAGAACCAGCAGCAAGGGTTATTCTGTTGGACGATCCCGCCGCCCGACGGATACTGGAGGATTAGCAGCGATGAAGGATCTGGTTCTGGCTCATGATCTGGGCACGACCGGCAACAAGGCGTCACTGTTCGATCGGGACGGCCAGTTGGTGGCCAGTGCCTTTTCGGGTTACACGACGGATTATCCGCAGCCAGGATGGGCGGAGCAGTGCGCGACTGACTGGTGGCGTGCTGTGGTCTCTTCTACACAGGAGCTGCTGCAGCGGGCGGCTGTGCGACCCGATCAGATCGCCGTGATCAGTTTCTCCGGCCAGATGATGGGCTGTCTCCCCGTAGATCGCGGGGGCACGCCGTTGCGGCCGGCCATCATCTGGGCGGACCAGCGGGCCGAGGCGCAGGCCCAGATGCTGATCGAGCGCGTGGGCTGGGACCGTGTCTATCGGGTCACGGGCCATAGGGCCAGCAGCAGCTATTCGGGCGCCAAGATGGCCTGGATTCGCGACGAGCAGCCACAGGTCTTTGCCCGAACAGCCAAGATGCTGCAGGCCAAGGACTATGTTGCTTATCGGTTGACGGGCGTCTATGCTACAGACTACTCGGATGCGTCGGGCACCAATCTCTTCAACCTATCGGAACGTCGATGGTCAGGGGCGATGTGCGAGGCTATGGGGATCGATCCCCAACTGCTGCCCCAGGCATTGCCCTCGGGTACCGTGATCGGAGGGGTCACCGCCGAGGCAGCGCGAGAGACGGGCCTGGCCCAGGGAACGCCGGTGGCCATTGGCGGCGGCGACGGCGCCTGTGCTACCGCTGGGGCCGGCGTGGTGCAGCCCGGCGACGCCTATTGCTACGTTGGCTCCTCCGCCTGGATCTCCTTCGTCAGCCACGATCCGCTCTACGATCCGCAGAAGCGCACCTTCTCCTTCGCCCATCTGGATCCGGACTATGTCTTTCCCACCGGCACCATGCAGTGTGCCGGTGGTTCCTATGATTGGCTGGAGCGCCTGTTGCGTGGCGAGGATGGGGAATCCATGCACGCCGAACTGGACGCGCTTGCCTCGGAGGTGGCTCCTGGGGCCCAAGGGCTTTTCTTCCTGCCCTATCTCATGGGGGAGCGCAGTCCCCACTGGAATCCCAAGGCGCGCGGGGTGTTCGTGGGCTTGACCATGACCCACGGCCGGGCGGAGATGGCGCGCGCCGTGCTGGAGGGGGTGGCCTTTAACCTGCGAACGATCCTGCAGGCCCTCACGCGGCAGGGGGCGCCCATAGAGGCCCTTCGCGTCATCGGTGGCGGGGCACGCTCCGCCCTCTGGCGGCAGATCCTGGCCGATGTGCTAGATCATCCTCTGCTGCGCACCGAGCTTTCGGTAGAGGCGACTTCACTGGGGGCGGCGGTGGCCGGCGGCGTGGCTGTGGGCCTGTTCGATGACTATGCCGTGGTACAGGACCTCGTTCGCGTGTCGCCCGGCGAGCGACCGGAGCCCGCCGCGGCGGCTCGCTATGCTGAACTGTACGATGTCTTTGCAGAGACCTATGAGGCGCTGGAGCCAATATACGAGCGTATCGCGGCGTTGTGAGGGAGGTCTCTCACGGCCTTTTTGAAAGCTAGCGCCGGAAGGTAATAGGGATTCAGTTTCATACATGAAGCAAAAGGAGGATGTGGGATGGTGTATAGCGTTGGACATCGAGGCGCGGCGGGGATCGAACCGGAGAATACGATTCGAGCGTTCCGTCGCGCATTGGAGATTGGCGTGGATCGTGCAGAGTGTGACGTCCATCTCACAAAAGATCTACGTTTGGTCGTGATACACGACGAAACGGTGGACCGCACCACAGATGGCACGGGAGCGATCCGGGACCTGATGTTTGAGGAAATTCGCTCTCTCGATGCAGGAGAGGGGGAGCGTGTGCCCACGCTCGCCGAGGTGCTGGAGGTCATGAAGAACAAAGCCATCCTCCTCATCGAGCTCAAGGGAGAAGGCGTGGAGGAACAGGCCGTTCAGACCGTCAAAGATATGGCCATGGAGGACCAGGTTGTCTTCACCAGCTTTCATTTAGATAGGATCCGCCGAGTCAAGCGCTTGGCCCCGTCCCTTGAGGTTGGAGCGATCTTTGCCGAACCGCCTGGTGATGTATGTCAGCGGGCGCTGGATGCGGGTGCGGCCAGCATCGGAATATATCACGGAAACCTGCGACAGGAACTGGTCGAGGAGGCCCATTGCTGTGGATTGGAGGTGCGCGCCTGGAATCCCGACACCGTGCCAGAGATGCGGGCCATGATCGATCTCGGCGTTGATGGCGTGGGCAGCAATCGTCCCGATCTGCTGGTACCTTTGATTCGTTCCTTGGATTAAGGCCCGTCGGGCTTCACAGCCGTGGGCATACGTTCTGGCCTGGATACGTTTCTGGTGGGCGTTTGTTTGGTTGCCTGTCCGACAACGACGTTCTATCATGGCATCTGTGTAGGGAATAGCCGTCGGCAGGGGGAATATCATATTGGCCTTTGAATAGTTTTGATGATGATGGGAGCGTCATGAGACAATCAGTTTTTTGTAGTGAGTGTGGTGAATGTCTGGATAATCTGCCTTCTCTCCCTTTGGGTGAAAGGGTTCCCTGCCCCAAATGTGGTGCAACTCTCCGGACTGTTAATGCCAGAGTCATTTTGAAGAGGGAGTTAAGCCAACATGAAGCTATGTTGGCAAGAAGCGGTCAGGACGGCAGGGCGATTGGCTTTCGAGAATCAGCCCGAGAAGGGCGGGCTACGTCGGCGGACCGAGATGATGATGGCTCTCTAGCGTATTCGATCTCTGGGACAAGTCCCCAAGGAGAAGAGGACACGCTCACAGCATGTAAAAGGTTGGTCAGGGTGCTCAATGCCTCTGGAGGCAATTGGACGGCTCCAGTTCTCGGGGAGGGCATAATAGACTGCGAAGCTTGTGATAAAGAGGTTGCAGAAAAGAGGCTGTCCATCCAGGTAGTTCGGGCCATTGTGGATCAAGATCTGTGGGAACAACTTAATCGGCAGGGAAGCTTTGAGGAAGTGAACGTCAGAAAAGGGCGACTTGTAACTAAAATCAAAGAGGCTATCGAGAAGAAAGCCAACGACCAAACAATTCCCTCATCAGTTCGCCCATCCCTCACGCTCGCACTTGATGCTACCAGATTACCCGTTCTGGGCTTTGAAGATGTAGTAGAGGGGATCCAGGCCCGGCTTGGCTCTTGGATCAGGTCTTTGGGATTTGAGGCTGTATGGCTTGTGGGTCCTCAAAATTCCTTGACTTGGCGTCTAGACGCGTAGGCTTACAGGATGACTTTCGATACTGCAAGCCCCTACGCTCGATCAGCTATGATCCCTTGAGTGAGGTTTTGTTTCCGTAGGGAATCTTCAAACGATTCCATCGCCTCATGCTTGCCATGATAGCAATACAACGGCCGCATTGTAGGGTCAATATAACATGTGATCAACGTATAAGCGCGACGGATACTATTGTATAGAAATGCCTCTCGAATGATTTTGATCTCCCTTGGACGATGGATTCTTGAGCCGCGCATCTTGGATATGTTTATTCTGCGGCCTTCGTTTCCCTCAGAAGTAGAGTGACCAATATGGTCAGGAAAACTAGTGTCACAACCATGAATCCTACAAACACTTTGAAAGCGCCGAGTAACGTAATTGGGGTGAAGACCATAAGAATCATTGCCGTGGCATATGCAAGTTTAGCGAGGAAGGTGACAAACATTGAAGTGAATTCTGATCCACTACCCCTGGCCTCCTCCTTCGCCATACCCGCCCATGGTCCTGTTGCAAGTCCATAGGACCACAGCAGCCTCGGGATGAGATCGCTTGCGGTCGCTTTCCGAACGAAGTAGAACATGAGGCCACAACACCAAAAGGTGACCACGGCAATAATGTACAGGCTGCTGAGGGCACTGAAGCAGACTACTCCGAGAGGATTGTCCTTCGCTGTATACGCCAGTACGTCAGAAAGAATGGATGGGGCGAGAACGAAGCGGAGAATAATGGTAGCTGCGAAGATGATTAGGATTCCCACACCGATCGCACCCCATTCTCCAAGGATGGCGAGCCAGATTCCAGCCACAATTCCACCTAGCATGTTCAGGATCATCAGCGGAATCGCCAACACAGTGATGAATTTACCAAGTGCTTTCATGTCTGATCCCTCCCGGATCCGTCAAGCTGCTACCAATACTCGGTATCGGTCAGTTTTCAATCCTCTGTTTCCCTGGAGGGGAAAGAATACCAGGCCTGCGTGGACCGCGCAAGGCTACTGTTGGAAGCGCCGCGTTCCAAGACGTATCCTATACGCCATCTAGTGTTTTGCACGATTCTACACAATAATTTGAACAACTTCTAGGCGCTGAGGGTATATCATAGCAGGGGATACTGAAACGAATGTGTCAGAAGACAACTCGGATCCCTTGTGCACTTCGCGCTTGACAGATAAACGGTGCTTTGCCATGATAGCAGTATAATGGTTACATAGTACGGAATATAGCACGACAACGTTAGCGGTCGCAAACTATAGGGGGCAACATAGGCAAGACGGCGATGGCTCATGGGCGCTGGGCGCCTGCCTGGCCGTCGGGACTCCCTTTTTTAACATCCTGCGTATCTTATACTCCTTACAGCCGATCGCCTCGTAAAAAATGAAATCTTCTTACAACTGACATAATCGTTTTACATCCATATAATACTCTTACCCATGATGGGAGGTAAGAGATGAAGGTGATATCTGCGCGCGTGAGTTCCAAGTATGAGGTGGTGGTCCCCAAGTTCGTGCGCGAGAGGCTGGGGCTGAAACCTAAGACGACGGTCCTCTTTCTGGTGGACGGGGACACGATGATCGTCCGTCCTTGCCCGGAGGATTTTACCGCCACGCTGCGTGGGCTGCACGAGGATCTGTGGCCCGATCCAGAGGAGTGGCTGGAGGAGGAGCGCGCCTCATGGGCGTGAGGGCGCTTGAAGAGGCCCTGGCCCAGCTCATGCCCCGGGATGAATCCCAGGTCTACGAGGAAAAAGCCTGTTGGAAACAGGCTGATACGTACCAGGATCGCGGCGTGGATAGCCGGAATTTTCGGACAAGATGCAGAATCGCTTGCGATTCTGCCAGGGAAAATGCACAGCATTTTTCTCACCTGCCTTCAGCAGGTTTGGAGGCCACCGGAGAAGTCGCTTGTATAGTCATGCAATTTCGCGAAGCGAAACTGCCAAGGGAAGACGCGGAGCGTCTTCCCCAGCCTGCGAATAGAAGAGGCCCCAGGGGATAGCACCTCCCGGTATGCTCCTGGGGCCTCTTGGTGTCAATGTGTTGTCTCAGCGTTCCTATTTTTGGAGCATGATCGTCACGTCGCTGGGGCCGTCGCCGCCGGCCACCATAAAGTTGGCCACCCGGTCGCCCTTGGTGAAACCAAAGTATCCTGGAATCCCGCCTTGCTCCTCATCCTCCGTCCATCCCTGTTTGGGCATCTCTTCCTTGTAGAACGCGGTGACCTGTTCGACCGTCTCGGGCGTCTTGAAGGTAACGATGCTGCCCAGATTCGACAGCCCTGTGGCGCTTTCCATCAGGGGGATGTCGTCCGGCAGGCCGGTCTCGCTCACGCCCTCTGGCGGCTGGATGTCGATGGGCTCGTTGATCATATCGATGACCTGTTCGGTCTCCCAGGTGGTGTCCTGATCGTCGCTCCCCTTGCCGGTGTACGTGGCCTCGACCTTGATGGGTAGGTTGTATTTGGTGGAAACCCAGACGTCGGCTTTGGCTTCCGTGAAGGATAGCTCATCGTCCTCCATGAAATCCAGATCACAACGGTAGTGTCTGGTCTCCAGCCCAGAAACTTTTTCGGTACCGACCATCTCGCAGGCCTCGTCGTCCATAAACTCGTCGGCACTGGGAAGGGCCATGTCCCCCATGGCCTCCCCGGCGACGAGTTCCTCGTCCGCTGCCATCGTCATCCAATCGCTATCGCCCCCGACGGAGGCGATACGCATGTATTGCATGTTCCCTATCTGAATGATCTCGGTGACCTGTCGGGACTCTCCCCCTTCTTTTGCGCTCATGACGGTGTGGCGGGCGGGCGGCTCGCGAACCGCTTCGATCACATAGGTCAGCTCCTCCGGCTCGCCGCCCGCTTCCTGGGTGCGAACGGTGATGGTCTGTCTGTAACTGTCCAGAACGTTCACGTCAGCTACTTCAGCGAGCGAGCTCTCGGCCTCTTCTGGCGTGCCAGCCTCCGTTTCCTGCGATTCCTCCTCGGTCGGCTCAGCCTTTTGTTCCTCAGTCTCTGGCACCGAGGTCGCTGTGGGCTCGGCAGCAGCCTCCTGTTCGCTGCCACCGGGCCCCGCTTCTGCGGGCTCCTGCGCCGGCCGCGCACAGGATACCAGAGCCAGCGCTAAAACGACGACAAGGATCAACAACGTGTGTTCCTTCTGCATTGTGGCAACATCTCCTCAAATAGGGTTGACAACAGCGCAAGTGTACTTCCAAGCAATGAGTCATGTCAAATCGGGTGCGCAAAAGGAAGCGCGCACGTCACTCAGCGAGGCCATGCCTTCCGAGCGGCCCGACCGGTCGTTGAAGCACGTCAAAAAGTTTCCCTGCAACTTGACAGGTGGAGCGTGCTACACCATGATAGCAGCGTAACGGCCATATGGTGTGGGAAGCGTATGGGTTATCATCTCAGAGGTGTTCCTGTCGCATGCTCTCTTCGGAGAGGTTGCGAGTTGTGATGGGAGGAAAAGTATCATGCCCCGCAAAGTGAGGATAGCGACGGTGGCCCAGTTGCACGAGGGCGGGCCGACGGTGGAGGATAACCGGGAGCGGATGCGCGGCTTGATCGAGCAGGCCGCCGCCGAAAAGCCTGACATCATCTGCCTGCCGGAGACATTTTTGGAGCTCAACGTAGCGTTCGACGAACTGTCTCAGGTGGCGGAGCCGGTGCCCGGTCCCACGACGGACATGGCTGCCGCCTACGCCCAGGAGCACAACTGCTACATCATCTGTCCCCTCACCACCGTTCGTGGCGAGCGCTTTATGAACGAGTCCGTGCTCATCAACCGGGACGGCGCCATCGTGGGCTCCTACGCCAAGATTCACCCCGTGGTGGAGGGGGCCGAGTTCAGCAGCCTGGAAAAGGGGATCACGCCAGGGGGGGATCCCAAGGTATTCGGCACCGATTTCGGGCGCATCGGCATGCAGATCTGCTTCGACATCAACTGGCCCGAGACCTGGGCCGAACTCAAACGCCGTGGCGCAGAGATCGTCTTCTGGTCGTCGGCCTATGATGGGGGCAAGCATCTGGGCGTCCATGCCTGGAATCAGCACTATTACGTGGTGTCCGCGGTCAAGTCGCGCTACGCGCGCATCATCGACGTCATGGGGGAGGTGCTGGCCATGACCGGCGTTCATGATCCCATCATCGCCCGGACCATCGATCTGGACGTGGGCGTCTTTCACTGCGATTTCAACGGGTCGCAGATCCCCCTCATCCGCGCCAAATATGGCCCCGACGTGACCATCAAGATCTGGCACCAGGAGGGGATCTTTACGCTACAATCGAACCACGAGGGGCTCTCCGTCGCCGACATCGAGGAAGAGTTCCTCCTCGATCCTCTGGAGGCCTATCTGGCGCGCAACACGCGGCTGCAGGACGCCTGGCGAGAGAGAAAGCCCGTACCCGATCTGACGCCCCGCTACGTGGGGCGGGAGCAGTGGAGCTAGATTCCGATCCCGCGCAGGGCTAAAGCCGCAGCGCTACATGGGCTACCGTAGGTAGCCCCTTGCGCCCCATGGAATGGGGCTTGTGAGCTAGGTCGAATTCCTATACGATGTCCACGTACACCAAGGCTTCAGAAGCCCGCTTGAGCGGGCGTAGCTAGGTAGCACGGGCGTTGACGCCCGTGGTTTCTCGAGTCGCGCGAAACAGCCTTACACCGTCAGCCTTTGTGCTCTCCCTCCATGATCCAGCGGTCGAACCAGTCCAGGTTGCGCTGCATGATGTCCATGATGAGGCGCGGCTCCGAGGGGCCGTGCTCCTGTCGCGGATAGATGACCATCTCCACCTCCACCCCCTGGCGTTTGAGGGCGTTGTACAGTTCCTTGCCCTGGCTCAGAGGCACCCGCTTGTCCTCCTGGCCGTGCTGGATGAGGGTAGGCGTCGTGACGCCCTTTATCTGGAACATGGCCGAGTGCTCCTGGTACACGGCGGGATCGTCCCAGAACTCGGCGTCGAAATAGTCGGGGATAAAGCCGGGAATATCGGTGGTGCCGTTGAAGCTCATGAGGTTCGTCACGCCGGCGCCCACCGAGGAGGCCTTGAAGCGGGACGTCTGGGTGATGGCCCAACTGGTCATGTACCCGCCATAGCTCCACCCCATGATGCCCAGCCGTTCGGGGTCGCTGATGCCTTGCTCGATGAGGCGATCCACGCCGCGCATGATATCCTTATAGTCACCGCCGCTCCAGTCCCGCTTGTTGGCGGCGCGGAAGGCCGCGCCGTATCCGCCCGATCCCCGCGGGTTCACGCGCAGGATGGCGTAGCCCCTCTCGGCGAAGGCGAGGATGGGGTAGTGTGAGGAGGCGGCGAGATAGTTCTGCGAGAAGAGGGACATGGGCCCGCCATGGACGATGACGAGGGTGGGGTAGGGCTTTTCTGCCGTTTCATCCAGGGGAAGGGTGAGGATGCCCTCGATCTCCAAGGGGGTGGTGTCCCCCTGAGCATCAGACTGCCAGTGGAGGATCTCGCTGGCCGGTATCTTTTCGTCGGGCCAATCGACCCGTTCGGCGGGGTGTGCCACCTCATGCCAGTCTCCGGTATCGGCGCGCATGGTGCAGATGTGGTTGGGACGGTCCATCTCCTCTGCCACCAGGGCAAAGGTGTCCTCCGCGCTCACCCGCACTAGGGAGATGTATCCGTGGTCATCGGTGAGGGTGGAGGGCGGGCCACCATCAGTAGGCAGGGCGCGGATGGCCGAGGCGGTGCCACTGTTCTCTAGGACGTACAGGTGCTTGCCGTCGCTCGACCAGTCGATGAGGAAGGGGCGGGCGTCCTCGGTCATGGCCAAAGGACGGGGCTCGCCTCCCTCAAGGGGATAGAGCACCGTGCGCTGGTTGACCGTCCAGGTGATGGGTCTTTCCCCTGTGGTGCAGGCGATCCACTCCCCGCGCACCTTGCATGTGGCATTCCAGCCTCCCAGGTGGGCGATCTCGCGCACCTGGGGTTGCTCCTCGTCCACGTCTACCACGGAGAGGCGGTTCTTGGGCCAGTCCTCCTCCAGCGGCCTTGGCTGGTGAACAAAGGCCAGAGCGGAGCCGTCAGGTGTCCAATCGAAATCCGTCACGTGATAGCCGTCCTCCGTGACGGCTTGCGGTTCCGGAGCCTCGTCCCCTCCCGCCGTCAGGGGAACGATCCACAACTGCGCCCTGTCATGGTCCACATCCCACAGGATGGGGTCATTCTTGGCCTTTTTGTCCGCCTTTTCCTCTTCCGTGTCCGGCGCCACCATGCTGAGGGCCAGGCGGTCGCCATTGGGCGACCAGGCGAACTTTTGTACTCCTTTTTCGCTTTTGGTGAGTGGCCAGGCCTCGCCCCCATCCGCCCGCATCACGTAGAGGTCATTTTTGTCGTCGGCGCGATCCGAGAGGAAGGCGATGTACTGGCTGTCGGGGGACCACCGTGGGGAGGCATGGGAGGCGTCGCCGTAGGTGAGGCGCAGGGGTTCGCCGCCCTTGGCCGATACCAGGTACAGGTGGCTGACGAACTTGCTCTTCTCGTCCGTCATGATCGGCTCCCGGACGGCATACACGATGCGCTGGCCATCGGGTGATATGTCCAGGTCGGTGATCAGGGGATAACGCACGAGGCGTTCGGGCGTCCACATATGCTGGGACATGGTTCTCCTCTCTGGGACTAGCTTTTCCTCGTTCAGGGCAAAAGGGCATCAGGGGCTAGTATATCCTTTTCCTGAGCCTGTTGCCAAGTGACGAATTCCCAGCCAAACGACAGGGTTTTGACAGTTCCGAGGGGGGGCGTATCATGAGTATTATGTGTATAGTTGGTTCGTAAGGAACCGATAGGGCCAGATATCCGCGAGAGGAAACGTAAAAGATGCCCACGCAGCAACCGCGTAGCCTCCTCATAAAACCCGCTTCCGGGGACTGTAACCTTGATTGTACTTACTGTTTTTATCACAATCGCGTCACGGATCCCTACAAGGAAACGAAGGGACATCGTATGAGCCCCGAGATCCTGGAGGAGCTCATCAAGCAGGCGATGCATCTGGACCGGAGACAGGCCACCTTTGGCTGGCAGGGCGGCGAGCCCACGTTGATGGGGCTGGACTTTTTCAAGCGCGTCGTGGCCCTCCAGCAAAAGTACGGCTTCTCGGGTCAGTCCGTCAGCAATGGGCTGCAGACCAACGGCATACTCCTGACCCCGGAGTGGGCGCGCTTTTTGCGTCGCTACAATTTCCTTGTGGGCGTGAGTCTGGACGGTCCTGCACCCTACCACGATTGCTATCGCCACTATGCCAACGGCGCTCCCACGCACGACAAGATCGTGAAGAACATACACATGCTTGATGAGCATAACGTGCAGTTCAACGTGCTATCCGTGGTCAATGACGTCACCGCCCAACACGGGGCCGAGATCTATGACTATTTCATTTCCGAGGGGTTCTACTATATGCAGTTTATTCCCTGTGTGGAGGTGGATCCACAGACCGGGAAGGTGGCAGACTTTTCCGTGAGCTCCGATGCGCTGGCCGAGTTCCTATGCACCGTTTTTGACAAGTGGTACAACGGGGGGGAGCCCGAGGCCTCGATTCGGGATTTTGACGCCATACTCGCCGTATACCTGGGCCAAGAGGCACCCATGTGTTGCTATCAGGAGGAGTGCGGTTCGTATGTGGCGGTGGAGCACAACGGCGATATCTATCCCTGTGACTTTTTCGTCCGGGACGATCTGCTCATTGGCAACTTGCAGGAGATGTCCCTCGAGGAGGCTTTTGACAGCGAAAAACTGCGGGATTTTGCCTCTGTCAAGTCCGCGCCCAGGCCGGAATGTCAAGAGTGCATCTGGCTTCCCCTGTGCAAACAGGGTTGTCCCCGCTTTCTTGGCATTGAGGGGCGGACGGAACACTATCACTGCAGCGCTTACAAAAAGTTCTTTACTTATAGTCATGGGGCTTTTATGGATTTGCGCCGCCGCATACTACGGCAGCAGGGCGTGGATCCCAGCCGGGCGCCCAAACCTCCCGTAGGGCCTATCGGCCGTAACGATCCCTGCCCCTGCGGTTCTGGTAAAAAGTACAAGCAGTGCTGCGGGCGGCACCAGCACGGATAAGCGACCTACAATTCCCCCTGTGGCGTCTATTCTGAAAGATATCCCCTCTCACAATTCCCGGAGGCTTTTTCTCTGTGCCGGGGAAAAAAGTCCTTGTGTCAATTTTGAGTAAATCTTTCTGGTGTCTTTGATCCGGTTCCCCTACTATATGTTGTGGTGGAGGGATATTTTACGTACTATATATAGTATCTATTTGCGACTGCCCACATTCCGTGTGGCGTTGGCACAGGATGCCCTTGGCAGGCAGGGGGGCTCTCGTATATAATAGTGGTCAAAAGTGGGCCAAAGTGTCGCAGAGTGGTACGCGCCCCTGATCCCCTCGGAGCCATAGAGGTTGTTCCACACGCTGCACGGTAGAAAGCGAGGCCAGCCGTGTTCTTGGGCCAGTATTCTCATAGTTTGGATGCCAAGGGAAGGATCACTATTCCGGCGCGGTTTCGGGAGGAGCTGAATGCTGGTTTGGTGATTACGCGTGGATATAGTGCCTACCTGATCGCTTACCCGGAGGAGGAATGGATCAAGTTGGCGGAAAAGATCGCTGATGTGCCCAAGACGAGTCACATGGCCCGCTCCTATGGGCGGTTTGTTTTTGGGGGGGCTTTTGAGGCCACGCTGGATAGCGCAGGGCGGGTGCTCATCCCTCCGTTTTTGAGACGGTATGCGCACCTTGATCAGGAGGCAATCATTGTGGGCGTCAATACCTATATCGAGATTTGGGGGCCAGAGATCTGGCATCAGACCTTGGATAGCGACGCCGAGAACATGGATGCTATTCTGACCGAGATGGCGCGGATGGGCGTATAGCCATGAACAAAAAGTCCGAAGCACAGGCGGATGTGCGCGATCTCCCGGAGCATGTTCCCGTCCTATTCGATGAGGTCATGTCCTGGCTGCAGCCCACCAGCGGGGGACGCTATATTGATGCCACGGTGGGGCTGGGAGGGCACAGCGAGGGGATTCTGGAACGCTCGGCGCCAGATGGCCAACTCTTGGCTCTCGATATTGATGAGCAGGCACTGGCTTATGCGCGCGAGCGACTGTCCTCGTTTGGTGAGCGAGTCACCTTTGTTTGTGGGCAGTACGCCGATTTGGAGTACATCGCGCAAAACCACGGTTTCGAGGGGGTGGATGGCATCCTTTTCGATCTGGGCGTTTCTTCCCTGCAGTTGGACGATCCGACGCGGGGTTTCTCTTTTCAGCGGGATGGCCCTCTGGATATGCGCATGGGGTCTTGCGTCGATCTCACGGCAGAGGAGATCGTGAACACCTGGCCCGAGGAAGAGGTCGCGCGGGTGATCTATGAGTTCGGGGAGGAGCGTCATTCACGGCGCATAGCGCGGGCTATCTGCGCTGAGCGGCCCTTTCACAGCACGCGTGAGTTGGCCGATCTTGTAGCCCATGTGGTGGGACGCAGGGGACGAATTCACCCGGCGACTCGCACCTTTCAGGCGCTGCGCATCGCGGTCAACGAGGAATTGGCCTCACTGAAGGCTGCGTTGCCGCAGGCAGTTGATCTCTTGAGGCCCGGAGGGCGGCTGGCGGTGATCGCCTTTCACTCCCTGGAGGATCGCATCGTCAAGCGTTTTTTCGTGCGCGAATCCAAGGACTGCATCTGTCCGCCACGCCTGCCCCAATGCGTCTGCGATCATGAGGCCACCATCAAACGCCTGACAAGGGGCGTGGTGTGGCCCTCTGAAGAGGAGGTCGCTGTGAATCCCCGCAGCCGAAGCGGGCGTCTGCGCGTCGTAGAACGCTTACCTTGATGCGTGAAGAGGAGGCGTTGGCATGCCGGAGCGGCGTAAGGAACTGCTTGTCTTTTACGAGCGTACCAGGCGCAGAATTTCTATGGACAAGGTCAAGCCGCGTACGTTGGCCTATTTCAGCGTGATGCTGCTCCTCATCGGGCTGGCGGGGGGGCTTTATTTGCACCAGGCAAGCGAGGTGGCCGCGTATGCCAAAGAGATTCGCCGCTTGCAGACGCGCAAAGACCGCCTTCATCGGGAACTGGTGGTTTTGGAAGGCGAGGCGGCCGTGCTGGGGTCCTTGGAGCGCGTGATGCGCAGCGGTAAGGATTTGGGGTACCATTTCCCGGAGGCTGCTGATGTGGAGAAGCGCCTCACCATCGAGTGTACGCCGACGCCGAGGGCGCGGCAGGCTCATGCTTTGCCTTTGGAGAGGAAAAGGGATTTCGATAACGTGGGGTTGAACGTTAACAATACGCTCTGGGAGAATCTTGTACATCGGTTCTATTTGTGGCTTGAAGCCCCTGTAGATCAGAGATGACACTGACTCAGATGCTTGGCCTTTGGGTTCCATGATGGATGATTCTCACACATTGGGCCAAAGACGACGTATAGCCTGGCTCACTTTGGTTCTTTTGGCCACAGGGTTGGTGCTGGTGGTGCGGGTAGCTTTTTGTCAACTGATGCCCCAGGAGGAGGTTCTCTCTTTCAGCTTGCAGGGCGGGGACATGCCCGATGTCGTTCCGGTGGCCCGGGGCAACATACGCGATGCCACGGGACACTATGTTGTGGCGTCGACAGTATCCTATGATATCTCTGTCTCCCCGGAGCTTCTGAGCGCTGCACAGAAAGAGGCGCTTGTGCCCGAACTGGCGCGCCTTCTTGGAAAGCAGGAGAGGGAGATATCCCATATGCTGAGTTTGACCGGCACCGTGCTACTGGGAAAGGGCGTGTCCCCTGCCGTGCAAGGACAGATTGAGAAACGAGAATCAGCAGCGGCTTTCAAGATCACTCCCAGGTTTCGCCGCGTCTATCCGGACGGTGCACTTGCCTCCTCGGTGCTGGGCTTTGTGAACTATGAGGGGGAGGCCCTTTACGGCTTGGAGGAATACTATGATCACCTCCTTTGTGGGACGCAGGGAGAATGGTATGGCGTGCGAGACCCGTGGGGCGAACAGATCCTTGCTAACCTGGTCAACTATCGCGAGGCAAGGGACGGGGCGACCTTGGTTCTTACCCTAGATCGTAATGTCCAGCATATGGCGGAGCAGATACTGCGCAGGGGGATAGAGGAGAACAAGGCCACTTCTGGGAATATCATCGTTTTGGATCCTCGTACCGGTGGAGTTCTGGCCATGGCGAACTATCCGACCTATGCGCCCGGCGATTATGGGAACGTGGATTCGTTGCAACGCTATGTGAATACCTCGATCTCTTCTATCTATGAACCGGGATCCGTCTTCAAGCCGCTTACCCTGGCGGCGGCGTTGGATGCCCATCTTATTCGCCCCACGGATTCGTATGATGATCGGGGCGAGATCATCGTAGGAACGCAGCGCATCCGGAATGCGGATCGAAAGTCACACGGGCCGACCACGATGGTCGAACTGTTGGCCTATTCGCGCAACGTGGGGGCAGCCTATGTAGCCACACTATTGGGCGAAGCGAGATTCTACGAGATGGTGCGTCGGTTTGGTTTTGGGGAAGTCACGGGCATCGATCTGGCACATGAGGAGGATGGGATCCTCCGCGTGCCCGGCGACAGCATGTGGCACAAGTCGGACTTGGCCACCAATTCGTTTGGGCAGGGCATTGCCG
This sequence comes from Chloroflexota bacterium, assembly GCA_034722245.1. Lineage (GTDB taxonomy): Bacteria > Chloroflexota > Anaerolineae > UBA1429 > UBA1429 > JAWLEV01. The sequence goes on from JAYENT010000098.1 coordinate 17,646, forward strand.
TGACGCCCATTCAGGTGGCGGTAGCCTATGCTGCCATAGCCAACGACGGCATCCTAATGCGCCCGCACGTGGTGCGTGAGATCCGACGGGGTGAACATGTAGAGGTGATAGAACCTTTTCCCGTGCGCCGGGTGATCTCCTCTGAGGCCAGCCAGGATATCACAACGCTGATGGTGGACTCCATGGAGTTGGGGATGAAGAAGGCCGTTCTGCCGGGCTATGTGCTGGCCGGCAAATCTGGTACGTCGGAAATAGCCACCCTGGAAGGCTATATGCCGGAGACCGTCATCGCCTCCTTTGTGGGGTTTGGTCCCGTGCCCGATGCACGTTTCGTGGTCTTGACGAAATTCGACAGGCCAAGGGAAGGATACTGGGGGACGGACGTCGCCGCTCCCGAGTTCCGCAGGATGTGCAAGTATTTGGTGGACTATTATGGGATTCCTCCCACTCGTTGACGAGGAGTGCTTGTAAGGAGAAAGCATGCTGAATCTAGCAGGGCTCTTGAATGCCTTATCTCCCCATGTTGCCGTCGGAGGGAACGCCGATATAGATATATCGCAGGTGTGTATCGATTCCCGCGAGGCAGGGCCCCGGAGCCTTTTTGTGGCCCTGCATGGGGAGCGCACCGATGGCCATCTCTACGTTGAGGACGCCTTTGCTGCCGGAGCAACGGTGGCATTGGTGGAAGAGGTAACGGCGGATGGCGCGACTATCGATACCTTGAAGGGTACAGCGCCGGCCGAGGTTGAGCCGCCGGTTTTGGTCGTCGTTCCCGATACGCTGCAGGCCTTGCAACGCCTCGCTGGGGCGCGTCGCCGCGAAAGGCCAGATCTTTGCGTCGTGGGGGTGACAGGCAGCGTGGGCAAGACGACGACCAAGGAGACCATCGCCGCGGTGCTGGCGCAGCGGTATGAGACGCTCAAGAGCTCTGGGAATTACAATAATGAGATTGGTTTGCCCCTGACGCTTATGGCGCTGAAGAAGGAGCACGAGTGCGCTGTCCTGGAGATGAGCATGTATGCTCTTGGGGAGATCGCTTTGCTCTGTGATATCGCCAGCCCGCAGATCGGTGTGGTAACAAACGTGGGACCCTCGCATCTGGAGCGGCTAGGAAGCATGGAGCGGATCGCGGAGGCCAAGGCGGAGTTGGTGCGGGCGTTGCCTGCAGATGGGCTGGCTGTCCTGAATGGTGACGACCGCCGCGTTCGGCTCATGAGAGAGCAGACACAGGCTCGGGTGCTGACCTTTGGCCTACATCCTGATAGCGTCGTGTGGGCCGATGAGGTTGCGAGCCACGGATTGGGGGGTATGAGTTTCACGGTGCACGTACGGGAAGCATCTTTCAGGGAAAGAGTTGGCGCCTTTTCCCCTTCCGCCACCTCTCATCCGCTGCACACGTCTATGTTGGGTTTCCCCGGCGTCATGTCCAGCCTAGCCGCGGTGGCTGTGGGCATCGCCCAGGGCCTCTCATGGGAGGAGATAGAGGCAGGGCTTGAGGCCGTGGGGCCAGGGCTGCGGCTGGTGCCGCGACGAGGCATCCGCCATACGACCCTTTTGGACGATACGTATAATGCCAGTCCAGAATCCGTCATGGCCGCGCTGGACCTGCTGGCCGGACTTCCCGGACGCCACCTGGCCGTTTTGGGGGATATGCTCGAGCTGGGTGCGTACGAGCGCGAGGGGCATCACAAAGTGGGACGCTATGTCGTTGATCTGTTGGATTTCTTGGTGACGGTGGGAGATGGGGGGCGGCTCATAGCCGAGGGGGCACGAGAAGCCGGATTCGATGTCACCCGACTCCGTGCAGCCTCCGACAACGAAGAAGCCCTGGCCATCCTTGAGGGGATTATCGAGCCCGGAGACGCTATCTTGGTGAAGGGGTCACGGAGCATGAAGATGGAGATGATTGTGGAAGGGCTGGAGCAGCCGTGATCGCCGCCTTGCTTCGGACCAAGGGACATCCTCTCATGCTGGCGGCGTTGGCGTTTGCTATCGTCGTGCCCTGGGGCGGTTGGTTCGTGCGCCAATTGCGGCGATATGGTGTGGGCAAACACATTCGCGCGGATGGCCCGTCATCCCACGAGGAGAAAGAAGGGACGCCCACCATGGGGGGCGTGTATATTCTGGTAGGTGCGGGATCGTTCGCTATTGTGCTGGCCGTGGACGGCTGTTTGGAGTCTCTGCTGGTTTTTCTCCCCATGGTCGTCTTTGGGGCGCTAGGTGCGTTCGACGACGTACGAGGGCTACACGATCAGGAGGGCGTGGGCTGGCTGGCAAGGAGCAAGTTTCCGGCCCAGTGGGCGCTGGCCCTGCTGTTGGCTCTTTTTACTTATTGGGTGAGGCCAAATATGTCAGTCTTGCTGCCCGCTTCGGAACATGTCCTGAATTTGGGGATATGGCTTGTGCCTGTATACACACTCTTGGTGGTGGCCACATCGAATGCTGTAAACCTTACAGACGGGCTGGATGGTCTAGCGGGGGGGCTGTCGGCCATAGGTTTTGGCGCCTATGGCGTGCTGGCGATGGAGAGGGGAAGGTACTCCCTGGCTTCCTTTTGCTTTGTCCTTCTGGGCGTGCTGCTGGCTTTCCTTTGGTTCAACGTGCACCCAGCGGCAGTCTTTATGGGAGATACGGGCTCCCAGGCCCTGGGAGCGGGGATGGCCGCCGTGGCCCTGTTCTCTGACTATGTCCTGCTGTTGCCCTTGGTGGGCTTTGTCTTTGTGGTGGAGGCCCTGTCGGTGATTTTGCAGGTTGTCTACTATAAGTATACACGGCGCAAAGTCGGGGAGGGGCAGCGTGTTCTTCGCATGGCTCCCTTGCATCATCATTACGAGCTTGGCGGGTTGTCAGAGGTGTGTATCGTGTCGCGCATGTGGATCGTGGGGCTGGTGGCTGCGCTGTTAGCCGTGGGATGGGGCGTGACATGGCGATGATATCCCCCCAGGATCTCGCCGACCTGAAGGTAACTATCGTCGGAGCGGGGCGCGAGGGGACAGCCCTGGCGCGCTTTTTGGCGCCGCTGGGCACCCGTATCACGTTGAGCGATACCAAGGCGGCTGAGGATTTACGAGGCGAACTGGCGACGCTGGAGGGTCTGGACCTAGAGTTTGCGCTGGGAGGCGAGGCCCCCGCTTTGGATGTGGATGTGCTTTTCATCAGCCCCGGCGTGCCGCCGTCGGCGCCTGTCGTCCAAAGGGCGAGGGAAGAAGGGATTCCTATCAGCAGCGAGCCCAGGCTCTTTACCCAGCTGTGCCGGGCGCCGGTGGTGGGGATCACGGGCTCCAGCGGCAAGACGACCACCACGGCCCTCGTCGGCGAGATGTTCAGGGCGGGTGGCAAAGAGACGTGGGTGGGGGGCAATATCGGCTTTCCCCTTACCAACCGGCTTTCGGAAGGAAGTGCGCCCGAGGTGGCGGTGATGGAGCTTTCCAGCTTTCAACTGGAACTCTTTTCACCAGATTACCAGGGAAAGGATGTGGAGCGGGAGCGCTCCGAGGCCTCGCGTGTGGTGTCTCTACGGGGATGGAGCCCCCACGTGGCGGCCATTACGAATATCACGCCCAATCATCTGGATAGGCATCCGACCATGGCCGCCTATGTGCGGGCCAAATCGTTCATCCTGGCTTTTCAAGGGCGCGATGATTGGGCCATTCTTAATGCCGACGACGCGTACTGTGGGGAAATGGCTGCCTCGTCCGTGGGCCAGTTGGTTCAATTCAGCTTGGAAGGTCCGGTGTCGCGTGGGGCCTTTATGCAGGGCGATCGCCTTTTGCTGCGCTGGGGAGGACGCGAGGAGATGATCTGCCGGGCCTCTGAGGTCAGGTTGAGGGGACGTCATAATCTGGCCAACATCCTGGCCGCCGCATGCTGCGCGGCGGTTGGGGGCGTGGACGTGGCAGCCATGGGCCATGTGGCGAGGCGCTTTGTCGGCATGTCCCATCGGCTTGAGGAGGTGTGCAGGTGGCAGGGCGTGCTGTTCGTGAATGATTCCATTGCCACCACGCCGGCGAGGGCCATGGCGGCGGTGCGCTCCTTCGAGGAGCCCCAGATTCTCCTGGCCGGTGGGCGTGACAAGCATCTGCCGTGGGACCTATGGGCCGATTTGGTGCTTGCTCGTGTAAAGCACGTGATCGCCTTTGGTGAGGCGCGGCCCATCATCTGCGAGGCCCTGGATGAGGCGCGCCAGCGGTGTGCGCCGCGGGCGTGTAATACAGGCGTTCACGTACGGGAGTCGCTGGGTGGAGCCGTGTCGCTGGCCGCGGAGCTGGCTGGAGAGGGCGATGTGGTGCTCCTCTCGCCCGGCGGGGCCAGTTACGATGCTTTTGAGGATTTTGAGGCGCGGGGGGAGGCCTTTCGTGACCTGGTCGCTGGTCTGAAAGGGAAGCGTTCATCATGACGGCTAGCAGATCCCGCAGAATCGTGCAGTCCGATTGGCTCATGTTTCTCGTGGTGCTGATCCTACTGGTCGTGGGGTTGGTTATGGTCTATAGTGCTTCCTATGGGTTTGCTCTCTTTGAGGGTGGGGCGTATGAGGGGCGGCCCGCCCACTTTACCAGGCGTCAGGGGGTATTTGCCCTGTTGGGGTTGGGCGCCATGTTCGTCACCTGGCACATCGACTATCACGTATATCGCCGGTTCGCCGTGCATATCCTTGTGCTTACCGTGCTCATGTTGCTTGTGGTCGCGCCCATCGGGCGGTGGGTCATTCGGTCGCGTTCCGTGCAGCCTGTGGAAGTGGCCAAGGTAGGAGCGATCGTCTACATTGCTGTATGGTTGTCGGCACGCGGAGAACATATAAGGGATATCAGTCTGGGGCTGATCCCTTTTGCTCTGCTTTTGGGGTTCATTGCAGGACTTATTATCGCGCAGCCCGATTTTTCCACGGCTGTGCTTCTGGTCGCCACGGGGACGGCCATGTTCTTTGTCGCCGGGGCGGATATGAAACAGTTGCTTATCGGGTTCCTATTTGGGGGCGTTGCCCTGACAGCGGTGATGCTCGTCGCCAGTTACCGTTCAGAGCGCGTCCAAATTTGGTTGCATGGCCCGCTCAGCGATCCGTTGGGCCGAGGCTTTCAACCTATACAGTCATTGGTGGCACTCAATGAAGGGGGATGGCTGGGTGTCGGCTTGGGAATGAGCCAGCAGAAATTCGTTCTCTATGCCCCTCATACGGATGGCATATTCGCCATCATCGGGGAGGAACTGGGGCTTGTGGGATCAGTCATAATCATTGTGCTCTATGCCGTCTGGACCTGGCGAGGCCTTCGCATCGCGCGTTATGTGCAGGAGGTGTACGGCATGCTCCTGGCCGTCGGGCTCGTGTGCTGGGTGACCTTTCAGGCCGCCCTCCACATCGCCGTGGTGGCAGGGTTGGCGCCGTTTACGGGGACCGTTCTGCCCTTTGTCAGCTATGGAGGCTCCTCGTTGGTGAGCTGTCTGGCGTCCGTGGGCATCCTGTTGAATATCTCGCAGGGGAGCGCCGGTCGGGAAGGGGTGGCATGAGGCTTCTTGTGACCGGTGGCGGCACCGGGGGGCACATCTACCCCGCGCTTTCTGTGGTTGATGCCCTATCAGCCAATGGCCATCTTGATAGAGGCGAGGTTGGCTGGGTGGGGAACGCAGATAGCCTTGAGGAGCGTGTTCTGGCCAAAGAGGGGATCACCTTCTATCCCGTCGCCGCTGGCGCCTTGCGCGGAAAAGGTGTGGCAGGTACTCTGCGCGGATCGATGCGCTCGATGACGGGCATTTTTCAGGCTTGGAAGATACTGTATCGCTTCGATGCCAATGTCGTCCTGGCTACTGGGGGATACGTTTCCGTTCCTCTGGTGCTGGCGGCCTGGCTTGCGGGATGCCCCGTGCTGATCTATTTGCCCGATATGGAGCCGGGCTTGGCCGTGCGCTTTTTGGCCTTCTTTGCGCGCCGCGTGGCAGTATCCTTTCCCGTGGTGGCGAGGCGTTTGCCGTCGCGCAAGGTCATAGTCAGCGGCTATCCGGTACGTGGCGCCCTGTATGCCACGTCCAAGGAGGCAGCGCGTGATCGCCTTGGGTTGGACGATGGTCGCCCCGTTCTGTTGATTCTCGGGGGGAGCCAGGGGGCGCACTCGATCAACGAGGCGGTTCGTAAGGCTCTCGTCGGCCTCTTGGAGAGGGTGCAATTGGTACATATTAGTGGCTTCAACGATCAGGAGATGCTGGAGGCATCTCGGCGAAGGTTGGACGCCAAGCGGCGGGCTCGGTATCACCTCTTTCCCTATCTCTACGAGCGCATGACGGATGCCCTGGTGGCCGCCGATCTGGTCGTTGCCCGATCTGGCGCGGCAACCCTTGGCGAGTTTCCCGCTGTGGGCTTGCCGGCCATTCTGGTGCCCTATCCCTATGCAGGGCAGCACCAGGAAGTGAATGCGCGCTACCTGGCCGAACGGGGTGCGGCCATCATCGTCCAGGATGATGCGTTGGACGGGGAACTGCTCTCATCTGTGCAAAGGCTGCTGGACAAGCCCGAAGCGCTGAGTGCTATGGCGGACGCCTCTCGGGCGCTGGCTGTACCACAGGCCGCAGAACGTATCGGCGAGGCCCTATGCTCACTAGCCAAAGGATGACCTGATGGAAGGCATTGTTGTTTGGGACGTCGACAAATATATTTTTATGGCCACTATTTTGGGTCTATTTGGCTTCATCGGCTTCAGGCGTGGAGCGAACCGGGAACTACTGTCAATCATCGCCGTGGCTGTAGGCATGCTCCTATCTGATCGGCTGGCACAGCTCTTTTATCCTTTAGTGAATCGTTTCCACAAGTTGGGCCAACTTGCCCTATCGGGTGGGTTGACCTCGGACAATCCGGCCGAGGCGTGGCAGGAGGTGCAAAAGCTACCCCCGCTGATCGAGACGCCAGCGGATATACAGTTTTTGGGGCTGGTGATCTTTTTCATCATCGTGCTCTTCTTTTATTTGGTGGGGCAACGGACCATTCCGTCGCCCTATGCCATCATCATGAAAATCCTTGGGATGTGTGTCGGCGTCGTCAACGGATTTCTTATGATCTACTATCTCTTTCCCGTACTTTTCCCAAGGTCCAAGGCCGTGATCGCCTTGCCAGGTGGTGCGGTGAGAGAGACGCTTATGGATGAGGAGGTTGTTGCCCGTGTGGTGGCCCTCTTTGTCTTCGTGCTGATAATCTTTGGTATTTACAGTGCGTCTGGGGCTCGAGGGCGGGAGCAGTCTTAGGAGCCATCTAGTGGGGGAGTCCAGGAGCTGAATTTATGGTGCCAATTGAGATCTTTTTTTCCGTTCTGGTATTCGTGTTCGCCCTTATCGGCCTGGTTCGCGGGTTTCTGCGGGAACTGGGAGTAACCACCGTCATGATGTTTCTGCTCTTTTTCCTGAGCCGCTTTGAGCCCGAATTGGATAAAGGGCTGGTCAGGCTGATGGACGCGGGCGGTCGATTTATGTCTGAGCCGGACGACGAGCTGATCAAATGTGGGATTTTCACCTTTGTCCTCGTGGGGTCGGCTTTCGTTTCCTATGAGGGAGAGACGCTGGCTTTTGGTGGTCAGTTACGGAGTGGAGTCCAAACCATCGTCCTGGGGCTATTGGCAGGCGCACTCAACGGGTATCTGATCGCCGGTTCTCTTTGGTACTATATGCACAAGTTTGGGTATCCCTTCGAGTTCCTGGGCTTTTCTGTGGATAACCTATCGGCGCTTGCCCAGAAGATGATCGGTTTCCTGCCCATGACTTTTTTGGGCAGCCCTGTGCTCTTTGGCCAAAGTTTACTTCTTTATCTCAGTGCTTTGCTGTTGCTGGCACGTGTGATTCGGTAGGCAGGAATGTGGTGAGCGTACGGGGGCTTTCTGAAAGAATACATATGGTGGGCATTGGAGGCATCGGCCTGTCCGCCATCGCTCGCCTCCTTGCCGCAAGGGGCCACGTGGTAACGGGCTCGGATCTGCGGGCGTCGTCGATCACCCGGGCGCTGAACGCCTTGGGCGTCGAAACGTATGTGGGGCACGCCGCAGAACAGGTAGGGGAGGCGGGGCTGCTGGTCGTTTCCTCCGCGATTCCCGAGGACAATGTGGAAATCCGAGCGGCGCGCGAGAGGGGAATTCCTGTGGTCAAGCGGCGGCGTTTGTTGCCAGCGTTGATGCAGGGATACCGTGGCATCGCTGTGGCCGGCACCCATGGGAAGACGACCACTGCTTCCATGATATCGGTGATTTTGGAACAGGCGGATTTGGATCCCAGCTTTATTGTGGGGGGCATTATTGCTGACTTGGATACGAATGCGCGGGCGGGGCATGGGGAGCATTTCGTCGTAGAGGCCGACGAGTACGACCGCACGTTCCATGGGTTGAGGCCCCATATTGCTGTGGTGACCAACGTGGAGATGGATCATCCCGATTGCTACCGCGACATTGGGGAGATGCGGGAGGCCTTTCGCGTGTTCCTGAACGGTGTGGATGGTGAGGGATCTATTGTGGCCTGTGCAGATAGCGCTGCGCTGAGAATGGTTCTAGCGGGAGGCGGTGGGCGTACGGCCGACGTGTTGACCTATGGTTCTTCTCCAGGGGCGGACTATGTGGTGCGGGAGATCGAGGCTAATGCCTGCGGAGGCGTCGATTGCGCCGTGTGGGAGCGTGGGGAGAAGTGGCAGACGCTTTCCCTTGCAGTGCCAGGAGAACATAATGCCCTAAATGCCACGGCCGCGTTGATCGTGTCTCATCTCTGTGGTGTTGATCGAGGGGAGGCGGCGGATACACTCAGGGGCTTTATGGGCGTGCTGCGTCGCTTTGAAGTTAAGGGGATGCGAAATGACATCGTCGTGGTTGATGACTATGCCCACCATCCCACGGAGGTGCGGGCTACCCTTGCTGCCGCCCGGGGACGCTATCCGCAGCGGCGCATCTGGGCTGTCTTTCAGCCGCATACCTATAGCCGAACGCAGACGCTCCTGGCGGATTTTGCCTCCTGTTTTGATGATGCGGATAAGGTCATCGTCACGGATATCTATCCGGCCCGCGCCCACGAAGAGCCCATCATGCGGGCTGAGGAACTGGTGGAGGCCGTGGATCACGGGGACGTCATGCACATAGATGGCAACGAGGGGGCCGTGGACTATTTGTTGCAGGTACTACGCCCCGGTGATTTGCTGCTTACACTGGGGGCGGGCGATGGATACTTGATCGGCGAACGAGTATTGGCTCGACTCGGATAGAGGAGGGTCTGATGGACTTACGGGAGTTTGCGCAAGCGTTACGTCAAAGGGGATATGGCGGACGGGTAAAGGTGGGGGAACCCCTTTCTCGCTATACCTCATTTGGCATTGGCGGCCCGGCGGATCTTCTCGTGGTGGCAAACGAGGTGCAAGAGATGGAGGATCTGGTCACGATGGCTCGAAGCGCGGCCATTCCCTTGCTGGTGCTTGGGCGAGGGACCAACGTCTTGGTTGCCGATGCTGGTGTCAGAGGGTTGGTCATTATCAACGCCTGTCAAGGCTTCTTCTGGGAAGAGGAGGGCTTGCTGGTGGCCCACTCGGGGACATTGCTCACCAAACTGGCAAGGTGGACGGTGCGTCAGGGATGGAGTGGCTTGGAGTGGGCAGTGGGCATTCCCGGTACCCTGGGAGGTGCTGTGGTGGGCAATGCGGGAGCCTATGGCGGCGATATGGCTGGAACAGTCCGCTGGGTGCGTGTGCTGGACGTTGGCGGGACCGTCAGGCGACTTGATGTCGAGGAACTGGGGTATGGTTATAGAACCAGCGCTTTGAAGCGTAGAGGCGATGAGAAGTATCCGCGCATCGTGCTGGATGTGGCTCTACAACTTGAGGCCGGTGACCCCGAAGCGCTCCAAAGGAAGGTGCTGCACATCACGCGCCGGAGAAGATCGCATATACCCGATGGGGCCAGTGCAGGGAGCGTTTTCAAGCGCACCGTGCAGTATCCAGCAGGCTTTCTCATCGATCAGGTGGGATTGAAAGGGTTTCGCATTGGTGATGCCGAGATCTCGACCAAGCATGCCAACTTTTTTATGAACGCTGGTCGAGCGACGGCTGCTGATATGCGAGAGCTGATCGAGCGAGCGCAGCAAGAGGTCAGAGACGCCTTTGCGCAGGAACTGGAGCCAGAGATCGAATTCTTGGGCGAGTGGGACATTCCTACCGAGCAGTTATCGTATAGTGGTGTGGAAAGGAGCGCGGGTTCTTGACTTCCTCATCTAAAAAAGGGCGATTGCGCGTGGCTGTGCTCTTTGGCGGCAAGTCGGGCGAGCACGAGGTGTCCTTGGCCTCTGCACAATCCGTCATGGAGGCTATGGACGAGAAAAAGTACGACATCTATCCCGTGGGCATCACCAAGTCGGGACGCTGGATAGCGGAGGGCGATCCCATGTCCCTTCTCCAGTCTGGGTTGGAAGAAAAAGAGAAGGGCATGGATATGGGTAAGGCGCTCGCCGTGGTAGGGGGATATGACTTGACGGTTAAGGGCGTCTCCTCCAAAGCACATTTCCCCGACGTGGATGTCGTATTTCCTGTGCTGCACGGCACCTATGGAGAGGATGGCACCGTGCAGGGCTTGCTGGAACTGGCCGATGTGCCCTACGTGGGGGCGGGCGTTCTGGGGTCCGCCTTGGGGCTGGACAAGATAGCACAGAAGGCTGTGCTGTCCGCTAATGGTATCCCAGTGGTTCCTTATCTGGCCGTGATGCGCACGCGATGGCGTGAAGCGCTGGATAGCGTGCTGAAAGAGGTGGAAGAAACGTTCTCCTATCCCGTCTTTGTGAAGCCGGCCAACTTGGGATCCAGTGTGGGGATAACCAAGGCCCACGGGCGCGACGAACTGGAGGCTGGCCTCGATCTGGCGGCTCGCTATGGCCGTCGGCTTCTTGTGGAATCTGCCATGAACGCGCGGGAAATTGAGTGCAGCGTGTTGGGGAACGATGCGCCGATGGCTTCGCTTCCCGGTGAAGTCGTGCCGTGCAACGAGTTCTATGATTACGAGGCTAAATATATAGACGGGGACTCGGAACTGCGCATTCCCGCCGACTTGGATGAGAAGACGGTAGAAAAGGTTCAGGACATGGCGGTGCGCGCCTTCCAGGCCATAGACTGCTCTGGCATGGCGCGCGTGGATTTCTTTTTGTGTCGGGATACGGGCACGTTGTACGTGAATGAGCTAAACACCATACCGGGATTCACCGAGATCAGCATGTACCCCAAGCTCTGGGAGGCCAGTGGGCTCCCCTACCCGAAGCTCATCGACCGTCTGATTGAGTATGCCCTGGAGCGATACGAGCAGAAAAAGGCCTCCTTGACTTCCTACGAGGTGGAGGCGTAGGAGGATGGTTGGGAAGCGTCGGGCATCGCGATCTCGGGCACGGTTGGATGGGACCGGAGAGGCAGCAAGCGTCTCAGGTGGTGGGTCTCTCCTGCATCGAGTGAATTGGTCCAAGGCGCTTGCGCTGGTGCTTCTCCTGGTCAATGTCTGGTTCATGTATCGGTTTCTTGCCAGTTCTCGCTTTTGCGTGCAAGAGGTGATTGTAAAGGGGCAGGAGCGCGTCTCAGGGGAGGAGGTGGAAAACGTGGCCAACGTTTTGGGCAGGAACGCTTTCCACATCCAAACCTCTAAACTGGAACGTCGTATCGAGGAGCAATTTGGCTGTGTGAAACAGTCGTCGGTGCACTGTAAACTCCCTTCCAAGGTGGTGATCACGCTAGAGGAGCGGCAGGACATTTTGGTCTGGGCGAGCGGAGAGAGGTACTGGTGGGTGGACAAGGATGGCAACGTATTGGGGCCCGCTGCTGATCCCAGCGATTGCGTCGTGGTACGTGACGTTCGGGGCTGGGCGCCAGCTCCTCAAGGACGGCTGATAGATGTCCCCTGGGCTCTTGTCTGGGATGTAGTGGAGGCGTTACCGGCGGCTAGATCCTATGAATATGTGCCCAATATAGGTCTCGTCCTCCGTGTGACGGATCACAGCTGGCCCGTTTATCTGGGATATGACGGAGATGCTGAGCTGAAGGTCATGGTGATGCGAGAGCTGGTGCAGGGATTTCTGGAAGAGGATATGCAGATCGAGTATATCGATGTGCGGAATGGGCGGCGTCCCAGCTACGGGAAGCTTTAAGGTTACCCTACGCGAGCATTCTCGCGTAGATCCATTTGGGTCGGGGGAAGGGCGAGTCGATGCCACGGACAATAGTCGGTATTGATGTTGGCACAACCAAAGTGTGCACGCTGATCGGCCAGGTTGGCGAGGAGGGGGGGCTGCGCATCACGGGGGTGGGTATCGTGCCCTCTCAGGGAGTGCACAAGGGGGTGATCACTGATCTAGAAAAGGCCTCGCGCGCTATAGGAGAGTCTGTTCAAAAGGCCGAAAGTGTGTCGGGGCATACTGTGGTCGCGGCCTATGTGGGGGTGGGTGGGGCTCACATCGCGTCGCGGAACAGTCGGGGGATGGCTGCCATCGGCAGGGGGGATCGCCCCGTGGACCGGGGTGACATCGAGCGCGCCATGGAGGCCGCGCAGGCCATCACCATGCCCCATAATAGGCGTATCATCCACGCCATCCCACGCGAATTCGTCATCGATGATCAGGGGGGCATCAGGAATCCCCTGGGGCTGATGGGCTTTCGCCTCGAAGTGGAAGCGCACATTGTGACAGGTGCCATGACCTGCATTAGAAATCTGATTCGTTGCATCCAGGCCAATCAGATCGAAGTACTGGGGCTCGTCTTGCAGCCTCTGGCATCTTCCAGGGCGGTGCTTACCGAAGAAGAGATGGAGATGGGCGTGACGCTTCTGGATATGGGTGGCGGAACGCTGGACATGGCTATCTATGCTGAGGGCAGCGTGATAAAGACGGGGGTGATCGGTTTGGGCGGATGGCACATTACAAAGGATATCGCCGTGGGCCTGGGGACGAGCTTTGCCACCGCCGAGGATATAAAAGTCCGCTATGCTCACGTCTCCCGCTCTGCGGTGGAGGAGGACGAGGTGATCGAGATCTCTACCTTTGGCGATGAGAGTCTTGCGGTTGTGCCCCGGGGTGACGTATGCGATATTGTAGGGCTGCGCACCGAGGAGATGCTCGATCTGCTCTCACGGGAGATTAAGCGTTCTGGACTTGATAGTCTGCTCCCGGCTGGTGTGGTGATGACGGGGGGGACCGCGAATCTACGGGGCGTTAAAGAGCTTGCCAAAATGAAATTAGGGCTGCCGGTGCGTATCGGTACACCTACGGGGTTGCAGGGTTTGATGGAGGCTATCAGTGGGCCGGCCTATGCGACGGCGGTGGGCTTATTACTTTGGGGGAAGGATAGGGAAGACGCGGTAAGTGATGGGCGATCCGCCGCGCCGGGCGAAGAGGGCTGGTATCGCCGTCTTTGGGATTGGCTTCAGGTATTGCTGCCTCGGTCGCAGGTTTGAAAGGGGATAGGATCATGGATTATGATATGAGAGCATTGAGCAACGCAGCCCAGATCAAGGTAGTGGGCATAGGAGGTGGAGGATCCAACGCCGTGGATCGTATGATCCAGGTAGGGCTGCAGGGCGTCGAGTTCGTGGCACTGAACACCGACACGCAGGCGCTCATGAACTCGAAGGCTCCGATGCGTATGCGCATTGGAGACAATGTTACACGTGGGCTGGGGGCCGGGGGAGATCCCTCCATCGGCGAAAAGGCCGCCAAGGAATCGAGCGAGGAGATCGAGGAAATCCTGCGTGGCTCCGATATGGTGTTTGTTACCGCCGGTATGGGCGGAGGGACAGGCACCGGCGGGGCGCCCATCGTGGCCGAGAAAGCAAGGGAACTCGGTGCTTTGACCGTGGCTGTGGTGACAAAGCCCTTCAGTTTTGAGGGCTCGCGGCGCATGAAGATGGCGTTGGAGGGCATCAGCCGTCTACGCAAGCATGTGGATACCATGATCGTCATTCCCAACGACCGCCTGCTGGAGGTCGTCGATCCCAAGGCATCCGTAAGCCAGGCCTTTTTGGAGGCCGACGACCTCTTGCGGCAGGGCATCCAGGGCATTTCCGACCTCATCACCGGCACGGGCCTGGTCAATGTGGACTTTAACGACGTGCGTTCCATCATGGGCAATGGGGGTTCAGCACTGATGGCCATCGGCAGCGGCCAGGGAGAAAACCGGGCCAGGGATGCCGTCATGAACGCCGTGAATAGCCCTCTTCTCGACGTCAGCATTGATGGCGCCAAGGGCGTTCTCTTCAATATCAAGGGCGGAGAGGATATGTCCCTGTTCGAGGTAAACGAGGCCGCTGAGATCGTCAGACAGATGGTCGATGATGAGGCGAATATCATCTTTGGTGCTGCCGTGGATGGGAGCTTGGACGCAGCCCTGGAGATCACCGTCATCGCCACGGGTTTTAATGGTTCGAAGCGCAAAGAGTCATCGGAGTCGTCGATGGAACGGGGCGCTGGCAAGACCATCGAGTTTCCTGTCAGGAGCTTTGAGGATGATTTGGACGTGCCCGCTTTTCTGCGGCGGAACTCTTAGTCCATTCTCAAGATGGAGCAGAGATGTTGCTACGACCTGTGGTGGTTTTTTGAGTAAGCCCACTCACAGAGCAGGAGCGCATCATTTTGGGGCGCGTTCTTTACAGAGTATGTGGTCGATTTTCTGGTGAGGCATGCTCCAAAGTGTAGCCGTTGGAAACGGGCCTAGATACTGAATGGAGCGTTTATGAAGTGTCCTTTTTGTGGATCGTCCGATTCGCGCGTGGTTGACACCCGAGATGTAGGTGATCGGATTCGGCGTCGAAGGGAATGCAAGGATTGTGGACAGCGATTCACTACTTATGAGCAGGTGGCCAAAGTCAACTTGCTCGTGGTCAAGCGCGATGGCCGCCGAGAGCCCTTTGATCGGCAAAAGCTGTTCGAGGGGATGTGGAAGGCCTGCGCCAAGCGTCCCATATCCAGCGAGCAGATCCACGATCTGGCTTCCCACATCGAGTCAGAGCTGTACAATTTGGGCAAGTCCGAAGTTCCCAGCCGTGTGCTCGGGGAGATGGTCATGGATCATCTGCGGGAACTGGATGGCGTGGCCTATGTGCGCTTTGCCTCTGTCTATCGTTCCTTCGCTGATCTGGAGCGTCTAAAGCGAGAGGTGGACGAGATGATAGAGGGCGAGTCGAACGAGTTGTAGCCTGAGGATGCGTAGTCGCATTTGACACATTCGCCCGTTCTCATATACTGTTAAGAGAAATGAGGGGCTGTGGCTCAGTCGGGAGAGCGCATCAATCGCACTGATGAGGTCAGGGGTTCGAGTCCCCTCAGCTCCACAAGTGCATGCGAGTGGTTTCTTGAGCAAGCACCTGTGAGGGCAGGTGAGAAGTTGGACGGTTACGACCCAAATGGGGCTGTGGCTCAGTTGGGAGAGCGCCTGAATGGCATTCAGGAGGTCAGGGGTTCGAGTCCCCTCAGCTCCACTTTTTGTAAGGCCAAGGCTTTTTTGGGCTCTTTCACCTTTGGGTGGAAGGGTCTTTTTTGTTCGTAAGGCCCCGAATGGTTGCTGGATGCCCGTTGGCAAGTGTCTATGCTTCCCTTGGCGCGCCTGGCGTTTTGACATATCTGCTGGCATATGCTATGCTGTAGGTAACGTAAGGAAAGTGGAAGAGCGCGTGGTTGATATGGACTTCCTCACAACTGGCGTCATGTTGCTGACTCTAGCTGAGCTCCTCGACGATGACGAGGAGCGGACGTCGGTTGGGAGGGGGCTACGGTAGCGTCGCAAAGATCCAGTTTGGAGTCAGACCCCTTACCCCAGGCGGGAAGGGGTTTTTTGTTTGTCTTTTTGCGCTAGAGCAGGACTTTCGATGAGGAATGCTCGTTAGCAGCAGACAGACACGGGGGCTATGGTCGATGGTATTTATGGGCGATGCCCTCTACCTCCAGCAGGTAGAGTTCCACAGTGGATTTAGATATGGAGGTCGGATATGACGGAAGAGCATAGGGGGGATGCGTATAGTCCTCAAGAGATCGAAAAGAAATGGCAGAAACGCTGGGAAGAGACCGGGCTATACCGAACGGTTGAGGATCCCTCTCGCCTCAAACACTACGCTTTGACCATGCTGCCCTATACGTCTGGCGATCTACATATCGGGCATTGGTACGCTATGGCCCCTTCGGATGCCAAGGCGCGTTTCATGCGCATGAAGGGCTACAACGTGTTCTTTCCCATCGGTTTTGACGCTTTTGGTCTGCCGGCGGAGAACGCGGCGATCGAGCGGGGCATACATCCCAGGGAGTGGACACTGAACAACATAGAGCGTATGCGAGGGCAACTCCGTTCCATGGGCTGCATGTGGGCCTGGGACAGGGAAGCCATCACCTGCCTCCCCGAATTCTATAAGTGGACCCAGTGGTTCTTCCTCAA
>JAYENT010000099.1:0-7605 GCA_034722245.1 Chloroflexota bacterium
GCAAAGAAGGCGCTGGGATCCATGGAGTGCTGCCCGCCGTAGCCATAACCGATGGCGATGCGGGTGCGCAGCAGTACGGGGAACGAGACCCTCCCGCCGTACATGTGCCGCAGCTTGCCAATCTGGTTGAACAATTGATCGGAGGCCATGAGGGAAAAATCGGGAAACATGATCTCTACCACAGGACGCAGCCCCACAGAGGCAGCGCCACCGGACATGCCCACGAACCCCGTCTCCGAGATAGGTGTGTTGAAGAGGCGCTCGGGGACCACCTCTTTGATGCCTCGGGTGGCCGCATACGCGCCGCCTCGAAGGTTTGCCACCTCCTCGCCAAGCACGATGACGCGCTCATCCTTAAGCATGTTATGGAGCGTTACGCCCGCGATAGCCTCAACGTAAGTCTTGGTCTCAAAGTCGGAGAAATCCTCCTCCTCCACAAATTCGACCTCCGCCGGGGCATCGTCGTCGGCGCGGATGTGGTCCGTGGCCGTCGCCGGATCGGGCCACTTATCCGCCGGGATGTAGCGTTCCCCATCTCGCTCTTCCGTGCAGAAATCGACCGCCGTATCCACGGCAGTCTGCGCCATCTCGCGCAGATGCTCGTTGTCCGCCTCATCGAGAGCGCCAATCTCATACAGTTGCGCGGGGAAGGTGGTCAGTGGGTCCCTTTCCCGCCAGCGGGCCTCTTCCTCTCTGTCGCGATAGCCATAGGCGCTGCCCGCTATGCGTCCGCCGGAGTGATGATAGAAGCGATAGGTCTTGGCTTCCAGCAAAAAGGGCGCGGGCTCCTGGCGCATCTTTTCCGTGATGTGCCGCACGGCTGTGTACATGCTAACCACGTCCATACCGTCAACGATCATGCTGTCAAAGCCGTATCCCAGGGTTCTCAGCCCCAGGTCCTCCAGGCAAGAAGACCTTTCCACGTGGGTGCCCACAGCATAGAGATTGTTCTCCACCAAGTAGAGAATGGGAACGGACCACAGGCTGGCCATATTGGCCACCTCGTGAAAGCAGCCCTGGTTTATGGCCCCATCGCCAAAGAAGGAGACGACGAGGTTGCCCGTCTCCTGTATTCTCTGTGCCCAGGCGGCCCCGGTCGCCAGAGGGATACTGCCACCCACGATGGCGTTGCTGCCCAGGTTGCCCGACTCGCCGTCGTACAGGTGCATGGAGCCACCGCGCCCGCCGCACCAGCCCGGCTGCAGGCCCATGATCTCAGCCAACGTCCTGTTGATGGCATCTTGCATCTTGGGCGTGATACCATCCGTCAGCGCATTATAGTCATCGGGCGCATAGTAGGTGACAACCTTGGAGAGAAAGTGCCCATGGGCGCGGTGGGTGGAGCCGATCATATCCGATTTGTGCAAGGCCGTTGCCACCGCCGAGGCCACGGCCTCCTGGCCGATGCTACTATGCACTGGGCCATGGATCAAGTCCATGCTCTCCAGATCGAGGAGCTTGCTCTCGAACGCGCGGATGAGATGCAACAAGAACAGCATATGCACCTGATCGCGTTTCTCTATCGATCGTAGATCCTCGTCGGACACTTTCAGTCTGTAACACGTTGCGGGTACTTTTTGTGCTATCAGTTCGCTCATAGATTGCCTCAATTCTCCGTATCATACTCCGATCCTTGAGATGGAGGGAGAATCTCGCGGATCTCACAAACTTCGTATTCAACGCCATGGAAATAGGCCACGAAGACGCCAGGTCGTATTTCTACGGCCTCTCCCAGGAATTCTACGCCGTGGTCTTTTAGATTCTCGTAGGTGTCCCAGAAATCCTCCACGATGAAGCCAATGTGTGTGAGGCCGTAGTCGCTTTGCGTGGGCTCGCGCAGGGGCTCTCGCCCTTTGGGGGAGGCATAATCGAAGAGTTCGATGACGGAATCATCCAGTTTCATGTGCACGATGCGCACCTGGGTGCCTTCCACCCCGATGAGCCGGCCCATCTCCTCGCCAAATGTACGGTCGAAGACCTTTTCCATGCCGATGACGTCGTGGTAAAAGGCGATGGCCTTCTCCATATCCTTGACGCTCATGGCCACGTGATCTGCTCGTTTAAACATCTATCTATGCCTCCAAGTCGATTAGAATCTTGACCGCCTCGCCCTCGTGCAGCATCTCAAACCCCTTCTCCCAGTCCTCGAGGGGCATAATGTGGGTGACCAATTTGCGCAGATTGTCCGCTTCCTCTTTTTCCGCGGCGAGTGCCTTTTCCCAACTGCTGGGCGGAGAACTGAAGCAGCCAGCGAGATCGAGTTCTTTGTATAGTAGGTCGTTCCAAGAGATCGGGATGGTCTCTGTCCCCACCAAGCCGATCAGCACGATCTTGCCCGTCTTCTTGATCAGGTCAAGCCCCGTGGTGATGGCTGCAGGCGAGCCCGAACACTCGATCCAAGCATCCACGCCCCGCCCGTCGGTGATCTCTTTGACCACGGGCTCGATGTCGTTCTCTTGCACGTTAATCACGTGAGTGGCCCCCACCTCCTCTGCCAAGGAGAAGCGCAGCCCCTCGTCCAAGTTCGTTCCCGAGACGATGATCTGCTCTATGCCCAGACGGCTGGCCCACACGGTTGAAAGCAGGCCCATGGTCGCCGAGCCAGAGATGAGAACGCTGTTCTGCTCCGCCCCCAACGCACCCCGCTCTATCAAGCAGTGCGTCGTGATGGCAAAGGGCTCCGTGATGCCCGCCACTTCCCAGGGGACGCCCTCGGGTATGGGATGGGCCAGCCAGGCCGGCAGGGTGAGATATTCGGCAAAGGCTCCATTGTATTTGGAGCCCAGGGCCAGTTTGCTGTCGCAGATGTGGGGTTTGCCCGCCCGACATAGGAAGCATTCGCCGCAGGCCCCGGTGTGCAGTTCGCCCACCACGCGATCTCCCACACTCCACGTATCTTGGACTGCGCGTCCCACTTTTTCCAGTGTGCCACAGTATTCGTGCCCCATGGTCACGGGGGGGGCGTTGGGAAACTCGTCCGCATAGATGTGGAGATCCGTGCCGCAGATACCGCAGTATTTGATCTTTATCAGGAGTTCGTCCTCTTTTGGATCGCGGACGGGAACGTCGCGGATTTCCACATTGCCTACGCCTGGTGCATACTTGACCAGTGCTTTCATATAAGTCTCCTATCTGTTTCTTTTGCTTGTAATACGCTGTTATCGAAAGGAGACTTCCGAAGTCTTCAAGATTATCTCACCACTCCCTGCTGAGCCTCGGAAACGCCCCTTCGATTGGAAGACGCCTTTCAACGGGCTTCGGAAGTCTTTCCGACCAAAGCTCCATTACGAAACTAGTCGAAAAAAGGAATATCAAATCGTTCTGCCAGTTCCTCGAGTTCTCTGTACAGGCCGGCCTCGATGGGTATGCCCTCCGCCCGGCGCTTTTTTCGTCGTTCTCCCTCGATCTCCCCCGGATAGTAGACACGGTCAAAGCCCTCGGCGGGGGGCAGGGAGGTCATCTCCTCCGTCACGCGCGCCATGCGCTCCTTGAACCTTTCCAAGGGCATAAAGGGTTCCACGTCTATAACCACGATAAAATGCCCGAGCTTTCGCGGTTCATCCATCTCCCCATACATGGCGTTGATGTGCGGCCCCCAGGGCATGCCCGAGAGCACGCTGCACAGGATGTCGATGACCATGGCCAGGCCGCTGCCCTTGGGGCCGGCGATAGGATGAAGCCCAGCGACTTTGTTGGGATCCGTCGTGGGTTTGCCTTCCGCGTCGAACCCCCAATCGGACGGTATGGACCTTCCCTCGGTCTGTGCCAGGGCGATGTTGCCGTAGGCCACGGATGTTGTGGCCATGTCCAGCATAACGGGCGTGGTACCTTCCTTTGCAGGGAAGCCAAAGGCGATGGGATTGGTGCCAAAGAAGGGCTTGGCCGCCCCAAAGGGGATCAGGAAGGCGTCAGTGTCCGTCATCATCATGGCAATGTAACCCTCTCGCACGATGCGATTCACGTAGAAACCCGTCATACCAAAGTGGCTGGAGTTCCTCACCGATACCACGGCGGCGCCACTTTCCTCCGCGATCTTGATCGCCTCGGTGCATGCGCGATAGGTAACCACGTGCCCCAGGCCGTCGCCTCCGTCCATGACACCCGACGAAGGAGCGACCCTTTCGAAATGCAGCTTTGGTTCCTTTTTGATGGTGCCGTTTTCCAGCCGTTCGATGTAGTGGGCCAGGCGCACTACGCCGTGTGAGTCGATGCCCGAAAGGTTGGCCATGACCAGACAATCGGCCACGATTGCCGCATCTTCGCGAGGCACGCCCTCAGCAGCCAATACGTTCTCCACAAAGGAGGACAGTTCCTCCTCTGAAACCAGATGTTTCTCTTCTTTCGTCTCGTCACTCATCATGTCACCCCATGTACATTCCACCATTGATATCCAGTACGATGCCCGTCACATAATCGGACAGCGATGAGGCCAGAAAAAGGACCACGTTTGCCACATCCTGCGGCCTGCCAATCCGTCCCAGAGGGATGGTCTCGTTGTATTCATCTTCCCGGCCACCGATCTGCGCCAGCACGGGTTTTGTCCCGATGATTCCCGGTGCGACGGCGTTAACGTTGATGCCAAATGGGCCGCCCTCCTTGGCCAGCGTCCTGGTCAGCCCGATCAGGCCCGCCTTGGAAGCCGCATAGTGAACTCCCACCTCTATGCCGCCCACGCGGGCGGCCAGGGAGGAAAAGTTGATAATCTTGCCGCCCTTGCGCTGTTTCATCTCGTCGATGAACGCCTGACAGACCAAAAACGCGCCACGCAAATTGACGTCGAGCACGGCGTCCCACTCATCGACGGGGACAGAATTGATGCCCATTTTGTAGGATATGATCCCCGCGTTATTGATGAGGATATCTACACCTCCCATCTCCGCCATGATATAGTCGCGCATGGTGATTACGGCGCCGGGATCGCTGAGATCACATTCGGTGGCTAATCCTCCTTCCAGCGATTCCACCGTCTGCTTTGCGCCCGCCAAGTCGATGTCCACCACCGCGACGCGCGCGCCCGCTTGGCCCAACGTTTGAGCACACGCCCTACCGATGCCCCTGGCGCCTCCCGTCACAAGCGCGTTCTTGCCCGACAGATCGATCCACATGACCCCTCCTCCGCGAACTCCCTGAACGTTGTACAACGTTCAGGAGTGCGCGAATACTAGCGTTCTTTGTTGCTTTTGTACATGAGTATATATGAAATGCACGGTTAAGGGTATTGCAAGCCCTGCGGATGATGTAAAAATGGTCAGCGACCAACTACCGGCGAACAAGCCGATCTTGTTGTTGGGCTTTTTTGAAAGCCCGACATTTCATTATAGCATAAGGCATATGGGCGCAGAAACGGGGGAGCTATTTTGAAGATTTCAGGCGACGGCTTCTTCCGTCCTCTTTGGACAGGGGGAGCGTACCTGCTTTTGCTCATAGTGGTGGGTCAGGCTATATGGCATGTGAGGCGCTGGCTGGAGGACAAGGCTACGCCGCTGGCGCTGCGTCTTCGGTTCTGGGGAGGATGGTCGTATTGGGGCAGTATCGCCGGCGTGGTGTTCACCCTCGTCTATCTCTTTGTCGGCTTGCTGGATGGCACCTTTGCCGCCAGCGATGTGGGCCTCAGCGCCCCGGAGGTTACGAAAGAAGGGGGTTGGCTCTTGGTGTTGGGCCTCGCGCTGGTGGGGTGGATGACGCTGCTATGGGGAGTTTATTGGAGGCAGTATCCGCCTGGGGAAGGGAATGGTGCGCGGCAGCCGCCGACCTGGGGGCGGCTAGCCCTACAGATACCATTCCACGAGGGCCGTATGGCCATCATGCGGGCCGCCCTCATCCCCGTTCTGGGGGTCTACTGGGGCTCCTGGGCAGCCGTCATCTGCGTGTGGCTTGCCTCGTATCTCGATCCAGCCTGTAGGACGAAGTTGCGAACGCCCAGCCCACGAGCTATCATCTATCTGGGTTGGGCCATGGACTGGCTATCCGGCCTCTTTTACGTTCTTTCGGGCAGCCTGTGGGCTACCCTGCTGGCGCGGGTGCTGGCCTACCTTCCTTTACGCGCCTTGTCTGCGTGGCCGGGTCGTCCTCGGCGTCGGGCGAGGCTACTGCAGGACCAGGGCCAGAATAATGAGCAGGGCGAACATGGCAATAGCGGTGGCGGCAAGGCGCCTTAGGTCGTTCACCACATAGTCGTACTCCTCAGCAAAGTTCACATCCGATGAACTGCTACTTCTTTTCCTGGCCACTTTTTGTGCTCCTTTATCACTTATTGCTGTTTGGATATGCGCCCATTCCGCAGGACGCACAAGCGCTGCTACGTGGTGGGTGTCGAGCAGATTCACAAGCAGATTATAGAAGGGGGCCGCGCTGCGTCAAAACGCTCTCAGCGCGCTATTCGTGCTGCCACTTTTCGCCTGGGACGGCGGGCTACTCGGCCACTGCAGGCTGTGGTTGCGGCGCACTGCGGCGGGTGGACGTTTTCATCGCCAGGGCAAAGGGTATAGAAGCACAGACGATTGCCGTTGCTCCCCAAAAGAGGTTTTCATAACCCGTTATCTCCACCAAAGTTCCGGCCAGTAGAGAGAAGCTCACCGAGGTTATGTGATTGATGCTCACCCCCGCTGAGAGAGTGGGGGGCAGTTCCTCTTCTGGTGCTATGCGATTCACATAGGTTGTCAAAGCCATATTCAAGGTGAGCAAAAGATTGATCAGGATTAGCAGGGCACCCAGGATCCAGTCGTTGTGTATCGTAGCGTAGCCGATGAAGCATAGTGCCATGATCATATAACTCGTGGAAAGGGTGGGGCGTTCTCCTATTTCGTCGATCAGTTTTCCAAAATAGGGAGTGAAGATCAGGTTGACGATGCTGCTGGCCACCAAAAGCAGACTGATCTTCCAGACATCCCAACCATAGTACTGAACCAATACTAGGGTGCCGAAGGCGCCAAAAACCTGTCTATAAGAGCCCTGGAAAAGGATCAGCACATAGTACAGCCAATAACGCCGTTTGATGAGTAAGCGGCGAGGGCGTCTTTTCGTCACTCCCAGGTTGTTCGGCAACCTGGCAATCAGCGCAGCGGCGATAACGATGGCCCCGCCTCCGATCAGGTAAAAGTTGCGTAGCGAAAAGGATTGCAGAAGGCGGGAGCACAGAGCGATGGCTCCCATGCCCACGATGGATGCCAGGGAGCGGACAGAGGTTAGGGAGCCTCGGACGCGTCCTGATTGTTCCTTTTCGACCAGGCCCATGGACAGCGTGCTCTCCAGGGGCATCCAATTGTGAAACCCCACGCTGGCGATGACGGCCATGGTCAGGAGGGCGACGTAGGAGTGGACGGCGGCGTACAGTCCGTATCCGACGCCCATGAGAAACACGCACAGCGCGGTGCGCTTGGAAAGAGGGAGGGGCATGAGGAGGGCGGCGATGAACATGAGAGCCAGGCCGGGAATCTCCCGTACGGCGTTCAACCATAGAACCTGACGCCCGCTCAAACCCAGCGTTTCCACGAAAAAGTTGGTGCTGGCCCCTCGGAAAAGGCCCTGTCCAAAACTGGTCATGAACACGGCGATGGCGAGCGTTATCAGGTGATGCGTCCAGATCGTGTCTGTCTTTTCAAGCGT
>JAYENT010000100.1:0-33455 GCA_034722245.1 Chloroflexota bacterium
TACATGCCCGTGAGGTCCCCCCAATCCCTGAACCCGTACCGTTCGTAGAACCCCTCGGTGCCCACCTCCGCGAAGACGCCGAGGAAGGCCTTTTCCGGGGCCACGCGCCTGACGTGGGCCACCAGCCCCTCCACGATCAGGCGCCCCACGCCCCGGCCCTGGTGCGCGGGAAGCACGGCCGCGTCCTGCACGTAGAAAAAGATGGCCCCGTCGCCTACCACGCGGCCCATGCCCACGACCTCTCCCTCGTGCTCCACCACCACGCCGTACAGCGAGCGGGGCAGGGCGTCTCTGGCCGCCCGAAAGTTGATGGCGTCGTCCCAGCCCACGGCGGTGCACAGGGCGCGGTACTCCTCTAGGGTCGCCACTCGTTCAATAAGATGGTATGGTTCGGACATGCTCGTTCCCCCCTCGCTATTCGCAGGTCAAGATGTGCCCCTCACACCTCTTTCAGCCCTCGTCCTCGTTCGATTTCCGCCTGGAGGGATACCAGTCAGGGTGCACGTCGATCTTGGCGCTCCATTCGGCATAGGTCTCCCGCGTGCCCGGCGAGCTCTTTTTTCCGTAGGTCAACTCGTCCAGGAAGGCCACCACCTGGCGCAGGCGCCCCTCAATCAGGTTCACGGCCACGGGGCGCGTGGGCTGGTTCGTCTTGAGAAAGTAGTGGAAGCCATGGATGAGGCGGTCGATGGCCAGCATCTTTTCCTGGGGCGTTCGGGTGGCCGGGAAAGCCTTGATGAAGGCGCGGAACTGCTTCAGCACCGGCCCCGCCCCGCTCAACTGCGCGTGCTGTATCGTCTCGAAATACTCACCCCAGATCAGCTCCCAGCCGCAGTCGCAGCGCAACACCTCCTCCTTGCCGCCGGCATGGGTGACCGTGGCAGAACAGCGCGGGCAGCGCACGCAGCCCTCCCGGGCCTCGTTGGCCTGGATAAAACTCTGGCAGCGGGCCAGCAGGCCGTACCCCACCTCGTCGATGAGCTCCTCGTCATAGATGCCCTTTGCGTCGGTCGCGTAGAGCCGCCGGACGTCCCGCTGCTTCACCCTCGGCGCCCAGGTGGGTAGGTCTCTTGCCCTCATAGTTCTCTGGGCAGCGCTCAGCGCTGCCCAGTCTCGTGAGCGAGAGTTGTCACCGCGGATGCCCGCTAGTACTCGATCACGCGCGGAAGTTCCTTGGCCTGTTGCACCCAGTCCTCGACCTGTCTTTCGGAGGGCAATTGGCGAACGAGCTCCTCTTCCGCATTGACCTCAACGAGCTTCTGATGTAGGTTTCCAGGATTCCGCTGTGCCAGTTCGGGGACGGTGTCCACGCCAGCGGCCTCTAACAGGTCGGCGTATTCCTCGCCCACGCCCTTGATGCGGAAGAGATCGGCCTCATTCACCCAGCGCAGGATCAGATCCTCCCTGATCCCCGTCTTCTCCGCTATCTCTCTTCGCCCTTGTGGGGACGCTCCCGCTTCCAGCAGCGCTTGTGTAGTCGCAATGCCCGCCTCTATCAGTTGCTGGGCATACGCCGCGCCAATGCCCTCGACGTTGATCAAGTTTGCCATTTTCTGCTTCCTTTCTCTATGTTGCTTGTTCTAACGTTTCCTAGCGTATCTATTCTCCCACGATTTCCTTGTAGGCGCATCCCACTGGCTTCCTATGAAGCCGCCTCTTCCGCCCGCTGGATGCTGCCCAGCCCCGTGACCTTGCTGGTGACCTCGGGGTCGCCATAGTAGGCGATGTGCCCCACGCCGCTGATGCGAGCGTCCAGCGTCTCGCTGACGCGCACGGTGGCGTTGCCCGCGCCGCCCAGTGTGGCCCGCTGCTGGGCGACTCGTCCCGTTAGCCTGAGGTTGCCCGTGCCCGGCAACTCGACGTCCAGTTCCTCCGCCGTGAGTCCCGTTACCTCCACGTCGCCCGCCCCGGGCAGGCGCAGCGTCAGACGCTCGGCCTCTATATCCGAGACTTGCACACGGCCGGCGCCGGGTATTCGCAGGGCCGTCAGTTCCCTGACCGTGGCCCGATAGACGACGCGGGGATTGCGGAGGGTGGCGATCAGTCCCTCCCACCAGCCCCTCTCCATACGGATGACGAGTTCGCCGTCCTTTACCTCGGTAACGATGTGGGGCAAGATGGTCTCGCGGGCCTCCACGGTCAGCCCCACCTCCTCGCCCTGCGTGACGATCAGCCTACCGTATCCTCTGAGGTTGATGCGGTCGAACGGTTCCACCTCGCGCGGTTCGGTGACTGTGTCCTTGGCATTCGTTTTCATCACCTCCTTTTTATATCTGTTACGGGGATCACTCTGAGGCCATGGTAGCGCAAAGGGCATCTGTATGTCAACCAAGGGACGCCAGCAATGCCTCCACCTCGGGGATATGCAGGCCCGTTCGCTCGTGCAGCATCTCGTAGACCCGCGCGTAGGCTTCTTTCTCCTGCTTCATGACCGTCACCGCCTCGGGCCGCATGCCCCGCGCCTCGGCCCCTCGCGTGAGGGAGATGGTGGCGTCGAGGAGCCTCCGGACACAGGCGAAGGCCTCAAAGGGGGCGAGGTGCTCCACCTCGGCGCCCGCCAGGCGCTGGTATTCCTGCAGGACGGCGGTCCGGTAGGCGGGCCCCACGTGGGCGTCGGCCAGAGCGAGCGTCCAGGCCAGGTCGAAGCGGTAATCCGAGATGCCAAATCCCGTCCAGTCGATGACGGCGGGAGAGCCGTCGGGGCGGAGGAGCACGTTGTCGGGATGAAAGTCGCGGTGCACGGGCGACGGGCGCGGGCAGGCCAGGGCCTCCCGCCGAGAGTCAGCCCAGGACAGGAGGGGGAAAAAGTCCGGCAATTCGTAGCGGACGATGGTCTCGCGGTTGTGCTGCAGCCAGCGGTCGATGAAGATGTAGGGGTCATGATCCAAAGCATCGTCCCGTCCTGCAAAGTGGCGCCAGTCCAGCCGGTGCAGCCGCAGGAACAGGGTGCAAAAGAGGGTCAGCAGCCTGCGCCGTTCCGGTTCGGGGGCCTGAAGAAAATCAGCGTACATGCTCTGGCCCTCGATGCGTTCCATGATGAGGAAGGGCTTGCCCAGGGGGGCGGCGTCCTCTTCCACAAGGTGCACCCTGGGCACGGGATAGCCCGCCTCATTTAGCCGCCGCATGGTGCGGAACTCGCCGGCGGCCTTGGCCCCGGCGTGCCCGCCCTGATGGAGGCGCAGGATCAGTTCCTGGCGTACGAGGCCGGTATCCTTCTGGTATTCCAGATTGAAGGCGTAGAGGTCGCTTTCCCAGCCGGCCTCCAGGGCGGCCACGTGGGTGACGCGCAGGCCCTCCCGTTGGGGGAAGGCGCGGGCGCAGTAGCGTTGGAGGCGGTGGTGGATGGTGTCGGTCATGAGGCCACTTCACTTTCACCTCGAAGCGTGCCAGTGCTCGAACCAGTAGGCGAGGTATTTCCACGCACCCCAGTCGTCATAAACGGCGCGGGCCTCCGCGTCCGACGGGCGGTGGCCGTCGAAATAGCGCTCCTGCACGAACTGGCGGAACTCGGTGTCCACGGCCAGATAATCATAGCGTCCCAGGAGCATGAGCAAGGTGGCTGCCGAGTAGGCGCCGACGCCCTTGATGGAGAGCAGTTCCTTGCGCAGCGCGGGCGTGGGGAGGTCGGAATCGTAGAGCCCCTCCAGGTCGAACGTGCCAGAGGTTACCCGTTGGGCCAGAGCGTGCACGTAGGGGCCGCGGTAGCCCAGGCGGACTGTCTCAGTGAAGGTCTCGGGCGGGGCGGCGGCCACGGCCCCGGCCGTAGGAAAGGCGTGCAGGGAGGGGTCGGCGGGGTAGGGCGCGCCCAGGACGTCCACCAGTCCCTGCACCATGCGCAGCGTGCCGCCCCACTGGATGTTGGTGGTGCAGATGGTCTTGACCGCGTCCTCGAAGAGGGTGGGGGAGCGCAGCAACCGCCCAAAGCCCTCCGTGGCCCGCGTCCAGGGGGTGCCCCGCTCCTGGCACAGAGCGTAAAAGGGGAGCAGATCCTCGTCGGTGCGCAGGATGCGTCCCACCATGTCCTCGATCTCGGTCTCCTGCTCGGACGACAGGGCGCCTGCATGCTCCACGGCGATGGCCACCCGCGGCGCCTCCACGGAGCCCGCGTCGGAGATGGACAGGCGCACCACCTTGCCGTCCCGCAGGCGCTTCACGCGCTGGAGCACGCCCTTCTTATCATCCCACGACGTGGGTGGCAGGCCGGCCCAGCCGTGGGAATGGGCCGTGAGGCGAAAGTCAAAGGGTGCGCGTGGCGCGATGGTGAGGTGGGTGATGTGGGTCACGTGCGGGTTCTCCCTGGCTGTCCAAGTTGCCCTATCGTATGCCATGGGGGTGAGGTTTGTCAAAGGGCGGGCCACGTTCGGTGGCCTTGAAGAATTGCTATGCAATTCTTCATAGTTGGCCTCAGGTCGTCTGCATTGTCGTCACATGCCGTTCGTAGTATACTTGTTGTCGAATCGGGGTGCTCGTTCCCATCTTGGGAGGCAAAGGATGTTCAAACCACAGAGGTTAAGTTTTGAGGAATTGAGTCGCCGTTTGCGCGAGTACGAGCAAAAGTATGGCTACTCAACCATCGAATTCTATCGTCGCTTTACAGATGGCGAACTGGGCGACGATGATGATCTGCTGATGTGGGCGGGATTATATCACCTTTACTTGACCTCGCTGCCGGTCCGCCAGTTCATGCAACGAGGGTCGGCAACGGCGTGATCATTGAGGACTATTTTGCCTCTATCGAGGGCAGTCTAAGAGATGATCCTCAGGTGACCAGCGTTGGCGAGCCGTTCACTGCTCTCGCTTCAGATGACTATAATGGCTTGCTTCGCTGTCGCGTCTTTTTCTGGGACGATTCCTACCTCGATATCTATGAGGTGGTTAGCACCGAGCTGGGCTATCCGGTGCGGATTTGGTATGCGTACACCTACATACGCCAGGGAAAGCGTGTCTTCCGCTATGACAACGCGCCGCACCACCCAGAGATCGCGACGCATCCACATCACAAACACATCGGTCCTGAAGAACGGCTTGCCCCTGCCGATCAGCCCAGCCTACACCAGGTCTTGGCAGAAGTAAAGGGTTGGCTGCGTAAGGAGTAGCAGTTGGTATATTAGTCTCTCTGTGGCAAATCCTCGGATGCCCTCAGTGCTACAATGAAAGTGACGGTGCTTTCCTTTGGAAGACAATGGAGGTGTATGCGGGCTCGACCTGCGCGATAGCGAGATAATGGCTGAGGCTATGAATGCTTGTCGTCACAGAGGTATTCGTATCCCTTGGGGGTCATACAGGTGGACACATCCACCGATTCCTTGGGATGCGACGATTTCACCAGGCCGGCCAGTTCATGCAGGAATCTGGGGTGAGGTGGTCTGCTCACCTTTTTGAGGATGATTACATCCCCTCGACGCGCGAACTCTACCTGGTCCTCGTCGGATAGGGACAGTTTGTCGGAAAGACTGCGTGGAACATGCAGATCGGATTGATCGGAGATTTTGACCGTTATCATCATGATCACTATACTCAGCGTTTATCGAATAGAGTCGTCTGATACGTGCCACTTGGAAGGTTGGGATCGATCTTACGCGGCACAATAGACCCCTCTTCGATTCCTCCCAGTCTGTTAATATTGTCCGTGATTCTGGGCAGACAGTAACTCTCCATTTCCTCCTGGATTTGCTGGGTATTGAAGCGTAGAATCCTCCATCCGACAGTTTCTATGTCGTTATCGCGGCGGTTATCTCGCGCTGCCCGTTCTGGGGTCGCGTGCCAGGTGTCGCCGTCAGTTTCCACGTCTATTGGCCCCTCGGCACAGTGAATACCAAAGTCCAGAAAATAGCGTCGCTCTTTGACCTGGACGAGTTCCTGTCTTTCTGCCAAGATTCGCATGCGCTTGAATTCCGCCCACAGGCGATCTTCTAGAGGGCTACCCCCATAGAGATCGTTGATTTCTACTGCGCTAGCGAATTTGTCTTTGGTTGTGGGAATAAAGATAATTCTTCGCCACCTACGACTGGGAATGGGTCTGGGAAGCTCTTGCAGCGGGGCCAGAAGAAGCTGATAGTAGTGACGCCCTGTCTTTTCACCTACAGGCTCGTTGGGAAAGAGTTCCTCACGCCGGACTTGACGAATATGAAGTACGCGCGTGTAGTAGTTAATGGCATGAGCTTCCTTGCCAAAGATCTTGGTCTGGTAGAAAGCCAGCCACTCTGGTGGCCAATGGTCTCCTATCATTCGCTGGGCACTGCCCAAGGGGATGCGATACCAATGCTCATCCCGCGCGATGGCGAAATCTCGTGGATCGTTCATGATGGCTACCAGCACCTCGCCGCGTCTGGACATGGTCTCCTTTATACTCATCTGAAACGCGTCGCACAGCTATATCAGCCGCGTGATGGAATCCCCGACCAGGTGCCAGGCCCCGTTTTCGTGTTTTCCGGTGGCATCGTACATGGCGTACAGGACCTCCACCTCCGTTCCTGCGATCATCTGCGCCACTTTCTCTTTGCCGAGGATGCTTCTCGCATTCGGTGACCAGTCACGGCGTGAGAACTTGCATTTGGATTTGGAGAGGCGATAGAGATGAATCGCGAATCCGTGGTCGAGGTTGGCATCTTTGTGATCCAGGCATTCTATGTCGCGCGCCAGGTGCTCTTTGGTCGCGTTCATACCAAACTCCACGACGGCAGTGAGCCGTAGATAGTCGAAGGCGTTGGCTTCATCCGGATATAGGCTCACCGGCGGTGTCTTGAGTAGGGATATATCCCAGTTCTGTCGCTTTGAGGCACCCAGACGCCCCGCCGTCGGGTATTCCTTTTGCACCACGCAGACTTTATGGCCTTTCCAGGTGGCATACCGTTGCTCAGCGGGTAGCGCATTGTAGAGCATGGTGTAAAGGAGGGCGTGCAGTCCGTGCTCCGTGTAGCAGAGGTACGGATTCTCTACGAATTCTTGGACAAAGTCGGTGATCACCCCTCGAACCCTGCGTGCAGACTCTTTCATCGTATTCCCTCGCTGTTTCCTCCCTCTGGACGGCCCTATCGTATGACCCGGGATCATCGAGAGGGACATATCATCTGACCGCGACCTTACCATGGGGAAGCCTCCCCTGTCAAGCCATTTTTCGCCCTTTCTTTTGACAAATTCCCGCCTCCCGACTACCATTGAGGATTGCGTTATCATAATGTGCATAGTCTGAGACGAGGGAGTGTTCATGATCGACGTCACGGACCTGTCCAAATCCTACGGCCCCATCAAGGCGCTGGACGGGGTCAGCTTCCACATGGAGGAGGGGGAGATCGTCGGGCTGCTGGGCCCCAATGGGGCCGGCAAGACGACGACCATCAAGATCCTCACCGGCTATCTACAGCCCGACGAGGGCAACGTGCGCATTAACGGCATGGACGTGCTGGAGCAGACCCGCCAGGTACAGGCGCAGATCGGCTATCTGCCCGAGACGGCGCCCCTCTATCCGGAGCTCACCGTGCAGTCCTATCTGCGCATGGTGGCCGACCTCCGACGCATCCCCGAGGAGGAGCAGCGGGAGCGCCTGTCCGAGGCCATCTATGCCACGGGCCTGGAGGAGCAGCTCACGCGGCCCATCGCCGAGTTGAGCAAAGGTTTTCGCCAGCGCGTGGGGTTGGCCCAGGCCATCGTCCATCGGCCACGCATCCTCATTCTCGACGAGCCCACTATCGGCCTGGATCCCACGCAGATCGTGGAGGCGCGCGACTTGATTCGCGAGTTGGCCCAGGAAAGCACTATCCTCTTTTCCACGCATATCCTGTCCGAGGTGGAGGCCCTGTGCGACCGGGCCATCATTCTCATCAACGGCCAGATCAAAGCCGATGCCCGCCTGTCGGAACTGGCGGCCACGTCCGACGCCGTGCTCGTGTTGGACACAGCGCCAGACGATGTGGATGGGGCCCTGAGCGAGCTCGATCTCGTGCGCGGTGTGGAGAGGATGCAGGACGCAGAGGGATTCCCATCCTATCGCGTGCTTGGACAGCCCGAAGCCGACGCCGATCTGTGTCCCGCCATCTACGCTCTGGCGAAGGACCGCGATTGGCCCCTCCGCGAACTGCGCCGCGACGTGCGTACTCTGGAGACTGTATTTAATGAACTTGCGACGACCGCCGAGGTGAGTGCATGAAAGAGATATTCGCCGTCACACGCAAAGAGCTCGAAGAGTACGTCGGTTCGCCCATGGCGCTGATTTTTATCGGCGCCTTTTTGGCCGTCACCCTGTTCACCTTTTTCTGGGTGGACACCTTTTTCGCGCGTGGCATCGCCGACGTGCGACCTCTCTTCCGCTGGATGCCCGTGCTGATGATCTTTTTGGTGGCTGCGCTAACCATGCGCCAGTGGAGCGAGGAGGAGCGCTCGGGTACCCTGGAGACGCTGCTGACCCTGCCCGTCTCCTTTGCGCAACTGGTGTTGGGCAAGTTCCTGGCCGTGTTGGTGCTGGTGGTCGTGGCCCTGGCGTTGACCATCTTTTTGCCCATCACCGTCGCTTTGCTGGGTAACCTGGACTGGGGCCCGGTCTTTGGCGGCTACCTGGCCTCCATCCTGCTGGCGGCGGCCTATGCCGGGATCGGCCTATTCATGAGTTCCCGCACGGATAATCAGATCGTGGCCCTCATCTCCATCGTGTTGGTGTGTGGGGCGTTCTACCTGGTGGGCTCGGGTGGCGTCACCGACTTTGTGGGGCAGAACGTGGGCGAGATCCTGCGCGCCATCGGGGCGGGCAGCCGGTTTGAGAGCATCGAGCGGGGCGTGGTGGATCTGCGCGATCTGCTCTACTATCTCACGCTGACGGGGCTGTTCCTGACGCTGAACGTGCTCTCCCTGCGCGCCAAGGGCTGGAGCGAGGGGGAACGCACGTGGCCCAAGCGCGCGGGGATCACCCTTACCACCAGCCTGATAGCCCTCAACCTCGTGTTCGTGAACGTGTGGGTTTATCCGCTGCATGGCCTGCGTCTCGATCTGACGGAGGAGGGCGCTTACAGTCTCTCCCCGGTTACAAAGAACATTCTCAGTGATTTGGAGGAGCCCCTGCTCATCCGTGGATATTTCAGCGCCAAGACCCATCCGCTGTTGGCACCCCTGGTGCCCACGGTGCGCGACATGTTGCGGGAGTATGAGATCGCTTCTGGAGGGCAGATGGAGCTGGAGATCATCGATCCGGCGGAAAATCCGGAGAAGGAGGCCGAGGCCAACGATGTTTATGGCATTCGGCCCACGCCCCTGCAGGTGGCGGATCGCTACGAGACGTCCATCGTTAACGCCTACTTTGACGTCCTCATCCAATATGGCGACCAGAGCCAGGTGCTCAATTTCCAGGACCTCATCGAGGTGGAACCTCGGCGCGATGGCACTGTGGATGTGCGCCTGCGTAACCTGGAGTATGATCTCACCAGCGCTATCAAGAAGGCTGTCTATGGCTTCCAGAGCAGCGAGGCCGTGCTGGCCTCGCTGGAGGCGCCCGCCGAGTTGACGCTCTACGTTACACCCGATACCTTGCCTGAGTGGTTGGTGGACGCGCCAGATACCGTGGACGAGGTGGCCAACGAGATCGCCCACCAATCGGACGGCAAGTTCACCTACAAGCGGGTGGATCCGGCCGAGCCAGGCGGCGAGGTTACGCGCGACGAGCTCTATGAACAGTATGGTCTGCAGCCCATTCGCGCCTCTCTGTTTTCCGATCAGACCTACTACTTTTACCTGTTACTGCAAGTGGGTGATGAGACCCAGTTGGTGAATCTCGGTGAGCAGGTCAGCGAGGCCAGCGTGCGCACGGCCCTGGAATCGGCCCTTAAGCGCTTCTCGGCCGGCTTTCTCCAGGTGGTGGGACTTTGGACGCCGCCGCAGACGCCCACACAGAATATGTTTGGGCAGATGCAGCAGCCTCTCTCCAGTTGGAAAATGGTGCGCGAGGTGCTGGGCCAGGAATACGAAGTGCGTAGCGTCGATCTGAGCGAGGGGCAGGTGCCCGCCGATGTGGATGTCCTGGTGCTTGTCGGGCCGCGACAGATGACGGACAAGGATCGGTTCGCCATTGATCAATACCTGATGCGCGGTGGTTCCGTCATCGCCGCTGTCAGCCACTACGAGCTGGTCCCCGATCAGATCAGCGGCGGCCTGGCTCTGCAGCCCATAGAGGGCGGCATCGGGGATCTGTTGGCCGAGTATGGGATCACGGTGGAATCCTCATTGATCATGGATCCCCAGAATGAGCCCTTCCCCGTGGTCGTCAACCGCCAGGTGGGACGGACGCAGGTGCGGCAGATTCAGGCCATCGACTACCCCTTCTTTGTCGATATCCGTCCCGATGGCATGGCCACGGAGAGTCCTCTGGTCTCCAATCTGTCCGCTGTGACTCTCAACTGGGTCTCGCCCGTGACGGTGGACGAGGCCCAGAACGCGGAGCGTGAGGTCATAGTCTTCCTTCGCTCAAGTTCGGGCGCGTGGACGCAGGAGGGCTCGGGGCAGGGTGGGGCGCCCAACATCCAGCCCAACTTTGAGATGTATCCCCAATATGGCTTCCCGCAAGGGGAAGAGACAGAATCGTACCCTCTGGCCGTGGCCGTGCAGGGCGTATTCGAGAGCGCCTTCAAGGGAGAGCCTTCACCCTTTGAGACGGAACCGTCCGAGGAAGAGGGAGCGGAGACATCCGAGCCGGAGGTCATACCGCCCACCATCGAGTTCTCGCCCCAGACGTCGCGCCTGGTCGTCATTGGGAGCGCCGAGTTCCTCGACGATCTGGTCTTTGATCTGTCATACCGTCTCAGCGGCGAACGTTACCGCAACAGCCTCAAACTGTTGCAGAATGCCGTGGCCTGGTCAACAGAGGATCTGGATCTGCTCAGCATTCGGGCTAGTGGCACTTCTGCACGCGTGCTTTATTCGCTAAGTGAGGGCAGCCAATCCTTTTGGGAGGCGGCGAACTATGTAGCCGCTTTGCTTTCCCTCGTCGTGCTGTCGCTAGTCATAAACAATCGTCGGCGCAACCAGAAGGCCATGGAATTGATTCCTCTCCAGGGGAAAAGCATATCCAGTGAGGAGGTGCACGCATGAAACGCCATCATCAGATCCTGGCCGCGATTTTGCTCGTTCAGATGGCCCTCACGGTGGTCGTCTTTTGGCCTCGTTCGAGCGCGGGCGAAAAGGCAGAGCCCCTGTTCCCTGATCTGGAGGCCGATAGCATCATCTCGCTAGACATCATGGATGAGAAGGGGGATCAGATCGTCATGCGTAAGGAGGCTGGCGGATGGGTTTTGCCCGACGCGGATGACTATCCCGTGCAGACAACGAGTATCACGCCCGTGCTGAAGAGCTTGGTAGAGGTGGATACGGACAACTTGGTGGCGCGCAGCGAGACCAGCCACAGACAGCTTCAGGTCGCCGAGGAGAATTTCGTCAAGCGGGTGGTCTTTGAGACGGAGGACGGCTACGAGCGCGTGCTCTATGTGGGTTCTTCCCCCCGTTACAGCGCCAGCCACGTGCGCGTGGAGGGGGAGGAAGAGGTCTATCTCACGGACGCCATCTCGCGCTGGAGTCTCACGGCACGGGCCTCTTCGTGGGTGGATGCGAGCTACCTGTCGGTGCCCCAGAAGGAGTTGGTGGAGGTGACGCTGGAGAATGCACAAGGGACGTTCACCTTTGTTCGTGGCGAGGAGGGAGCGTGGACCCTGGAGGATCTGGCAGAGGATGAGCAGGCTTCTGATACCAAGATAAGCGGTGTTGTGAGCAGTGTGGCCAATCTGCGGTTGAAACGCCCCTTGAGCAAGACGGAGAAGGCCTCCTATGGACTGGACGAGCCCAACGCCGTGGTCACGCTGAACACGACGGAGGATGAATACACCCTTACCGTAGGTGCCCACGACGCCGAGGACGGAAGCTATGTGGTCAAGGCCTCTGATGCTTCCTACTATGTCACCGTCTCCGAGGCCAGCATTCGCCGTGTGGTAGAAACCGCCCGCGAGGATCTGCTCGAGGCGGAACCCACGCCCACCCCGGCTTCATGAGCTAATTTTACAACGAGACTTTGCTTGGAAAGATTTCCGAAGTCTGCTTCAGTAGCGTTATCTGGCCGAAAGGATGTCTACGAGACCGAACAGGCAGGTTATTGAGGTGGGTTTGAAGACTTCGGAAGTCTCTTTTCCCCCCAAAACCACCTCGTAGTACTAGGCAAGTGCTATCGGTCACGGGCACCTCCAGCGACATCGGGCGCATCAGGCCCCTGTGGCTGGCTGGGAAGGTGCCCATTTGTCTTTGGCGGCGCGTCGTGTTAAATTGTTGGAGCAGGGTCGCGTGCTCGAGCTTGGGGGCGCGATAGGGGCGTTAGAAGGTCAAGAGCAACTTAGGGATGTGTCGTGTGGTGACCAAATGAGATATGAAGAGGTGTGCAGCGTAGAAGGAGCATTGGGATCATGAGCGCTCTTATACTGGGCGACCGGCCCGTTCATACGTGGCTTAAAAAGATATCCGTCGCTTTCGATCTGGGGCCCTCAACGCCCCTGCTTGAGAAGATGGTTGAAGGTCTAAAGCAAGCGTTCAAGCGTTTGGGACACAGGGTGCATGCTGTGCCTCGGGACGACACAGACGTTCTCATCACCAGCGCCCCCTTTGAGGAGCCTCTGCCGTGGCGGCGGGCGCTGCTGTTCACGGCCCGCAGGCGATATCATCTGAAGAGGTTGCCCGCGCTCTACACCTTGGTGCAGGTAACCCGCGAGCATCTGTGCTCCCTTTGGTCCCGCCTTGAAGAGGCCTTGGCCAAGGATCCTCCCGACCCCGATGATCTCCGTTTTCCTGGCCTTGCCGCCGGGGCCTGTGACGTTCTCCTGGAGCAGGGCCGTCGCGCGGGGCCCATCTTGGCTCTGGAGCGTCTCATTCAGGCCCGTACCAAGAGCCTGCGCGTGATGCTCCTGATAGGCGACGATGAGCCGGAGGATTTGTATCATTTCAACCTTGTTGGCGCTTATCCTCGCAGCGGAGCCGAGGATCTGGAGGCCTTTTACGACGATATTGTGATGCGCATCGTCACCGATGTAAGCACCGAGGGAGTGGCCCAGCATCAATATGTGGAGCCCCCCGTGCCGCGCGAGGTGTGGGCTAGCTTGTCCACCCCCGATGCCATGTGTAGGGCCAGCGAGGTGTTGAACGAGCGGAACTTTTTCAGCTCCATGATTCGCATAGCCGATCTGGTGCAAGTGCCCGCCGTGGGCGACGCCGTGGCCGATCAGTACAGCGAGGGATGCTTCTCCACCTGGGAGCCGCGGCTTGATGCCTTGATTGCCACTATCACGGGCAGCGCCAGCCCGGTAAACAAGGGCAAGATCAGCTATGAGGATCTGGCCGTGATTATAGGCGTGAGGGACGATGAGAAAGGGGCTTTGGTGCGCCGTGTGGAGGGGGAGGCCAACCGTCCGCCTTCGTCCGAGGCTGTAGAGATGATCGGGATGGATAGCGCGTTGCCTTTCATCACCCTAGACCCGGTGTGGGAGGTGGGCGGACGCGTGCCGGTGGTGCGTTCCAAACTGCACGGCCATCGAGGTGTGGCCGCCTACGATCCAGAGCACGTGGAATATGTGTCGCTGTCCCCTCCCTACTATGCTTATCCGGTGACGTGCGGCTCGGACGCCCAGGCGCGGGGCATCAAGGATGCCTTTGCACACTCCGAGGCGTTGCAAAATCCTGAGGATCAGCGGCAGGTGGTCTTTACTGTCCTGCCAGGGCATGGGGTGGTCATCGCCGAAAAGTGGATCCCGGGTGCCGCGCCTTTCGAGACGATCTGGCAGTACATGGACCGGGGCTATTTGGTCGTGGACACGCGCGTTCCGCAGGGCGCTATGGCGTATAGGCCTGCTGCCGATGGGCGCTTCATCCTGCACAAGGAGGACAAGGTGCAGCAGTCTCCTTGCCCATAGAGGAGGATAGCGATTCTCCGTGGAGGCGCATCCATACCAACGTGAGGGCTCTCCTCGAAGAATCGCCAAGGGCTACTGCTAGGGTGGAGGCGCGTGTTAATCCTCCCGAATGTGCGAAAGGATTTCCTGGTCAAGGTCGCCGACGTCGCTCCAATCCCGGTCTTTATCCGCTTCCTCTTCTGGCTCTGCTGCTTCTTCTAGTGCTTCCGCCTCTTCCGCTTCCTCAGTTTTCTCCTCTTGCTCGCCGCCTTCTGCCGCCTCAGCCTCTTCTATTTCCCCTTGCTCGGCTTCGGTTTCTTTGGCTTCTGGCTCCTCCTCAATATCGCGCATGCTGAGGCCAATCTGCTGCTTCTCGTGGTTGATGTTCAGCACACGTACCGTCACTTCCGTGTCCGGCTCGAGCGTTGACAGGGAGGCCTCCCCATAGGGCATCTCGCTGACGTGCACCAGGCCCTCAAATCCCTCATGGATGCGCACAAAGGCGCCAAAGCCCACGATGCTGGTTACTGTACCCTGGATGACATCGCCTTCCTCTATTTCCTCGACCACGCTGTCCCATGGGTCGGGCAGCAACTTTTTGCGGCTCAGGGCGATGCGTTCTCGCTCTCGATCCACGCTCAAAACATAGACCTCGACCTCTTCGCCCAAACTCAGCTCCTCGGCCGGATCCGTGACGTGGCGATGCGCCAACTCCGAAATGTGCACGAGGCCGTCCACCCCGCCCAGATCCACAAAGGCGCCAAAATCGACGAGGTTGCGCACCACGCCGGTTCGCACCTGTCCTTCTTCCAACTGTTCCAACAGCTCCTGGCGTTGCCGACGTTGTGCGGCGCGCCTGGACAGCACCAGTCGGCGGCGACGTTGGTTCACCTCGATCACGGCCAGGCGCATCTTGGTGCCCACCAGATCCGCCTTGCGTTCCCGCAGTTCTTCCCCACGCAATCCCGTGGGTATGGAGGTAAGATGAGAATTGGGCACAAAGCCACGCAGGCGCCCAAAGGAAACCAGAACGCCTCCTCGGTTATAATCCTCCACCTCACATTCCATCACCTCGCCCGTCTCCAGCATCTCCTCAGCGCGCAGCCAGTCCTCCTGCTGCAGGCCCTTGTTCAGAGAAACGAGGATGCCGTCTTCCTCTCCCCACGTTTTCATGACGGCGACGGGAATGCGATCGCCCACTTTCAATCTCTTGACCAATTCCTCGTCCACAAAGCTTAGGTCTTTGGGTGGGATAATGCCGTCTCGCTTTGTCCCCATATCGACGACGATGTCGTTGTCACCGATGGCCAGGATGGTGGCTTCGTAGACTTCGTTTCGCCGCATTTGCGTGTAATCGTATTCTTCCTCCAGGAGATCGGCAAAGCTCTCTCCTTCGGGAAGGCGTTCCTGGGCAGCTTTTGCTGGAGGTGCCGCTTCTTCGGCAACTGCTTGGGAGGTCCCCGCTTGGCCTTCCTGCTCCAAAGCCTGTTCTTTCTCCGGCGCCTCCTGTGCGATAGCCTCTTCTTGCACCGGCTCGGCGGCGGCTTCCTGCTCCTCGGTCGCCTGTAAGGTTTCCTCTACGTGTTCTTCCGTCCTCTCCTCTTCTGTTAATCCCTTTTCTTGGTCATTCATCTCTTGCTGTGTGCTGTTCCCTTCCTGATCCATTGTACTCCTTGTGATGATGTATTTTTCGTGCTTTTTGCCCTCAGAGATTGCGTCTCTCGCCAGATGCTATCGTGTTCATCCCTAAAGACAAAGTCCCCCGTGCTCCCACTTTTCGGCCGTCATTAGTAACGGAAAACGGCAGCCACCGAATCTTTCATCTGCACCTCCTTTAGCCCATTTATATAGACCTTACCCCCCTTGGCAAAGGTATAGCCTGCAGCCTGGTCCAAGAGTTCCACATCCCCCGCCTCTGGCTTCCTGTGACACTCTACGTCGCGCCCTCCAGCCTCAAACGTTCCCCATTGCTGAAGGCCCATGGGAACGAAGAGCGTCTTGACCTTCCCTCTGTAGGCTGCGAGGACGACCTCCTCTACGTCGTTGGAAACGACATCGCTGCCGCTCCTAGCGAGGCGCTCATATTCCGCTCAGGCGCGCCGCCTCTTCCTGTGGCAGTAAGGCTCTACTATATCACGCGCTCGCCGGTGGAGGGCATCTCCTTCCAGCGGTTCGTGTTCCTCCATCTGTATCCCCTGCTTCATAAGCTAGGGATAGCCGTTTATGCTCCTGTAGAAAGAGCGATAGCCCTTTCGTCCTGCCAGAACCAGCGGTACCTGGCCGTCCAGCAGGCCATTCAGGCCTTTGTCCAGCCGTCGAAAATAGTCGAGTATGTCTCTCTCATTCTCCTTTCGTGCATCAAGTTTGGGGCCAGCGAAGATGGCAGGCCGATAGATGATCTCCTTTGCCTTCCCCGCTGTGGATATTCGCACTGAAGGGGCTTTCCCCCTCCACACCTGTGCAAGATCCTCAGGTACCTCGCGCAAATCAACGCGATCCAGACCCTCCCTCGTGCCCTGCAGCAGTTCGATTACGTTTCGCTCTAACGTTAGAATATAGAAGCGCCCGTCGGCGCTGATTAGAGGAAGCAGGGGCCTTATATGAAACTGATTGCCAACGGCTGCCTGCTGCTGGAACCGATAGGGAAGCCGAAGGACATGGAGTGAGTCTGGAGCGAGGAAGATGGCTAACCCTTTGCTCTGATGCCCCCAAAACGCCCTGGATGACGCCAACGCTTGCAGCAGACGCCCCACGTATGCTGAAGAAAGCCCCAGCGTCGTCAGGCACTCCTCTATATCCCGCAACATAGTATGTAATCGCTCTGAAGCCCTTTCAGGTTTCTCGCGATTTATGGGTGTAAAGAGCGATATAGACGGATTCGGATGATATGCGATCAGAGCGGCCAGATGAGATGCTAATAAAAGATTCATACAAATGCTAATAACCATTATAGCACATAAACCGTATAGAAGTCCATTTTGCCTTTTGGATCTTTGGAGAAAAGGGGCAACGCGTGGTAGCCATGGACGCATCATTTGACATAGGGCCTCTTTGTCCATAGAGTGAGTAGCCTATTGTAGGCAGTGTTTTGCAGTTGAGGAGTGGTCATGGATTTTCAGCAGGCGATCATGCGACTGGACGCGTTCTGGGCGGATCAGGGATGCCTTCTCTGGCACCCCCATAATGTCCAAGTGGGAGCGGGTACCATGAATCCGGCCACTGTGCTTCGGGTTCTCGGTCCGGAACCCTGGAACGTAGCGTATGTGGAACCTTCGGTTCGCCCCGCGGACGGTCGCTACGGGGAAAATCCCAATCGCTGGCAAAAGTACTATCAGTATCAGGTCATCCTCAAGCCGGACCCTGGCAATCCCCAGGAGATCTATTTGGAGAGCCTGCGCGCTTTGGGCATCGATCCCCGCTTGCACGACGTGCGCTTTGTGGAGGATAACTGGGAGTCTCCGGCCCTCGGCGCCTGGGGCTTGGGTTGGGAGGTGTGGCTCGATGGGCAGGAGATCACCCAATATACGTACTTTCAGCAAGCGGGGGGACGGGATCTGGACCCCGTCTCCGTGGAGATCACCTATGGTCTGGAGCGCATCGTCATGGTGCTGCAAGGCGTGCGGGGCTTCCCCGATATTCGTTGGGAGGACGATGTCACCTATGGCGAGCTGCTGCTTCGCGGCGAGGTGGAGCATTGCACTTACAATTTTGAGGTGGCTGATGTGGACGGCCTGCGCCAGATGTACGATCTGTGTGAGATGGAGGCCAAGAACGCCCTGTCGCGCGGCCTGGTCATGCCCGCCCACGATTACGTGCTCAAATGTTCGCACCTTTTCAACGTGCTTGATGCGCGCGGCGCCATTGGCGTGACGGAGCGGGCGCGTTATTTCGTGCGCATGCGCGATCTGGCCTGCCAGGTGGCCGATCTCTTTGCCCAGCAGCGTGAGGAGGCGGGATACCCCCTGGGGATCGGAGGGGGTTTGCCGGATGTGGGCCCCTTGCCCGCGCCTCAGCAGCCGGATACAGAGGGGCCGTATGATTTCTTGCTGGAGATAGGCAGTGAGGAGATGCCCGTCACCGATCTCGATGCGGCGGTGACCCAACTGGAAGGGGCCCTGGGCAATGCGCTGGCCACGGCGCGCCTGGGCTACGATGAACTGGAGGTCATGGGCACGCCCCGCCGCCTGGTGGGGT
The DNA here is from genome assembly GCA_034722245.1 of Chloroflexota bacterium. Taxonomy (GTDB): domain Bacteria; phylum Chloroflexota; class Anaerolineae; order UBA1429; family UBA1429; genus JAWLEV01. The sequence goes on from JAYENT010000100.1 coordinate 18,096, forward strand.
GGGTGCGGGGCCTGCAGGGGCGCCAGGAGGATGAGGCGCGCGCGATCAAGGGCCCCCCGGCGAACGTGGCCTTTGACGAGGCAGGAGAGCCCACGCGGGCGGCCCAGGGCTTTGCCCGCAGCCAGGGCGTGGAGGTGGCCGATCTGCAGATACAAGATTTCGATGGACAGGCCTATGTGGTTGCCGTGATCCGTGAGGAGGGCCGCGACGCCAGCGCCGTCCTATCAGATATCCTGCCGGACGTCGTTTCATCATTGCACTTTGCTCAGAGCATGCGCTGGAATGCCAGCGGCGTAGAGTATTCGCGTCCCATCCGCTGGCTTGTGGCCCTATTGGATGACGTGGTGGTTCCCTTCACCTACGCCGGGGTGCGCAGCGGGCCTGAATCGCGTGGCATCCGTTCCCGGAATTCACCGCGGCTTTCCGTGCCGTCCGCATCTGTCTATGCTCATGTTATGGACGAGGCGGGCATCATGCTTGACGTGGAGGCGCGTGAGGAGAGCATCCTGGAGCGGGGGCGGGCACTGGCCGCGAGCGTGGGGGGGCAGCTTATGGAGGATCCCGACCTGGTACACGAGGTGGCCAACCTTGTCGAGTATCCGTTGCCCATCCTTGGCGATTTTGACCGGCAGTACCTCCATCTGCCTGACATTGTGCTCCTGGCCGTGATGCGAGAGCATCAGCGCTATCTGCCCGTGACTAGGGAAGGAGAGCTCTTGCCCCATTTCATCGCCGTGGCCAACGGCGGCAATCTGGATGTGGAGGCCGTGCGCCATGGTAACGAAGAGGTGCTCCGCGCCCGCTATGACGATGCTGTCTACTTTTACGAGGCCGATACCAAGGTGCCTTTGGAAGAGTTCACGCCCCTCTTGGAGACGCTGACTTTCCAGGAGGAACTGGGCTCTGTGTTGGACAAGGTGCGTCGACTGGAGGAACTGGTGCCGGAACTGGCGCGGATGCTTGATTGTTCCGAACGGGAGATCGCTGTCGCCAGCCGCGCGGCCTCGCTTTGCAAGAGCGATCTAGCGACTCAGTTGGTGATCGAGTTCACCTCGCTGCAGGGCCGGATGGGGCGCCACTATGCCCAGTTGTCCGGCGAGAGCGATGCGGTGGCCCTGGCCGTCGAGGAGCACTATTTGCCCCGCTTTATGGGCGACCGTCTGCCCAGGGGACGAGCCGGTCTGGTCCTCGGCCTAGCCGATAGGCTGGATACCCTCGCTGGTCTGTTCGCCGTGGGCATACGGCCTTCGGGCGCAGCTGACCCGTGGGGCCTGCGACGAACGGCCCTTGGCCTGCTGGAACTACTGGTAGAGAAAAAGATAGCCTTGGCTCTACCTGAAGCCCTTTCCCTGGCTGCTGAGGGCCTGCCCGTCAGCGTGGATGATGCTGTATTGGACGAGGTGGAGGAGTACATCCTGCGTCGCTATCGGGTCTATCTGATGGATGGGGGTTTTCGCTACGATGCGGTCGATGCCGTCCTCAACGAGCGCGGAGATGACCCTTACTTGGCTTACAGAAGCCTGCAAGCATTCGCCCCTTGGCTGGCACGCGAGGATTGGCAGGAGCTATTGGACAGCTACTCTCGCTGTGTACGCATCACCCGGGACTTTGAAGAGACGTTTTCCGTGCATCCGGAACGTTTTGTGGAATCGCCCTCCCGGGATCTATATCAAGTCTATGAGCAGGCCGCGGCGCGGCTCGTGGAGGATGACAGCGTGGACGCCTTTTTCTCGGCGCTGGAGCATCTGCAGCCATTCATCCGCAGATTCTTCGATGAGGTGCTGGTGATGACGGAAGACGTGGAACTGCGCGAGAACCGCTTGGGCCTTCTGCAGGCCATCAGCGCCTTGTCCGGCGGTATCGTCGACCTGACGGTCATGGAAGGGTTCTAGGGCGGGGCGCGACATGGCGAGGCCAGCGCCTATTCTGGTCTTGTTTCTCGCGTAACCTGTTATGAAGACGGGGGTTGTAACGCTGTGGAAAGGTGGGATGTTACTATACCGTGCCCGCCCGTTACTTATCGTCGCTTTGAGGAGGTCCAATGTCTTCTATCGCTATCGTTTCCGATAGCACCGCCGGTCTGTCGGATGAATATGTGGAGAGGCACCATATCTCCATCGTACCTCTTTACATAAATATGAATGACAAGATGTATCGCGAAGGCATAGATATGGGGCCTGAAGAGTTCTATAAGCGCTTGCCGCATAGCGACCCTCTGCCCAAGACGTCACAGCCGTCCGCTGGAGACTTTCGAGAGGTCTATTCGAGGTTGGAAGCAGAGGGCGTCGAGGGTATTCTGTCGGTTCATCTCTCTTCAAAGATCAGCGGCACAATCAACTCCGCGACGTTGGCGGCAAAAGAAGTGGACGTACCTGTGGAAATCGTGGACACCCAGTCCGCTGCGGCGGCGCATCTCCTGGCCGTGGAGGTTGGCGTCAAGGCTGTGGAGTCTGGCGCGGATCTTGCCGAGGCCGCCAAGGCCATGCGCGACGTTCTCGGAGCGCAAAAGACCCTCTTTGTCGTGGATACCCTGGAGTACCTCTACAAGGGAGGGCGTATCGGAGGCGCAGCGGCCCTGATGGGGTCCTTGCTTCAGTTCAAGCCACTGCTTTACTTCCGGGATGGCGAAATCGATGCGCTGGAGCGTGTGCGTACCTCTTCGCGGGCGTACAAACGCATGGCCGAGGTGATGGCCGAGTGGATGGGCGAGGACGAGCCGCTTGAGGTCGTGGTTATGGAGGCCGGCTGTCCGGAGAGGTTAGCGGACCTTGCCGCGTCCATGAAGGAATCCCTCACCATCGCTCGTCTGCGCGAAAGTGCCGTGCCGGCCGTTTTGGGGGCCCACGCTGGTGATGGTACGGTGGGTGTATGCTGTTGCCCCATCTCTGTCTATGGGGAGCCCGGGGATAGTGCGCTCTAGTTCGTGTGGATGGTCATGTGCACGTCGGCCGGAAGGGCCATGCCGCTTGCCACTTCTATGGCTTTGAGGATGGCCGAGGGGACGGGGCAGGCGGTGTGTAGTCCACATTTGGCCGCCGCGCGGTAGGTTTGGGTCTCCGTGATCGGCTGGAAGAGTTCCTCCATGGCCGAGACCTGCGTAAGATGCTGTGCGAGATCCTGGATCCGAGAGCACTCACTGGTGATCTCTAGCGCGACCTGCAGCGAGGCGTCTGCAGAGCCCTCAATGCGCGTTGTAAAGCCACACACTCCTGACGATATTTCAACGACTGCCATCCTCTTGCCCTTCCCTCATTTTTGCCATCCGCTCCATCATATGGGGTACGTTGTGTCTGTCAACTTTCAGTTTGAGGTCAAAGCCCTTTTTGCGCTAGAATGCGCCTGTGGCTATAGGAAACCTATCGTGGAGGTATAACTGATGGAGCGAGCATTTGGCTTATATGGCGGTTTGGGGAGTCTCCCCCTTCTCTCGAGCGCCAAAACGCGCTCGATTTCGGCAGAGAATCCCACGGGTGCTCTGGAGGGTGGTGCGCGTGCCATGCCCGAGGCCGACAGCGCAGCATCGCGCCTGGGACAGGGATGGAAGGTGCGTCCCTGCATCACGCTGGAGCCAGAGAGCACGACCACGCTGGCCGATATCGAGGGACCGGGCGTCATTCAACACATCTGGATCACGGTGCGTCCGGAAGCCTATCGATCCTGCGTGCTGCGCATGTACTGGGATGGCGAGGAGACGCCCTCCGTAGAGGTGCCCCTGGGTGACTTTTTCGCCAACGTTCACGGCTTGCGCTACAACGTCACCTCCCTTCCCATCGCCGTCAATCCCAGTGGCGGCTTTAACAGCTATTGGCCCCTTCCCTTTCGCGAGCACGCGCGCATCACCATCGAGAACGGATACTGGGAGCCCATCGAGGGGTTCTTCTACCAGATCACCTATGCCCTAGACGAGGAGGTTCCAGAGGACGCGGGCTATTTCCACGCCCAGTGGCGCAGGTCTACCACAACCCGCAGGTGTCCGGAGCATACCATTCTGGATGGCGTGCGCGGACGGGGGCACTATGTGGGAACCGTGGTTGGCTGGAACCAGTTCTCCAATGGTTGGTGGGGAGAAGGAGAAATAAAGTTCTACATGGACGGCGATGACGAGTTTCCCACCATCTGCGGCACGGGCACGGAGGATTATTTTGGGGGCGCCTGGGGGTTTGGCGGAGAGACCTTTTCCACGGCCTTTTTGGGGTATCCCCTTTATCGCAAGGAGCCGGGAGAGGTGCCCAAACATGGCCTCTACCGCTGGCACGTCATGGATCCCATACGGTTCCAGTCGCAGTTGCGGGTAACCCTGCAGGCGCTGGGATGGTATCTGAACCGCAAATTCGAGCCCCTGACGGACGACATCTCGTCGGTGGCCTACTGGTACCAGCGCGAACCCCACGCCCCCTTTCCCGACTTGCCGGACCTGGCCGGCCGGTGGCCCCGCTAATGGGGGAAGGTGATCGTGGCACCAAAAAAGCGGGCCCTCGCCTGAGAGCCCGCTGCAATGTCCTCGCTTGGGGCGCTACCCCTTACTTTGTACCAATTCGGCAAGGTCGGGGAGATGCTCGGTCATGTCAAAGCTGGCCCATTGCCCATCGCTATCGCCCACGTTAAAGAGGGCGAAGCCATATACGTAGGGATCGCGCCGCAGCTGATCGTCGTACCAGTCCAGTTGTTCCAGATACGTTTCTGGCGTCTGCACGGAGAGGGGATCGTCCAGCGCTGTCACCGTGCTGTCAAAATCGCGCCAGCCTTTCAGTTCCACGCCTTGGGGTGGCAGAACGCCGCCATCGACGCCGGCCTCGGTGACGATCAGGGGGACATCCAGGTTTTGCGGCAAGATATAGTTCGTGTACCAGTAGCGATAGCGCAGGGTGAGCGTGCCGTGCTGAGGCAGTGGCTCAAGCCCCGGCAACTTCGCTTCCACGCCATCCCGCATCGTGGGGGCCGAGTATTCGTGCACTGCTAACACGCCGCCATGCTCCTGCACGGCGGATAGCGCGGGCAGGAAGGCTTCGAACTCCTCTGGCTCCGGGGTGCCCGCCGAAAAGTTCCCCACGGCGACGCGCAGCCCCAGTTCAGCCATGGCTATCGTCCGCTCGGCCTCGAAAGCGGCATACCACTTGACGTCCTCCAGTCCGTCGAACACCGGCTCGTTCCACCCCAGCCAATAGTCTACGCCGGGGTTGTCCAAGTAGCGCGATGCATATTCATCCACGAACTGACGTGCTCGCTCCTGAGGATCCCCTGTGAACTTTTGCTCTCCCTCTTTGAAGCGGCCCATAGTGATCGTTTCAGGCGAGATCTTTTTCACGTCGGAGAGCCATCCCACGTCGCCCACGGCCACGATGACGGCCGGGTGAACCTCCCGCACAAACTCCATGATCTCTGGGGAACTGTTGCGGGTCACGTGGAGGCCCAGTTTGCTCGGGCCGGTAGGTTCTCCCTCAAGGCGGCTCAACGTCCCTTGGGGGATAGCGCGGATTCTGGGCGCCTCTTCCGGCGGGGGAGGAAGATAGGAGCCCACCTCCTCGCTTAGTGAGACATCCCATATGGTGACCGCCCCCGGCTCGTTACAATCCATGAGGACGATGCCTAACTCTTCTGCCAAGCTGATTTCGATCTGGTGGCAACCATTTTCCAGGGGGCCGTTGGGGAAGGAGAAGACAAAGGCCGCCGAATCACGCGGCGCAAGGGGGTCGAGCACCCATTCTTGATCGATTTCCTCTTGCTCTGGGGCCTCTGGAAGGTACCGGTCGAGCACTTGGACGGTCTGCATGTGCCAGGGGGAGAGGTTGGTCAGGCTAAGAATATAATCGTACGAGGCCCCCGACCATGAGGTGGCCTGCACCACCAGGCTGGCAGAGCGCTCTGGCTCGGGGATCTTCTCACTGACGATCACCCGTCCATCCAACAACTGTGCACCCTCTACCGTTTCTGCGCCAGCGGCAAAGGGCCAATAGAAGACTATGGCGAGCGCTGCCAAGAATATCGCGACGACTCGTCTCGCCGAGTTCATCCGAACGTTCCCACCCCCTGATTCCTTGCCAGCCTTCGCTTCAGAGATGCAAAGGCAATCGCCAGCCGGGCGCTCAAGCATCCCCATTATACGACATTTCCGTGTGCCTTGCAAGCGTTATGTGCGCAGTTCCGTAAAATGTGTGTAAGAACATCGTGCGCTCCAAATGGGCTGAAAGAGTATCTCGATCTGGGCAGAAGGCTGCCCGGTTGCGACTATGCGGAGCGGTATCCTCCAGGATCTATGCCCGTGTATCCTCTTGGAGAAGTGCGCCTTCCCGCACGATCATCCCCAGGGCAGGCGTTTCTCCTGGGAGGGCCACTTCAGCGAGATCCCGCCCGTGCTTGTGGCCCGTGTGCGGCTCCCGTAGCGCGGAGCGGCGCTGCGCGCCGGACGCCGCCTCTTCAGGGCGGGGCGTGAGGCACGTCCGCGCCGCCATGAATAGACGGCGCTGGGGATACGGCTAGGCCATATCTCCACCCAGCCCCAGCTCAGCTACATACTCCCCCGCCACCGCATCATACCGCTCTTCGATCCGCACGATGACGCGCTCGGTGCCCGCGGGCAGCACGGCGGGGTCCACCGTCAGGGACACCACGTCCCACACCTGGAGTTCGGGGCGCAGGGGCACCAGCACGCGGCCCTCTCGCCCCGCGAGTCCGTGCATGCCCAGCAGGAGGGCCACCACGTCCTCGGCCGCCGCCTGGGAAGGGATGCGCCCGTCAGACACGTTGCGGTGCAGCCGCAGCCCCTGGGCCATGGCCGCCGATACGTTCTCGTCGCGGGCGGCGTGGGCCTCCGAGGCGACGTAGACCGAGGTCACCTCGTGGACGCCGGGGCCAAAGGCCCCCTCCAGCAACTCCCCCGCGTCGCCCACGTCAGCCACCTCAAAGGCGGAGGGGGCATAGTCGGCCCAGTGGATGGGGTTCAGGTCGCCGTTGTTGTCAAAGACGCCCACGCAGCCCGCTAGGCGCAGCAGGGCGCCCACCTCCTGCAGGCCGTCGTGGTGGGGCGGCATGGTGTAGGTGCTAAAGGTGCGGGCCAGGGCGCTGTGGCCGTCGTCGCTGTAGCCCACGCCCACCCGCGCGCAGATCTCGGCTAACAGCCAGCGTGCGCTCCTGTCCGTCCAGGTGATGGCCCCTTGGGGCGACCAGAGACGCAGCAGGCCAAAGCCGTCGGTGGCCCCGACGATCAGGCGGCCGCCGTCCCGCCCCACGGTGCGCCGCGCGGAGAGGATATAGTGGGGCTCCAGCGAAATCGACTCCGTCCCTTCCGACGTCACGTAGCCCCGCGCCAGGTCCAGCCGCGCCAGCCGCCGGAAACAGGCGGTGTCCTCCGCATCGATCACCTCCACGTGGAGGCGGGAGGGGCGGTGCCGCTCGCTCGCGCGGCGGTAGCGGGCCACGGGCAGGGGGCCCGAGCGCATGGTCTCGTCGGTGGGGTAGTAGGTCTTGGTGCGGAGGATGGTGGTCTCGTGGCCCGCGTAGACGTGGCGGGTGCTGGCGTTGAGGGCCAGGGCCACCCGCGCCTGATCGGTGGCGGCTGCGTCCAGGGGCACGGCGCTGCCGAAATGCACGCCGTCGAGGCTGGTCATGGCCACGGGCTGCCCCCAGGCGTCGGGGCTGCCCTCCTGGGCGTCGATCCAGGTGGCGATGAACATATTCTCGCCGTACATCTCGGCCTCCACCACGTCGGGATCGTGGGGCCGGGCGTCGGCCGGGGCCACTTGCGAACCCCCGGGACGAAGATAGTGGCACTCGGACCAGGTGTTGGCGGCGGTGTCGTACGTCACGGTGTAGAGGCGGCGTCCGGAGCAGCAGAGGAGGCGCAGCGTCTCCGTGTCGGTGTTGTAACAGGCGCCCACGCCGTCCCGTGGCGCGCCGATGGTGCCCCACGTGCTGACCCGGGTCCACGATCCCCCACCCCAGGGCTTGTGGTGCACGGCGATCTCGGCCTCCATGGTCACCAGGTACTCGTCCGCGGCGGCCAGGCGGGGCGCCTGGGTGAAGCCCGTCGCGCAGACGCCCATATAGGTCCACGACGTCCCGTCGGAGGAGCCCAGCCAGCGCACCTCGTTCCCCGCTGCCTGGTAGAATATGCGGAAGCCGCCCCCGGCCACGTGGGAGACGGCCACGTCGGCGTCGGGCAGGGCGTCGCTGCGCAGGGGGATCCAGTTCACCCACTGACCGGCGTCGTCGGGATCGCTGACTGTGGCGTGGTGTATCTCCCCAGCGGCGTTGGAGCGCACGCGCACGATACGGCTGCCGTCGCAGACCATGCTCGTCTGGGGGGCGCTGGCCTCCCCCTGGCGGTGCACGACCCAGCGCAGGCGGTCGTCTATGGCGGTGACGGTGACGGCGGGCACGCCCTGCAGCGAGCGGGCCGCGGCGAGGAGGCTCTCGGTGATGTACTTCATGGCGCCCCATTCCCAAAGGGGCCCAGCACCACAGCCCCGGCGTCGTCCCAGAGCTGCACCAGGACCGTGGCGCCCTCGACGAGGAGATCGCCCGCACAGTTGCCCAGCACGGGCACGTCCACCAGCAAAGAGGCCGGATGCGCCAGTGGGCGCACGTTGGCCGTGTGCGCAAGCGGATCATAGGATTCCACCGCTGCCCTGAGCAGGCTCATACCCCACCTCCCCAGGCCACGCGGGCGCTGCCGACCTGCGCGGCGTGGGCCCGCAGACGGGCCAGTTCCCGGCGAAAGGCCGCCCGCCGCGCCTCGGCCCAGGCGGCGAGTTGATCGGGGGTGCGCTCTGAGACGGTCACGGTGCCGGTGACGGCCTGGGCCCGCTGTTGCACGCAGTAGGCCGTGGCCCCCAGCACCACCAGGTGCTCTCCCCAGGCGGGGAGGGTGGTGGCGCTGGCCCCGTCCAGGCCGTCGATGGTGTGGGGCGCGGTGTAGAAAACGCGGATGGTCTCGCCGGCAGCCCCGCTGGGCGCCACGGCCACCTCCAGGTAGAGGGTGCTGGCGTCCAGCAGGCGCCAGGGCGCGCGGTGGGGCGGGTAGGGTGGATCGGTGACGTCGTAGGGGTAGTGGACGTCCACCACGTCCGCCAGGTTCGGCAGGGAGGACAGGTCGTACTCGCGCTGGCCCGCCACCGTGTCCAGGGTGCCCGCCAGGCGACGGGGCGCCACCTCGTTGTACAGTTGCAGGGCGCGGCGGATCTGCTGAGCGATCTCCTCGGCGCTCCAGGTGGCGTGGGCGGCGTCCTTGAGGTCCGCCGCCACCCGGGCGGTGAGGGTGGTCAGGTTGGACATAGGTTTTCTCCTTGTATGTTTCTGTAGGGACGAAGCGTTGCTTCGTCCCACGGTGGCGGAGCAGACGCTCCGCCCTACGGTCACGCTGACGTCACGGTCTCCCAGGCGGTGCCGTTGGAGAAGACCAGTTTGTTGTTCGTGGTGTCATAGACGATCATGCCTTCCACGGCGGAGGCCGCCGGCAACGAGCCGTTGGCCATCTGGGGCACGTAGAACCCGCCCACGGCGGCCGCGTGGTTCACGCAGGCGCCCATCTCGCTGCTGAGTTCTCCCGACGCTTCGATGACGATCTTTTCGCTGGATACTTCCATGATACCTCCTCATTTCTTGATTTGTAGGGACGAAGCGTCGCTTCGTCCTGGAACGTAGAACCATGAAGGTGGCGGAGCGGACGCTCCGCCACTACGGGTTTACCGTTGGTTGTGCAGGCGCACGGCGCGTTCGCCCTTCTTTCTAGGGCGACCGTCGTCCTGCAGATAGACGTTCACGCTCTTGACGATGCGCTCCTGGCGCGGCTTGGCCACCTTGGTGTCGTAGCCCAGCAGCCCCAACAGGGCCACCAGTATGGCGATGGCGATGGCGCGCAGCGCTTCTTGGATCACGGGATTCTCCCAAAACATGTTCTCACCTCCGTTAGATGGGTTTGCTATACTTGGAAGATAACCTGAAGTGCAGCCTTTGTTGTTGGGTATGCGCGTCGACGCAGGTCGACGCCCGGCGCGAAGCGCCTCAGCGCTTGACTTCATTGGCCTTTGGCCACCAGCGCCTCGATGGTGCATGGACTAAAGTCTCATTGCACAGGCCTTGCGGCTAGTCGGGCCACCTTCGGTGGCCTTGCAGAATGGCAACGCCATTCTGCAGTCCTAGGAACACCTGCGCGGACGAGGAGCGACTACTGATCTAAACTACTTTCGCACAGATCCCAGAGGTCTTGGCCAGCCCCTTTCTTTCGCTGAAGCGCATATCCTGGCGATCAAAGGAGCCGGAACCTGTGGCGTGCCAAACCTTCAGGCTCTCAGAAAACAAATACTGTGGAGAATGGCGTTAGCCATTCTCCGAGGATAGGATCACTGGGTTTACCCAGTGATCCTATCCCACATTCGCTTTATACAGCCCCCGATAGTCGGCGACGCCCACGGTATAGACAAAGCGCACCTTGATGCGCATCTCGTCGTTGGTGAACATGGAGCCCATGAGGGGGTTGTCGGCCACGAACAGCTCGGGGCTGCGCCCGTAGCGATAGCCCACGCACACGCCCTCCACGTCCAGGGGATCGCAGACGGCGGCCCAGTCGTCGGCGTCGGTCCACTCGGGCACGGTGATCACGTTCTGCGAACTGCGCCGGATGGCGGGGTCGTTGGTGCCCACGCCAGGCTGCAGGTCGGTGGTAAAGATGTCCAGGGCCACCTTTTCCAGGTCAATGGGTACCAGGCAGTAGCGGGGACGCAGGCCAAGCCGCTTCTGCGAGTTCAGTTCCTGCTGCTTGTAGATGGCCTGCACCGCCGCGTCCCAGGCCGTGGCGCTGAGGCCGCTGGTGCCCACGTTGTTGTGGTTGGCGTGGAAGAGATTGTCGCCATCGGTGAGCACCGGCCCGGCCCCGCCGTTCTGGGTAAAGATGGCGGCTATCGCGGCGCTGAGGGTACGGTTGGCGGCCAGACCCAGCTTGCGGGGCAGGGCGCGCACGGCCTGCACGTCGTCGCGGTCGATCATCTCCAGGGTCAGCCCGATATAGTTGCCCTTTTTGACGAACGAGGAGCTCTCGTAGGCGTCGTCCCAGGCCTTTTCCGTGTAGGCGTCGCCCTCGGCCACGGTGTCCAGATCGTCAAAGCCGCCCAGAGTGATCCACTTGACGTCCTGCATGTTGGGGAAATCCTCCTCGTGCACCACGGGCTTCCACCACATGGGCCGCCGCTCGTAGGCGCGCAGGAGCACCTTGTTCAGCACGTTGGCCGTGATCTGGGCCATGGTGGTCGTGGTGGCGTTGGCAAAGCGCACCCGCTCGGCGCGATAGACACCGTGCCGGTCATAGTCGCCGGTGAGGAGGTCGTACATCTCGCGGATGCCCGACAGGCGCGCGGGCGTGCCCCGCTTGGGATCCGGCGGCAGCCCCATGAGCCGCTCAAAGGCCAGCTCGATGCGGTCCAGCCCCGTCTCCATGTGCAGGATGTGGCCCAGGTTGCGGATGCTGCTGCCGGCCACGGCGTCGGCGTAGGCCGTGAGGTGGCTTTCCACCAGATCGTCGATCTCTTCCGGATCGCCCGAGAACTGGCGCCGCACCAGATCCTTCACCGAGGGCGGCAGGGCGCAGTCCCTGAGGCGGCGCTCCAGCAGTTGCTTTGCGCTGTTGGACTGCGTCGTGGCTTTGTCTTCCGCGGGCACAGACTCCCGCTGCTCCTCGTCGTCGGGCGGGGGCGCCACGGCGACCTCCAACCCCTCCTGCTGTTGTACGCGTGTTGCTTGTTTGGCGCTCATTCGAAACTCCTTTCCTTCACTATGATGGGATGGGGATGGGAATGGGCTCCCATCCTGGGGAATAGGCTGTGCATATTCCCCAGGATCCTTGAGAAACCGGCCCCCCGCTGCCGGGCGCACGACCACGTCCACCGAGTTGACGGATTGGATCTCGGTCACAGTCTCGCCGTCGTGGGTGAGCCACATGTCGGCGGAGAGGCCAAAGAGGCGATGGCGCTCGCCGAACTCCTCGATGAGGGGGACGATCCACCCAGCGCTCTGGCTCAGGCACAAAGTGCCCACCAAACGGGCGTTGGCCGCGTCATAGTGCACGTCCTCGATGAGGCCCACCAGGTCGCGGATGGAGCGCCCGCCGGCGCGGCCCACGTCCGTCAGGGAGCCGTGGTCGGCGAAGCAGGGCACGCCCTCAAACAGGTCGGCGTGGCGCGCCAGCAGATCGGGCGCAAAGGTCAGGCCGTTGGCCGTCCCCGCCTCGATCAGCACCACCTCCAGGGCGGGGCCCAGGGTTCCCAGGGTGACGCGGATTCTCTCTTTTGGCATGGTGGATTCTCCTCCTTTCGTTGTTTCTTTTATCTTGTTTGTAGCCTCAGGCACCTGGGCCTAAAGGCCGCAGGCTCATGGTGCAAAGCCTCTCCGAGGCTTCTTCAGCCCTCGTAAGAGGGCTTTGTATTCTGAGCCCAGTGGCTTTAGCCCTGGGCGCGGGCTCGCCGCATCCCCGGGGTGAGGCAGGCGGCGCACCGCCTGGCGCTCTTGGCGCTTCCCGCACCCTTGGAGGGGACGACGAGCTCCAAAGCCTCAGGCACCTGGGCCTAAAGGCCACAGGCTCATGAAAGTTAGAATTGCAGACCGCTGCTAAAGGGAGTGCGAAGCACTCTCTCGGGTTCAGCCCTGGGCGACAAACGAGGGGCAACGGGCCCCTTGCAGTTTGGCCCCGCCCCGGGATAAATCCCGGGTCTACGAGGAAAAAGCCTGTTGAAAACAGGCCGATACGTAGCAGGGTCGCGGTGTGAGCGAGGCAAGATGCGTGGCATCCTCCCAACCTGCCTTCAGCAGGTTTGGAGGCCAGCGTAGCCTGGCCCAGCAGCCTGCGAATTTGATTCGCAGGTGCTGGTACGCATGCAGTTTTGCAAAGCAAAACTGCCAAGGGAATGAGAAAGCGCAAGGCGCTTTCTCATTCCCCCACCGACTCAAACCCCACCTCCACCTCGATCTCTTGCCCGGCGCGGCGGGCGGCGGTCTCGATGACGTCCTCCAGCAGCCGCGCAAAGACGTACTGGCGATGGGCAAAGTGGCGATAGGTGGGGATGCCCATCTCGCGGGCCGTGGCCCGGGTGGCCGATTCCCCCTCGGCCAAAAAGTGCAGGGGCACGCCGGCCCCGGCGGCGATCATCAGGCGCAGGGCCTTGCCGTCGGCCTCGGCGTCGCCGGCGTCGATGCGCGGCTGCACGGCCTCCCATTCCTCGCTGCCGTCGGTGACAATGATGGACCCGGGCGACGGCGGCGTGCTGTACTGGCTGCGCTTGGCCTCCAACGTGCCGGGCAGGGCGCCGTCGATCTTGACGTGCCACAAGTACGCGCTTTTGTAGCGGTTGATGCGCACCCGATCCTCCAGCCAGAAATCGTAGCGCTTGAGCCACACGGCGATCTGGGCCAGGTCCGAGGTGCCCCGCACCTCGCCCACGGGGCGGTTGATGGCATAGTGGAGCACCACCTGGTCCGCCTCCTGAGACTGCCCCTCCGTCCCCTCCGCCGAGGGCCACCAGCGCCCCTCCACGTCGTCGGTGAGTTGGTGGTAGCGCAGTTCGCGCTCCCGATCCTGGGGGTGGGTGTCGATGCGGTCGATCTGCAGGGCGGGGATCTCTCGCACGTAGCTCATGCCGTCCACGGCGTTGCGCGAGAGCACGATGAATAACTCCCCCGCGCGGGACAGTTCCCGGCACCAGGCGTAGATGCGGGTGTCCATGTGGTTGAGGGGGTGGTGCCAGAAGCGCTGGGCAAAGGGCGGCCCCTCCAGGTGGGCGCCGGACCCGATGACAAAGTCAGTGGTCATGCCCACCAGGCGGGCGGCCAGGGGGTTCTCGCGGCACAGGGCGGCGATCTCCTGAAGTTGCTCGCGCACCTCGTGCCACTGGCGGGCCGTGCCGTCCGCTGCGGCCAGGGGACGCCAATAGCCGTCGTCCCGGGCCTCCACGGCCTGGCGGACGCGTGCGTCCACCGCCTGCGCAAAGAAGCGCTTCAGCACCCACTGCCCCAGTTTCATCGTGCCTCCTTTCGTATGTAGCGCGGAGCGTCCGCTCCGCGACCGCTCGCCATGTGGGACCAACGACGAAGCAAACGCTTCGTCGCTACGTATTCTGTGCAGTTTGGCGAAGCCAAACTGCCAAAGAAACCAAAGGTTTCTCGTCGGCTCCGCGACCGCTCGCCATGCAAGACCAACGACGAAGCAAACGCTTCGTCGCTACGACGAAGGGAAGCCGCTTGCGGTTTCCCCACTATACAACCACGGTGAAAGTGTGAAATCTTACACCAAAAGTGCAGAATGGCGCAGCCATTCTGCGAGGCCACCGCAGGTGGCCCTAACCACGGTAAAAGGGCGAGATCTTACGGGCATATCTCGCACCGCGGCGCCGCCTGCGCGGGGCAACATGCCTCACCCCCGCCCGCGCACAGGCATTAAATGCCTGTGCTACCAAGTTGCGCCCGCTCAAGCGGGCTTCTGATGGTGCCCATGCATCAACAGTGGACAAGCCCCATTGACGGGGCGTAGCTATGTAGCGCTGCGGCTTCAGCCCTGCGTGGGGCAACATGCCTCACCCCGGGGATGTATCCCGTAACTTTTTCCGCCCCCGGGCGTCATATATTATAGAGGATACCTGGTGCAGCCGTTTCTCCGTCTCTATAGGTAGGGCACATTCGTCATCTAAAGGCAGCCGCTTCGCGGCTGCCTCACTCGCACTTGACAACCTTTTTGCTATGTGTTATATTAGCCCTCGAGTAAAGTGCGGGAAAAGGGAAAGCATAGTAAAAGGGCACAGTGGGGCTTACCTTGACATAAAATAGTCATGGCTCTTTACATAAATGTGCCCTGTGCCCCTGTCTATAGGGCTGAAGGCCTGTCAAGTGCCATGGGCCATATTTCACGCATAATTGATGGTAGGCACTTGCAAAGGGCGCAGAAATGTGTTATAATGGCTCAGAATGAATGGCGAGGTATAGAGGCGGCAAGGGGGCCGGGCGGCGACCCCGAAAGGAGGAAAAAGCGGAGTATACAAGCAGATGTGCAGTTCCGCTACGCGGAACTGCTAGAGGAAGCGCGGAGCGCTTCCTCCCCCATCGTTGTTTCGTTGGCGAGTCGATCAAGAGCAGGAATTGAGGGAGGCAAGAACATCATGAAAACTTTTGCGAGAAGAAGCAGTATAGTATTGACCGTGCTGGCGCTGCTGTTGAGCTTTATGGCCCTGCCAGCGAGCGCCGATGTAGAGCTGACAAAGGTCAGCGAGCCGCAGGTTACGGTTGATCCCGCGACGGCTGGCGCGGCTGCAAAGTACACGATAGAGTTCACCACGAACGACCTATTGACAGGGGGGACGGACACGATCTCCATTGACTTCCCCGACG
>JAYENT010000101.1:0-58088 GCA_034722245.1 Chloroflexota bacterium
TTACCCTCCCGTCATACGGCGTTACACGTTATGTGATATACTGGCTATCGAAAAAGGGGAATATTGGTCAAACGCCAGTTGGGGAGGTTTCGGTATGAAACGGTTAGCGGATCTGATACTTTCAGCGTCACTGCTGTTGACTCTATTGCTGGTCACCGCCTGTGGGGGCACGCTCGACCTGGCGGTCGAGACCACACCGGCGGCCGAGGCGACCATCACCGCGCTGGAAGCGGAGAAATCTCAACTGGCCACCAAAGTGGCCCATCACGAGTCCCGCTTGGGACGCCTGGCCTACGTTCAGGGGGGCGACGTGTGGGTCAGGGCGTTGCCCGATGGGGAGCCGCAGCGCCTGACCACGGATGGACACAACAGCGAGCCGCGGTGGTCGCCCTCGGGGCAGTGGCTGGCCTTCCGCCGGGGAGATTTTAATCGCGTCTGGATCATGCGAGCGGATGGCGAAATCTCCCGCCAGGCAAACCAAGGGCGCCCCGTGGGGGCCTTTGCCTGGTCACCGACGGAAGATCATCTGGCCTACGTGGATGCCTCTAATGGCGAACTGCACGTCCAGGGCGCGGATGCGGAACAGTCGGAGGCGCTGGTGCGGGAGGTTCGGGATGATCCGCTGACGCCGCCCCCGGAGCAGCAGCGCAGCGTCGGCGATATCGCCTGGAGCCCGGACGGCACCCGCATCGCCCATACCCTGCTTGAGCATCCACGGCAGGCGGGGGAAAGCGCTGGTCCGCCGAGTTATCAGGGGTTGTGGATCGTCCCGGCAGAGGGCGGCGAGTCCGAGGAGATCTATGTCAGTGGGGTGCCGCAGCGAGGGATGGTTTATCTTTGTGGCTGGGCTGCGGATGGCGAACACGTCCTGTTCTGGCAGGGAGACATGCTCTCGGCCTCGATGCTGGCCGATGGCGTTCCCCTCTACGCCCTGCCCGCGAATGGGGGCGAGCCGATACGGTTGGTCGATGCCGTCCTCCTTCACCGTGATTTTGTGGCGGCGGCTCCCACTGGCCCCCGCGTCGCCGTCGTGGCGGGCGCCGGGCGGACGACCTGGACCAACAAACGCGTCGCAGTCGTGCAGCCTGAGGCTGAGGAGGTCACTTACCTCACCTCCGAGGATGTGGCAGTCCTCTCCCCCGCGTGGTCTCCGGATGGCACCCATCTGGCCTACTCAGCGATGGCCGAAGAGGAAGATTTGGTGGGCGGGGAGGCGGCTCGGGAGACCATGATGGGCCGCAGGCTCTGGATGGTCGGCGCCGATGGTGGGGAGCCCGAGCAACTGACCGATGATTCGGATTACCGCGACGAATGTCCCCTGTGGTCGGCCGACGGCTCGCACCTGCTTTTCGCCCGCTTTGACGCCGAGGATCGCGCTTCCCTGTGGCTTGTGCCGCTGGAGGCTGGCGAGCCACAGCAGGTGGTGGAGGAACTGACCCCGGCGCCGGGGTGGTTCGGCAATTACGGCCACATCGCCTGGGATCAGTACTTTGATTGGTGGCCCGGCGAGGCCCGCCCCACGACGGTGTCTGCTCCCTCGACTTTCACGCCGGCACCGACGGCGACGCCATCCGAGGAGCCACGGCCCAAATATGCCCCTCCGTCGCCGAAGGAGACCCCTTTGCCTTTTGCTATATCCCTGCAGACCTACGACGGCTCCGGCTTCTCGTTTCAGTATCCGGCCAATGCCCAGGTGGAAGCGATCGATCCGGAGCTGCCTGCGGCGACCGAGATTCGCGTCAATGGCCCCGTCGTGTGGATCAAACCAGGCGACGCGGACTGGTCGTACAATGGCGAGGCCTACCGATTGACCGTGCGCACTTTTGAGAACTTGGAGGGGCTGGACGCGGAATCGTGGACACGGGATTACGTCCTCAAGCGTTGGAAGGAGGCCAAAGACCGAGATCGACCCACGGGGTCGTTGCCGGTAACTGAGGAGGGAGCAATTCAGGAGGATAAAGTGGGGCACCACATTGTGGCTGGTCAGCCCGCATTCTGGGTCAGGTACTTTTCGTTTGATTCTATCTATTGGGCGTTCTACCTGACCGTCGAAGACCGCGTCGTGGAGCTGAGCTTCCGCAATTACCCGCTGGCCAACCAGCCATTAGCAGTGGTGGAGCAGGATATCTATGCGTTGATTATAGATACCTTTCAGCTTGATTGAGTCGAGGAAAGCCTAGATATTCCCCTGTACCATGTCCTTGATGCGCTTGGGCAGCTTGCCGTGCACGTGAATGCCGTCCTGGGCATAGTCTTCCCGCTCAATGATGCCCTGCTTGTGCCAAAGGTCCAGTAGGTTGCTCCCCTTGTAGGGGATGACGAGGTCCACATCCTCCATCTCCTCCAGCAGCATCTCCTCCAGGGTGACCAGCAGATCCTCGATCCCTACCCCCTGCTCTGCCGAGATGGGGATCACGTGTCTGTATTGCCTTTGGAGTTCTCCCACCGGGTTGTTCTGCATGGCGAAGGGATGTTTCTCCTCGTTCAGCACCACTTCTGGATCGATGAGGTCGATCTTGTTCAACGCGATGATCGTGGGCTTGTCGCTGGCGTCGATTTCCTGCAGGACGTCGTTCACGGCGTCCACCTTTTGCAGCAGGTTTCGATCCTGGATGTCGACGACGTGCACGAGGATATCCGCCTCGTGAACCTCCTCCAGGGTGGCATGGAAGGCGGCCACCAACTGGGTGGGGAGCTTTTGGATGAATCCGACGGTATCGGTGAAGAGGATCTCCTTTCCACTGGGCAGCTCGACCTTGCGCGTGGTGGGGTCCAGCGTGGCAAAGAGCTTGTCCTCTACGAGCACGTCGGCGTCCGTAAGGCGATTCAAAAGCGTGGACTTGCCCGCGTTGGTATAGCCCACGATGGCCGCGACGGGCAGACCACGTAGCCGACGGCGGCTTCTGCGCAGATCGCGCTGCTTGCGCACTTCCTCCAGTTCCTGCTTCAACCGCGTCATGCGCCGCCTGATGTCCCGTCGGTCCGACTCGAGCTGGGTCTCGCCGGGGCCTCGAAGTCCCACGCCGCCCACAGCCTGCCTGGAGAGGTGGGTCCACCGCCGCGTGAGGCGGGGCAGCCGGTAGACGTACTGGGCAAGTTCGACCTGCAGAGCGCCCTCCTTGGTGTTGGCATGCAGGGCAAAGATGTCGAGGATGAGAGCCGTCCGGTCCAGGACGTTGGTATCAAAGATCTCTTCCAGGTTGCGCAGTTGTGCCGCCGACAGCTCGTTATCAAAGACGACCACGTCGAATACCAGTTCTTGCTTGAGATCCCTGATCTCTTGCGCCTTTCCCACGCCGATGTAGGTAGCGGGGTTTATGCTATGCAGATTCTGGAAAGCCCGCCCCACCACCGTCAATCCTGCAGTGTAGGCCAATCGCTCCAGCTCGTCCAAAGACTCTTCCAGCGTGAACAGGGGCTGTTCTCCCCTGACCTGAGCGCCGACGAGAAAGGCGCGCTCGGGGCGCTCTAAACGACTGCCCTCATGTTCCCCTGCAATGGCTCTTATATGTCGGATAACCTCTCTCCTGCTTCTCTAAGCCGTTCTTCTGTCACGCATAGCGAGATTCGCATGTAGCCATCGCCATGTCTGCCAAAGGCCGTCCCCGGCGTGATCCAAACGCCGGCCTCTTCCAACAGTGTGATGGCAAACTCGTCGCAGTTTGTATTCTCTGGAACCTTGGCCCACACGTATAGCCCGCCCTTGGGCGGTTTGGCGCTCATGCCCAGGCTTGGCAGCCAGTCGAGGATGATGTCACGCCGGCGCTGGTATATCATATTCCGCTCCTCGATCCAGGTCTGGTCGGCAGTGAGCGCTGCCGTGGCCGCGTCCTGAAGGGGCCGGAAAATGCCAGAGTCGATGTTGGTCTTTACGGTGGTCAGCGCGCTGATGGCCTCGGCGTTGCCCACTGCCATACCCACGCGCCAGCCGGCCATATTGTACGTCTTGGAGAGCGAGTTGAATTCCACCGTTACCTCTCTGGCGCCAGGGATCTCCAGCACGCTCGGCGCCTCGTAGCCATCGAAAGTCAGGTCACAGTAGGGATTGTCGTAGCAGAGAACAATATCGTACGCCTTGGCAAAGTCGACGGCTTTGCGCAAAAAGTCCTCCGTGGCCACGGCCCCTGTGGGATTGTTGGGGTAATTGAGCCACAGGATCGTGCTTTTGTTGGCTATGTCGGGCGGTATCTCCTCAAAGTCCACGAGATAGTCGTTTTCCTCCAACAGGGGCATGGCGTAATAGTCCCCGTCGGCCAATATGGCGCCCATGCGATAGGTGGGATAGCCGGGATCGGGAGCTAGCGCCAGGTCGTCGGGATCGACAAAGGCCAAGGCCATATTGGCCAGCCCCTCTTTGGAGCCTATGAGAGGACGTATCTCCGTTTCCGGATCCAACGCCACGTCGAAGCGCTTCTCATAGTAGCTGGCTATGGCCCCTCGCAGCTCTGGCGTTCCATAGTAGCCCGGGTAGCCATGGGTGTCCGACTTTGAGGCAGAGCGATACAGGGCGTTGATGATGAAATCGGGTGGCGCTAGATCGGGGCTGCCGATGCCCAGGTTGATGACATCGACTCCCTTTGCCTCCTGGGCAGCGATCTTTTTTTCCACGGCGGCGAACACGTAAGGTGGGAGATTGTTGATCCGATCGGCGATTTTCATGTTGGTCTCCTATTCCTCTGCTCCATGGGTTTCGAAGGAACTCCTAAGGGGCTCGCCTTCGAGCAGCGTTTCCAGAACATCCCCCACGCGCTGTAGACTATCGACGCTGATCTTGTCTACCGTATCGTGGCCGGTGTGCCAATATGGATAATCCAAGTCTATCATGATGGCGGCGGGTATGCCCGCCGTCAAAAAGGGCGTATGATCGTGAATGACATGGTGTTGGTGTTGAGGAATGAAATGGTCTTGATATCCCAATTCCGCTGCGATCTCCCACACCTTTTCTTGTAGCCACAGGGCCGACGACCATTCATAATATATCCGCTGATCGTCATCTCCCACCATATCTATGATAAGCACATACTCTGGCTTGCGGTCAAGGTTCCGGGCTGTGTGGCGCGCGCCAACGCTCCAGGGCCATCCACCGATGTCGCCTCTGTCTTGGCCGTCGAAAAAGGCCAACCATAGCTCGACGTGATCCGTGGCCGGGGTATCGAGGGCCCGGGCAAGTTCGAGCACAACGGCCGTTCCACTTCCTCCGTCATTGGCGCCCATCACGGGCTGGGAGCGGTCCGCCGGATCCTTATCGGCCAGAGGGCGCGTATCAAAGTGGGTACCCAAGAGGATGAGAGGCCCCTCTCCACGCTTTCCTATGACGTTGCGCAGCGTTTCCCCTTGATACGCAAACTCCTGTACCTCAACGTCCCACCCGTTTTGTTCCAACGTCTCGGCGATATAACGCGATGCTTGCTGATGCGCCTTGCTGCCCACCGGGCGAGGGCCAAGGTTACACAACGTCTTCACATCTTTGAGTGCGCGCCTCCCGTCAAAGCGCTTCTCCCTCGGGCTGCACTCTATACTGAGTATGACGAGCAGCAGTGCTAACGACAGGGAAACCAGGTGCTTCATCCCCGCCCCTTTACCCCGTCTCATCAAGGCCTTGCGTGACGACGATATCCTCCAATATCTTTGTCTCGGCGATAAAGCGGGTCAAATCTCGCTGCGATCTCTCAGCGCGTGCGGCGTAGCGTTCCCGTTTGTTAGGGATACGCTCCGGCAGGGGAGGCAGCAGCCCCATATTGGGTTTCATGGGTTGGAAGCCCTCCTCTTCCGACCGTGATACGTAATGGAGCAGCGCGCCCAGCATGGTCGTGCGAGGGAATATCACCTCCTCGTCCCCCCGTAGGGTGCGGGAAGCGTTGATGCCAGCGACCAGGCCGCTGGCCGTGGAAGCCACGTATCCCTCTGTGCCCGTTATCTGACCGGCGAAATAGAGATTCTCTCGGTCGTGCCAGCGCATGGTAGGCTCCAGGAACGCGGGCCCGTTGATATACGTATTTCGATGCATCTGGCCAAAGCGTACCCAGTGGGCGTTCTCCAGGCCCGGAATGAGGGAGAAGACGCGCTTCTGCTCCGACCACTTCAGGTTCGTCTGAAAACCCACCAGGTTGTACAGCGTTCCAGCCAGGTTGTCCTGGCGCAACTGAACGACGGCGTAGGGGCGCTCACCCGTCCCTGGGTCCTCCAAACCGACCGGGCGTAGGGGGCCAAACGCCAGTGCCTTGTGGCCACGACTGGCCATCACCTCGACGGGGAGGCAGGCCTCAAAGAAGCGAGGATCCTCCCGCTCAAAGTCATGCAGAGCGACAGTTTCGGCATTCACCAGCGCTTCCACAAAGCGGTCATATTGTGCCTTGGTCATGGGGCAATTGATATAGTCTGCCTCTGCTGTCTCGTGGCGAGAGGCGCGGAAGGTCTTGCTTTGATCGATGGATTCGCGGGTGACGATGGGGGCCATAGCATCGTAAAAGTACAGATGATCCTGGCCGGTCAGCGCAGCGATCTCGGCTGCCAGCGCATCGGAGGTAAGGGGGCCGGTGGCCACGATGGTGGTCGTTTCCTCTGGAATGTGGCGTATTTCCTCACGGATTAGCTCGATTTTCGGATGTCCCTCGATGGCCCTGGTGACCATCTGGGCAAAGGCTTCCCTGCCCACCGCCAAGGCGCCGCCAGCGGGCACGGCGCACGCCGTGGCGCAGCGCAGTATCAGAGAGTTGAGCTGTCGCAATTCTCGTTTGAGGAGGCCAAGTGCACGGTCCGGCCGCTCAGAGCCCAAGGAGTTACTGCATACCAGCTCGGCCAGCCACTCGGTTTGATGCGCAGGGGTACTTTTGTGGGGACGCATCTCGAACAGGTGTACTTTTTGCCCACGGGAGGCCGCCTGCCACGCCCCTTCACTTCCAGCCAGGCCTCCACCGATGATGACCAATGAGGATTCGTTTGTCATGCGCCGCCGACAACCTTCCAAACGCCCTAGAAAGATGATAGCATAGACATTCCCTGTGGGCAATTATGCCAAGGTCGCGCGCTTTCTTCTTTCGTTCCTTGTAGCGTGATCCTATGCTACCTGTGTGACCAATTCCTCGTGGGTGTCCTCGCTCACCTGTTGATAATGAGAGAATTGCATGGTAAAGGTCCCGCGCCCCTGGGTAACGGACCGCAGCGCGGTGGCATAGCCGAACATCTGCGCTAGGGGCACGTGGGCCTTGACGCTCTGCATGCCTGTGGAGCGTGGTTCTATGCCTCTTACGTCTGCCGCTCGCCGGCTGAGGTCGCTGATCACATCCCCGGTATACTCTTGCGGAGCGATAGCTTCCACCTCCATGACGGGTTCCAACAGGATGGGATTGGCCCTTTTCAAGCCATCCCGGAGGGCCATGGCCCCGGCTGTCTCAAAGGCCTGCTCCGAGGAATCGACCTCGTGATACTTGCCATCCACCAGCGTCGCCTTGATGTCCACGACGGGCTGCTTGGCCAGGGGACCTTCCTGCATGGCCGATATGATGCCCTTCTCCACGGCGGGAATATACTCTTTGGGTATCGCGCCGCCCCTTATCTCTTCCTCAAAGACGAACCCACTGCCGGTTTCCAGGGGTTCGAGATCTACCACCACCACAGCGTACTGGCCGTGGCCGCCGGATTGCTTGATCAGGCGGCCTTCGACGCGGATGGGACGCGTGATGGTCTCGGTGTAAGCCACTTTGGGGGCTCCGGTCTCCACATGTACGTTGAACTCCCGTTTCAGGCGCTCGACGATCACTTCCAGGTGGAGTTCACCCATCCCCGCCAGGATCGTCTCCCCTGTATCCTCGTCATAATGTACGTAAAGGGTGGGATCCTCGTCACAGAGGTTCCGGAGGGCCTTTCCCAGCTTTTCCTGGTCGGCGGTGGTTCTGGGATGCAGAGCCAGCTTGATGACCGGGGTGGGGAAGGTGATCTGCTCCAGCAGCACCGGCTGCTCCTCACTGCACAGCGTCTGCCCCGTCCTTGCCGACTTGAGACTCAGAATGGCGCCAATGTCGCCCGCCTTGAGCTCTTTCACTTCTTCGCGCTGATCGGCGTGCACGCGAACGAGACGGCCAATGCGCTCGGTTGTGCGTTCCGTAGCGTTCAAAACGGGCATCCCGCTGTGGATGGTCCCAGAGTAGACGCGGATGAACGAGAGTTTGCCCACATAGGGATCAGTGCTTATCTTGAAGATGAGGGCGGCAAGCGATTTCTCGTCGGTGGGATCGCATACGAACGCCTCATCGTCCTCTGTATAACCCACCATGGGCTCCACGTCGAGAGGAGAGGGAAGGTAGCGCACGATGGCGTCCAGCAAGGGCTGTATGCCGACGTTATGCAATCCGGAGCCGCACAACACGGGGACGGCCCGATTGTCACACGTAACCTTGCGCAGCGTCTCTACGATCATTTCGCGGTCCAACTCCTCGTCTTCGAGGTAGGCCCAGGCGAAGTCGTCATCCACGTCGGCGATGGCCTCGAGCATCTTATCCCGCTTCTCCTCCGCCACATCCTCCATCTCTTTCGGGATGTCTCGAATTGTTGGCTCAAGACTCTCGTCCTCGAAAAAGAGGGCTTTCATGGTGATGAGATCTATGATCCCGCGAAAATCGTCCTCCCGACCAATGGGAATCTGCATCACCACGGGATGCGCCTTGAGCCGTTCGCGGATCATCTTTACGGTACGCTCCAGGTCAGCGCCGGGCCGATCCATCTTGTTCACAAAGGCGATGCGCGGCACGTTGTAACCGTTAGCTTGCCGCCAGACCGTCTCCGACTGGGGCTCCACACCTGCTACACCGTCAAAGACGACCACGCCGCCGTCCAGAACGCGCAGCGCGCGCTGCACCTCGGCGGTAAAGTCGATGTGCCCCGGTGTATCGATGAGGTTTATCTGATGTCCCTGCCACGTGCACGTGATAGCCGCCGATTGAATGGTAATGCCCCGATCGCGCTCCTGGGGCATGAAATCGGTGACGGTGCTGCCTTCGTCGACGCTTCCCACCCGGTGCGTCAATCCCGTGTAAAAGAGGATTCGCTCCGTGATGGTCGTCTTGCCCGCATCTATGTGTGCTATAATGCCGGTATTTCTCAGTTGTTTTAGTCGTCCGTTTGTCATTTTATATCTGTGTACTCCGTCAAGATGATAACGCTTACTCGTGGGCATCGCATCCCAGTGAGTGAATTTAGCAGACAACAAAAGACGGTTCTGTCCGGGCATCCTGTCTTTGATGCGGACAAGCATGTCAAGACGAGACCGTCTGCTTGTGCGATTCAAGGTTTACGAATAACCGCTATAAGGATACCATATACTGCCCTTTTCGTCAAAAAAGAGCAGCTTTCTTGTGGCGTCTCTCGAGAGTGGCGCTACTATGCACGTTAAGCATGTGACTTTCGTCATATCGTGAACGCTTGTACTCTAGTATAATGTGCTTAGGAGTTGGTGGAGAGAGGGAGGCGCGTGCCCAGAGAGTGGATGGTCCATAGCATCTCTACACTTGTCATGGTGATCGGAGGTATTGCTCTGTTAGTCATTCTGCCTCGTGATCCATGGCCTGCCAGCCTTTTCGCATACCTCGCGGCGTGCTCAATTGTGGGAAGCTATCTCGGGCGCTTGTTGCTGAGCAACGGCTCCATAGCGGCATTCATCCTGTCTGGGGCATTCACCTCTGTTGTTTTTCTGTCGGGCGGCTTGCTTCTGGATATATGTACAGGAGGACCCTTGTATCTTGAGGCGTCGGTGTGTGGCTCGGAGAGGTACTTTTACCGAGGCATCAGCGTGAGACCAGAGGATGAAGCCCGGGGGCGACCGGACGAGCGGGCGGAGCGGCGCGAAAGTGGGGAGTTGCAGCACACGTATCCCATGGGGCCTCTGGGGCATGAGGGGGGAGGCACCATCGTAGAGGTCGGTTCGGCTGTGAAGGAGTACCTGAGAGGTGGCAAGGTCTCTGTTGGAGATCGCGTGGGCAGCCTCATCTTTCCTACCTATACCGACTATTGGGTTACCGACATCAGCAACGTGCAGCCCATTCCGGAAGGGGTGGCGTTCGAGGTGGGATGTCTGTATGAGGCCCTGACCTGTGCGGCTTGGGCAGCCCGTCACATAGATATCAGACTTGGCGACACGGTGGCCGTCAATGGCGCCGGCTTTTCCGGCAACGTTCTGCTGCAGGGAGCGATCAAGTCTGGGGCCTCTATGGTTATCGCTGTGGACGTAGTGGAGCAGAAGTTGGAGTTGGCCAAGGAGTTGGGTGCCGACGTGGTCATCAACGCGCAGGAGGAGGATCCAGTCGAGCGTGTCAACGAGCTTACCGATGATGAGGGTGTGGATGTGGCCGTGGAGGCTGTGGGGGGCACGGGCATCGGCATCGTCCAGGCTCTGGGTATGGTGGCCCACAATGGGCTGCTGGCACTATACGGCGACAACTATGCGCCGGTCAAAGAGTTCTGCTTTCATCGTTTCCACGAGGACGGACTCAGAGTGCAGAATCTCAACGCCATGCACTATACCAAGCTACAAGCGATAGAAAACGCGCGAGAGGCGTACCGTGCCGTTCAGCGAGGCGTCTTTGACATCGACATCATATTGGAGCACTCGGATCGCTATTGTCTTGACGAGATCGCTGATGTCTTTGCCAAAGAGGCCGAATCTCTGGATACGCAGCAGTCATTGAAAACGCTGATCATCCCCTAGGCAAGAGATGGCCTTTTGGGGCCCCTCGAGCCAGTGCAATATACGAAGGCATGAAATGCCAAGCGGGCTAACGCGGTTTGCGTCAGCCCGCCGGGACTGAGGGACAGGGACTCGAACCCCGATTTACTGATCCAGAGTCAGCCGTCCTACCATTAGACGATCCCTCATTAGCAACCGCAATTGTATCACATCTCGTCTGCCTCAGCAAATACAGTTTTGCGTGCCCTGAAAAAAGTGGCCAAAGAGGAATAGGGTGCCCTCGCTATCCAGTCTTGACAGGTGAGACGTGAGAGGTACACTGTTACTTGCTTTGGGGCATCGTTTGTGATGGTCAGGTGATCGAAACGTCGCGTGGCCATAGGTGTTATAACGTATCGAGAGGTAGCGGCGTTCGCATGGAATGGGATGAGAGGGCATGTGTCGAGGCAGCCAAGGAGGATCCCCGCGCCTTTGACAAGATATACGAACACTATGTGGATCGCATCTATGCCTATCTCTACCGCCGCGTCGGCAACGCGCGCGACGCCGAAGATCTCACGTCCAGGACGTTCTATCGCGCTCTTTCACATCTGCCCGACTATGAGGATAGAGGGTTCCCTTTTTCCGCCTGGTTGTATCGCATCGCCCATAACCTTATGGCCAACTGGCATCGCGATAAGAGCCGCAACACCGTCGTGTCCCTTGATGCGGTAGTGCTGCGCAATGTGGTGGAGCCACAGCCAGAGAGCGTGGCAGAACTGGAGTACGATGCGCGACTCTTGCGTGATATTATCCGCACCCTCGATCCTGCCCGTCAAGAGCTGCTTGTGCTCAAGTTCACCGAGGGGCTGACCAACAGGGAGATTGGTACGATCATGGGGCGAAGTGAAGGGGCTATCAAGTCACTCTATCATCGCACACTTGTGGAGTTGCGCGAAAAGATGACAGAGAAAGGTCTTGGTGTCGAGTGAATCTGAGAGCAAAGGCCTGGCAAGCGGCGTATGGTACGTGGGATGGCGTGATTCACCTGCTAGAGACTTTGGGCTTGCTGTCCCACAGTGTGGATGAGGTGGCCGAGTTGGAGAGCACCATGGAGGTGGCTCTGCCACCCATCAGTCCCTCCGAACGCTTTCGTCAGAGGTTGCGAGACGATCTCAGCCTGGCGGCACAGCACAAGATGTCTGGGCTTATGATCGAGTATCCGCGGCCGCTCCGAGAAGCCATCCTCTTGGGCCTCTCGGCGAGCGTCTTGACTATCCTATTGATCGTCGTCGTGGTAGTCTTTTACACCCGTCTGGTGACCTCTGAGGAGTGATCGATCCTGCGGGCATAAAAGAGGCCCCTTTTTTACAAAGGGGCCTCTTTGGGGTGGTGCACATCATACTCGATGGCACGCTACCCAATGGCCCTCTTCCACCTCGCGCCATTCGGGGCTGACGGTTCTGCACTGTTCGGTAGCATACTGGCAGCGCGTGCAAAAGTTGCAGCCTTGCGGAGGATTCGCGGGGCTTGGTACGTCTCCCTGCAGTATAATCCGCTCTCGTTCGTCTTCCACCTTGGGATCGGGGATGGGCACAGCGGAAAGGAGCGCTTGGGTATAGGGATGCAAGGGGTTCTCGTACAGTTCGTCACGCGTTGTCAACTCCACGAGCTTGCCCAAGTACATCACGGCGATACGATCGCTGATGTGCCGTACCACAGACAGATCATGGGCGATGAATAGGTAAGTCAGCCCGAACTCGTCCTGGAGTTCTTCCAATAGATTGATAATCTGGGCCTGAATGGAGACGTCGAGGGCGGATACCGGCTCGTCACAGACGATGAAGTCGGGCTGTACGGCCAGGGCGCGCGCCACGCCGATACGCTGGCGCTGTCCGCCAGAGAACTCGTGCGGATAGCGATTGATGAAGTAGGGATTTAGGCCCACCGTCTCGAGCAGTTCTTGCACGCGCTGGCGCCGTTCTCGCGGGGGCAGGATATTGTGCACCTGGAGAGGCTCTCCAATGATGTTTCCTACCGTCATGCGCGGATTGAGGGAGGCATAGGGATCTTGGAAAATCATCTGCATGCGTCTGCGCATGAGGCGCAGACGCTCGCCCCGCATTTCCGTTAGCTCTTGCCCCTCGAATTGCACTTTGCCCTCCGTTGGGCGGTACAGCTGCAAAATGGCGCGGCCCGTCGTTGATTTTCCGCAGCCGCTCTCTCCCACGAGGCCGAGGGTCTCACCTTTGTGTATCGTAAAAGTCAGGCCGTCGACGGCCTTGATATCTCCAATATGCCGCTGGAGTATGATGCCCCGCGTGATGGGGAACCACATTTTGAGGTTTTCAACTTCTATCAGTACGTCGCTGTTTGTTGCCATTTATACCCCTCCTCCCTCCGAGATGTCGACCCAGCACGCTATCTCGTGCCCATCTGAGCCAATCGGTTCAAGCCGAGGGTTCTGCTGCAGACATTTGGGCGTTCTGTATCTACACCGTGCGTAAAAGGGACAGCCCGGTGGCAAGCCGATGAGATCGGGCGGCAGCCCCTGGATGGGGGTGAGTTTTTCTCGCTCTTGTTCGTCCAGCCGCGGAAGCGAGCCCAGCAACCCTATGGAGTAGGGATGGCGAGGATTGCTGTAGAACTCGTGTACTTCTGCCCGCTCCACTAGATAGCCTGCATACATCACCTGCACGCGATCCACCAGTCCGGCCACCACACCCAGGTCGTGGGTTATCCAGATAATGGCCATTCCCAGTTCTTCCTGCAATTCCTTGATCAGATCCACAATCTGGGCCTGGATGGTCACGTCCAGGGCCGTGGTGGGCTCATCGGCGATAAGCACTTTTGGGTTGCACGAGAGGGCCATGGCGATCATCACGCGTTGGCGCATACCCCCGGAGAACTGATGAGGATAATCATCAATGCGGTCCTGGGCCTCTGGGATATGTACCATCTGCATAAGTTCGATGCTACGTTCTCGCGCTTCGTTCTTGTTCATGTCCAGGTGTAGTTCCAGGGCCTCGCTTATCTGGCGCCCAATCGTCAGCACAGGATTCAAAGATGTCATGGGGTCCTGAAAGATCATAGCGATGTCGTTGCCGCGCACGCGGCGGATCTCCTTTTCGCTGACCTGGAGCAGATCCCTGCCCTCGAACAGCACCTCGCCATCCACGATGCGGCCAGGGGGTTGGGGAATAAGGCGCATCATAGAGAGCACGCTGACGCTCTTTCCACAGCCGCTCTCGCCCACTATTCCCAGCGTCTCCCCTGCATCCAACGTGAAACTGATGCCATTGACCGCCTGAACGATCCCATCCTGCGTGACGAACTCGGTTTTCAGATTCTTCACTTGTAACAGAGGTTCCATAACCGTACTTCCTCCAGGGGCAAATTCTCTTATTCTTGGAAATAGATATCTTTGAGCCAAGGCCGCAGCCCCGCGCCAGCGGTGAATCCCTTGACGTAGGGTTTGACTAGGTGATAGTTCACGTTGTGATATAAAGGGATTATCGGCGCCTCGCGCACGATGATACGCTCTGCCTCTCGGTAAAGCTCCTCGCGTGCTTTTGCGTTGTCCTCTGTGCGCGCCTCCTCCAAAAGGTCGTCCACGCGCTGATTGTGGTACCCCGTATGGTTTTGGGCACTCTTGCTGTGAAAGAGAATATCCAAAAAGTCCTGAGGATCCGGATAATCGGCGATCCAGCCGGTGGAAAACATTTGATAGCGCCGCGTGCTCAGATCGTCCAAGAAATGCGGCCAGTCCACCTGTTGCACCATGACGTCCAGGCCCAGGCTCTCGGAGATCATGTGGTGGATCGCGCGAGTCGTGTCGGGCATGTGCCCGCTGGTGCCGCTGATGGTCAGCACGATGTCGGGCATGGCCTCCTCTGTGCCATAGCGCGAGTGGGCCAGATTCTCCCGCGCCGCCTGCGGATCATAGCGCAGTCCCCTCAGCGACTCATTATAGCCCGGCATATCAGGGGGCAAAATACCCAACGCCGGGGTGCCCATCCCACTCAGCACAAGCTCGGTGAGTTTCTGCTTGTCGATGGCCTGGGCGAAGGCTTGACGCACCTCCACGTCGTCAAAAGGCGGTTTGGTCACATTCATTCCCAGGTACTGCAAGCTCAGTTCTGAACTTTGCACAAGCTCGTCGTGCAGGGGATTGTATGGATCTGCTACGCGCTCGATCTCTGACGGAGGCACGATGACGATATCCAGCACATCATTTTCGTACATGGTGATGGGCGTGCCGTCGCTCATCGTGTATTCGACCTTCTGCAGGGCCGGCTTTTGGCCATAGTAGTTTTCATTTCGCGCAAGAACGATTCTCTCTTTGTCGTAATGCTCTAGTATAAACGGGCCGCTCCCATTGGGTGCTTGAAGCCAGGTCGTCCCCTCCTCCCTTATCTGCTTTTCATCCACCACAAAAGCAGCGGGATAGCTAAGCTTGGCCAAAAAGTAAGCCTTGGGAGCGTCTATCTCGATCTGCAGCGTATGGGCGTCCACGATCTCCAACCCGCTGATCCGCTCCACCTCCCCCGTCATGAATGCCTTGGCCCCCACAATATCTCCCAAGTAGGGCTCTGCCACAGGAGAGGCCAACTCTGGGCTGCAGGCCCGTTCTATGGAGTAGACGATGTCCTCCGCCGTGATGGGGCTGCCATCAGCGAACCGCGCGTCTTCCAGCAGATAGAACGTGTATGTCGTGCCGTTGCCTCCCAACTCCCACTTGCTGGCCAAGTCGGGCACAATCTCTTGCTCCTCGTTCAGGGCCACCAAGCCGCTATAAAGATGCACCACGTATTCCGCAGAGGTGCTGTCTTGCACCATGGCTGGATCCAGCGTTGGCGGCTGCCCGCCAAAGATGCGGAGTGTCCCTCCCATAGTCGCCCGCGGCGCCTTCTCCTCAGAGGTAGGGGACTGCGAGGCGGAAAACACATCCTTGGCTGAGAATTTCCTGTAGGCCAGATAAGCCGCAGAGACGCATGCTCCGCCTATCACACACAAAGAGAGTAAAACCAGGCCTATGACGACCAGCCAGGTGCACTTGGATTTATCCATACCTGTATATTGTGAATACGTCTATTGCGTGCCCCGCATCCTTGGATCCAGCGCGTCGCGTAGACCGTCCCCCAAAAAGTTGAAAGCGAACATGGTAATGGACAGGGCGATGGCGGGGAAAAGTACCTGATTGGGATAAGAGCGGATGGCCTTGGCTCCCTCAGATATCATGCTACCCCAGCTTGGGGTGGGAGGATCGACGCCCAGCCCGATAAAGCTCAAGAACACCTCGGTGTTGATGTATCTGGGGATATTCAACGTCACACTGACCAGGATAGGGCCGATAATGTTGGGCAGGATGTGCCGCACAATGATGCGCAGATCGCTGGCCCCGATCATGCGGGATGCTTCGATAAACTCTTTTTCTTTCAGCGACAGAATCTGGCCTCGGGCCAGGCGAGCGGTGCCCATCCAGGCCGTAATCCCGATGCCCATGAAGATAAAAAAGATGCCGCCCCCCCGTAGACCAAAAAGCCTGTCGACAGCCTCGTTGATCTGATTGAACGTGTAGGAGGCCGTTCCCGGCTCTGGGACGCCACCAAAGGTGGTCTTGAAAAAGGCCATGAGCAGGATGATGAGCAGCATGGTGGGGAAGGCGTATACGATCTCCACGATGCGCATCATGATAGTGTCCACTTTTCCGCCATAGTATCCCGATATGCTGCCATAAACAAGGCCGATGATGAGAGCCGTCGTGGCTCCAATGAATCCCACGGGCAGTGACACACGAGTGCCATAGATGATGCGGCTCAGGAGGTCGCGGCCTAGGTAGTCGGCGCCCAAGGTGAACTTGCTCCCTATGGTGGCATAGTCTTCCATGTTTCCTGGCATCATTTTGGTCAGCCACAAGGGGACCATATAGTTCTCCTCAGAGTCTCCCGTTGCGTAATGGTAAGGGGCGATGACGTCGGCAAATATGGACAGAAATATCAGCAAGAGAACGATGATGCCCCCGACGGCGGCCGCCCTATTGCGGAGCAAGCGTCCGAAAGCGTCCTGCCACAAGTTTGTCACCCTTTGTTCGCGTCGGCCCGTGCTGGTGCCTAGACGGCGAGCGGCCCGCTGTTGCCTGAGCATAAAATGAAATCCTTTCTAGTCGTAGTGGATCCGGGGATCCAGAAAGGCGTATACGATGTCGACGATGAGGGTCGATACGGTCAAAAATAAAGCGTACATGAGCACTGTTCCCATCACGACGGGATAGTCTCGATTGCTGATGCTGGTGATAAAATACTTGCCCATACCGGGGATGGCAAAGATCTGCTCCACAACAAAGCTGCCTGTGGCGATGGCGGCGAACATGGGTGCTAAAACGGTGGCCACCGGTATGAAAGCGTTCTTTAGCGCGTGCCGTACAATGACGACTCGCTCGCCCAGCCCTTTAGCCCGCGCTGTGCGTATATAGTCCTCCCGTGTTACCTGCAGCATGCTGGCGCGGGTCAGACGCGCGATGATGGCTGACGAGCCCAGCCCCAGCGTTAGCGCGGGCATTATCACTTGCTCTAGTCTTCCCCATCCGGCCACAGGAAACCAAGCCAGTGTCAGCGCAAAGATAACGATGAGAAGGGGCCCCAGAACCACAGAGGGCACCGACACGCCAAAGATGGCCACCGCCATGCTCGCATAGTCCCACATCGAGTTCTGCTTGAGCGCAGCGACGATGCCCAGGGGCACACCCATACCTACGGCGATCGACATGGCCACCAGGCCAAGCTTCAAGGAGACCGGAAGATGGTCATGAAAGATGTCGTTCACCGTGCGGCTGCGAGAAGAGTACGAGGGCCCAAATTTCCATTGCAGGACGCCAGCGAACTCGCCCTGGGGATTGCGAGTCAGGCCCATATAATCGGTGTATTGTTTCCACAGGGGCTGATCGATGCCATAGTGCTTGTCCAGGTTGGCCCTGATCTCGGCTGGCAGGGGCTTTTCTCGGTCAAAGGGCCCGCCGGGGACGGCGTGTACCAGAGCAAAGGTCACAATGGAGATAAAAAGAAATACAGGAATCAACCACAGTATCCGTCGAATGATATATCGACCCATTCTATTCTATCACCTATCCTCTCTAGTTCTACAACGTGATTTCGATTAGAAAGACTTTCGAAGTCTGCTTACTGGTAGTATCTAGCTGACAAGATGCCTTTGAGACCGAACAGAATAAGTTTTTGGATGAGATTGAAGACTTCGGAAGTCCCTTTCCTCTTAAACTGACGTTGTAGTACTAGTGTATCTGTCAAAAAGTGTTGGACCACGACAGCGCGTACTTGCAAGCTTTGGCGTTCAACAGGAAATTATAACATATATCAAACTATATACATAAAATGCCACATAGCCCCAGCGGGCTATGTGGCACACATCCCTGGCGATGGGGGGGAGCCTATTCTTTCTCGATGGTCCACTGTTCCCAGTGCTCGCCGCCCAGAGGCGCGTATGTGCGGTTCACGTACGGCTTGGTGCAGACGACGCGCGTATAGTAGTAGATGGGGATGATGATGGCCTGATCGGCGCAGAGGATCTTTTCCGCCTCAAAGTAGAGCTCCTCGCGCTTTGCAGGGTCGGGCTCTTCTGCCGCCTGCTCGGTCAGTTCCATGAACTTTTTGGCCGATGGCGACTCTACATCCCATTTGGCACGGTTGGACCCTTTTTTCGGGTGGAAGACTTCCAGGACCCAGTTGTTCTCGTCGGGGTAGTCTGCACACCAGCCCAGCCGCCAGATCTGCGGCGAGTCCTCAGTTAGGGTGTCCAGGTAAACCTTCCACTCCTGGTTGGCCAGCTTGACCTCAACACCCAGGTTCTCTTTCCACGTCTGCTGGGCGAACTGGGCGATCTTTTGGTGCCCCTCGCTGGTGTTGAACATTAGGGTGATCTCGGGCAGGCCCTCGCCATCCGGATACCCCGCCTCTGCTAACAGCTCTTTGGCCTTGGCAGGGTCGAAGGTGATACCGGGGAAGTCCGGGTTCTCTGCCGGGGTACCAAAGATGCCGGGGCAGGCGAATGTCTGGGCCGGCTTCTGGTCGCCCTTGGTTACGGTGTCGATCAACTTTTGCCGATCAAAGGCATAGGAGAACGCCTGCCGCACCTTGGGATCGTCAAATGGTGCTTTGGTCACGTTGTACCCATAGTAGTAGGTACACAGTGAAGGGGCCATGTAGAGCTCCTCAGAAAGCTCCGGATCCGCCTTGACGCGATCCATGTCTTCCATGGGCGGTGACTGAACGTCCAATTCCCCGTTCTCGTACATGGCAAAGGCCGTCGAGGCCTCGGTGACCATGACGCAGTTGACCTTGGCGATCTGCACGTCGTCCGCCGCATAGTAGTGGGGGTTCTTGACGAAAACCATACTACTCTCGTGCTCCCACGTGTCGAGGCAGTAGGGCCCATTGGTCACGATGTTGGCCGCCTCCGTCCACGTGTCGCCATATTGCTCGATGGTGTCCTGGGGTACGGGACGATTGACCCACATACCGGCGATGGCGGGGAAGTAGCCAGCAGGTCGTTCCAGCGTGAATTGGACTGTATAATCGTCCAGGGCCTTGACGCCGATGCTGTCCAGGTCCGTGCTCTCGCCGCTGTTCACGGCCTCGGCGTTCTTGATGATATAGTCGACGTAGGCATAGTCCGACGCCGTCTCAGGATTGATGGTGCGCTTTACGGCATATTCCACGTCGTGGGCCGTGACCTTGTCCAGTTTCTTCGCCTTTCCGCTTTCGGGATCATAGTCCACCCAGTGGACATCTTCCCGCAAGGTGAAGGTCCAAATCAGGCCATCGTCGGACACGTCCCATTCCTTGGCCAACTCGGGCACGACCTCCATGGTCTCGTCGTTAAAGTCCGTCAGCCCCAAAAAGAGCGCCTGATCCACCTGTACCGACGTGGTATCTGTGGCCAGGGCCGGGTCTGCCGTCGGGGGTTCGGTGCCCAGGTTCCAGTTGAGCACAGGCCCCTTGGCCTTTCCTCCAGCACATCCGCTCAGGACCGTCGTCAAAGCCATAAAGACGGCCAGCAGAATGAGAACTGCTTTCTTTGTTGCCATTTTTTCCTCCTCAGAGAGTATTGTAAGACAAAAATGTTTCTTTTCACCCCCATCGTCCCGCGTCACCTTCTAGATTCTCCAAGTCCGCGATTCCCCTGGGGAATGAAACTGGTGCCTAGTATACCACTTCTGCAACTATATTCCAACTGCAACATTGGCTGCCCTGAAAAAAGGGTAGCCAAAAGAAAATATGGGACATATATTGTGGTTGTGCGAAGCACAACCACAATATATAGTGTCCTCCATCCACTGAAAGACCTTCTTTCAGTGGATCCAACATTATATCGACTGCGGGCGATATCTCCAAAACGACGCCCGCTTCGTATTCTACGGCGGGATGACGAGCCTCTGCCCCGCATAAATAGTATTGGGAGTTCGCAGTCCGTTGGCGTGCGCCAGCGCCTCCACGCTCACGCCGTACCGTCTGGCGATGGAATAGAGCGTCTCGCCCCGCTTCACCACGTGCACAGCCTCACCCGTGGGGGATGAAATCGGTGTGGGAGGAGAGGTTGTGGTCGTCGGTCCTATGGTGGGAATAGCGATGGCCGTGGGAAAAAGGGTCGCGGAGGGGATGGGGCTTGGCGTAGGCGTAGCAGGCGAAGGGTAGGCCGAGACCCCACTGGTGGCGCTCTGTGGCGAGGCGCTCTCCTCGACGATCTCGCTTTCCGGTCTGCCAAGGGCTTCGGGTACCGTGACTGTGCGGGGCGGCTTGGCCCGCGCACAGCCAAGGAGCAGGGCCATAAGGGGGAGGACGGAAACAACTCTCGGGAGGAGCTCGAAAAAGCGCTCGGTGCCCTTCCCCTTTCCTTGATGCGGACGTCGCGTCATGGACATTAAGCCCTTTCCTTCTCCTCCACGTATGGCCGACTGCATCCCATCCTATCATGGCTTCTCGGCCTCGTCAAGGGCTGCCTCTTGATTGTGAATTGATGGTAGCCTATAATGAGATCGATTGAGGGGAGAATGACAAGGTGACTGCGGCCTCTCACATCAGACAAGGCGGAGCAACGGCAGCCTTAGAAGGGGCTGGGGACAAGGTGAAACTGCTTCAGGGAGGAAAGGGAGGAAGCGATGGCCAATAGGAATCTCTTGGTTGCCCAGTCAGGCGGGCCTTCACCGGTGATTAACAGCTCGCTGCAGGGTGTGGTAGAGACCTGCCGGGAGCGGCCGGACACTTTTGATAAGGTCTATGCCGGCTACCATGGCATCGAAGGGGTATTGACGGAGGAGTTGCTGGATCTATCAGCACAAGAGGCGGAGGAGATCGCCCTGCTGCGGGTGACGCCCGCGGCTGGCGCCATCGGCACCTGCCGCTACAAGCTGCGTCCAGAGAACGACGAGGACCTCGAGCGCATCGTCGACGTCTGCAAAGCCCACGATATCGGATACTTTTTGTACAACGGAGGCAACGATTCCATGGACACGGCCCACAAGGTGGCCGGCCTGGCTGCCGACCGTGGACTGGATCTGGTGGCCGTGGGCATCCCCAAGACCATCGACAACGACGTGGGGGATTCCGAGTTCGAGCTCATCGATCATACCCCTGGCTATGGCAGCGTGGCCCGTTATTGGACGTTCATGGTGCAGGGGGCAGAGGAGGAGAATCGGGGGTCCTCGCCATCGGACCCGGTGCTGGTGATGCAAGCCATGGGGCGTCGCATTGGTTTCATCCCCGCCGCCGCGCGCTTGGCCGATCCAGAGCGCCAGATGCCCCTGCTCATCTTTCTGGCCGAGTCGGGCCTGAGTCTGGCTGAGCTTGCCGACGGCGTGAATGATATGCTCAGGGAGCGGGGGCGGGCCCTCGTCGTGGTCAGCGAAGGGTTTGACGTAGGGGAGCTTGGCGAGGCCAGAGACGCCTTTGGCCACGTCGAGTTCTCGGCGAGCCAGACCACGGTGGCGCAGGTGGTGGTGAATTATCTGAACGAGGTGGGCCTCGCCGCCAGGGGCAGCGCGCGTTTCAACGTGACGGGTACACACCAGCGCCACGACATGGCCTCCGCCTCCACCGTGGACGTGGAAGAGGCCTATGCGGTGGGCCGTAAGGCGGCGCTGCTGGCCGCGGCGGGCGAGTCGGGGTATATGGCCACCATCCTGCGCAAATCCGGGCCCATCTACGGTGTGGACTATGACAAGGTGCCACTGGAACTAGTGGCTGGGTCCGAGCGCGCCTTTCCCGAGGACTGGATCGCGCCCAGCCGCACCGACGTGACCGACGATTTCATCGCCTATGCCAAGCCCCTCATCGGCAAGGATTGGTTGGATGTGCCCCTTGTTGATGGTCGCCAGCGCTTTGCGCGGCTCGAGCCCCTCTTTGCCAAACAGATGCTCCCTGCGTATGTGCCGCAGGCGTACCGCTGAAGACCGATCTGATATGGTTATCTAAGGAGATGATGCAATGTCCGCTATTCGCGAGTATGTGATGGATCACGAACTCTTCTGCCACCACGATCACCACGCCAATTTCGAAGCATTCGACGCTAATCGAGAGAACTATACCTATCGGAGCCTATTGGGGTATGCCGAGGCCGATCTCTTCACTGCCAAAGGGGAGCGGCCTCGTGATCAGGAGAGCGTGACAGAGGAGGAAGTCGCCGAACTCTGGC
Organism: Chloroflexota bacterium; assembly: GCA_034722245.1. GTDB lineage: Bacteria > Chloroflexota > Anaerolineae > UBA1429 > UBA1429 > JAWLEV01. The sequence goes on from JAYENT010000101.1 coordinate 22,361, forward strand.
ATAAGATCCGTGTCACCGGCTATGGTCGGGCGGTGAGCCTTGGCTGCCGGGAACTGCTGGGCATGGACTACGAGCCAGCGAATTTCGGGGCCATCACCGAGGCACTGCAGTCCCTGATAGAGGACAAGTCGGCGCAGGAAATCTATGCTTTTCTTGTACATGAAAAGGCGCAGAACGCATGGACCATCCAGGACGGGCGTTTTCGCGTAGAAAACGATAAAGCGTTCAGAGAGGGGCTTTTTCCGTCCACATATCGCTTCGCCTTTCGCATGGATCCCCTCTTTGAGATGGTGGACGAGGCCCCCATCGTGGCGCTGGAGCGTTTCACCGAGCGGTCCATCCACACCCTGGATCAGCTTGTGGCCGCCCTGAATGCCACTATTGACCGCTTCGATGCCACGGGTGATCTGGCGGCCTTCAAGGTGGGTATGGCCTATGGGCGCGACCTGCACGTGGGAGATCCGACGCGTTACGAGGCCGAGCGCGCGTTTGCGCGTATTCGCAGCCGCAAGGTCTTTTGGGACGGGGTGCAGCAAAATACGGGGGCGGTGGATGCGCAGTCGGGGCGGCCGCTGGGAGATTATCTGTTACATTGTCTGCTGCAACGCGCCAGCGATGAGGATATGCCCGTGCAGATCCACACCGGCTATCTAGCGGGCAACTGGGGATCGCTGAATGGCACCAAGGCATCCCACCTGATCCCCATCTTTGATCGCTACCGGTCCGTGCGCTTTGACATCTTTCATGCCTCCTGGCCCTGGGCCTCCGAACTGGGGGCCATCGCCAAGAACTATCCCAACGTCTGGCCCGACATGTGTTGGGCCTGGACCATGAACCCCACAGAGAGCGCCCGTGCGCTTTCCGAGTGGCTGGATGGCGTGCCCTTTAACAAAATCTTTGCCTATGGTGCCGATACGGGACTACCCTGGTGCAACGTGGGCTATTCGCTGCAGGCCAAGCGTGGCGTCGCCCGCGTGCTGGAGGAAAAGATCGCCGCCGACTTGATCAGTGAGAGCACGGCCGAGGAAATCGCCGATTGCATCATGCTGGAGAATGGCAAGACGTTCTTTGATTTGGATTGAACGTCTCCTTTACGTGGGAAAAGACCCGCACGAGAGAGCTCGTGCGGGTCTTTCTAACGGGCCCAATCCCATTTCTCTTCTCAGAAGTTCAGAAACTGTACCAGCAAGAGGCAGCCCAGCAAGACAAAGAGAACGGACATGATCAGCTTGCTTCGCGCCGCGTTCTCCACGAACCAATCCTGGAACTGCTTGGCGCTCACGCCGTATACGGCCAATAGGAGCACGGCGAGAAGGGGAAGGACAAAGACGAGATTATAGAGCGCCAGATAGGCGATAGCATAAGCGCGCATCTGGGGGACACCCACCGCAAAGGAGATGGTGGGTAGGTAAACTTGCCCCGTGCAGGCCAGCTCCAGAAGTGAGACGATCAGCCCCGATACAAAGGCCGTACCCACAAAGGCGCTGCTGGTGGCACGAATGCGACCCTTGATGCGCTCCCGCAGGGGATCTAGGAGATTGAGGCGCATGTCATGCAGCTTGCCCTGCCGCGCCAGAAAGTAGTCGTGCACGCTCAACCCAGCAAGCACGAAGCAGCTCAGGGCCATGAGACCATAGAGCACGAGACCCACCACGCGTATGGTGTTGGCGATGCGCAACAGGCTCATGGCCCCCAAACCGATGGCAAAGTAAGTGACAAAGACGCCAGCGGTGAAGGCGAGTCCGATGGCCAAGAGCTCCTTCCTCCGGCGGCGGCTGATGGCCAGATACGATACGAAAAAGAGAATGGTGGCAAAAGCGCAGGGATTGACCCCGTCCACCAAGGCGGCTGTGGCCACTGTCAAGGGGCCCATGCTCTCAAAACGCTCCAGAATATGCCGTTTTCCAGAGGCTATATCCAGATCCTTCCAAAAGGCGGAAGCCCCCGAGTCCTCGTATTTCGCCAGTAGTTGGCGGACGTTCTCGGTCGTTATCTCGTCACCTACGAGGACATCGTCTCCCACATAGATTGAAGGAGCGATGAGCCGACGATTGGGAGGCAGATCAAGATGCTCCCCCATGGCCTCGACCCGTTCGGCGTCGTGTACGTTGTCGAAAGCGGTGACACGTACCCCTTTGAATTCTCCATTTAGCGCCTGCAACACAAGACGGGCGCGTGAGCAATCATCACAGCCCTCTTTCTTGACATAAGCAACGTGGATGGTGGGTACGGATGAACCGCTTGCCGTCGCCTCTGGGGGGGGCGTCTCGGTAGGCACGGCATCGGTGATAGTGGGTGTCGCTTCGGGAGACTCGGTTTGCTCTCCCAGGCGTTCGCGCAGGATCGCCTCAAGCTCGTCCTGTATCTGGAAGAGATCCTCGCTGGCGATGATCCGCTCGTCGACGACGATGACGGGTAGGGGGTTATTCAGCCTGCCCAGTCTTCTCTCCACGCTTTCCAGTTGTTGCAGCCCCTCTGGTGTGGAGACATCCACGAAGATCAGCGTCAGCTTGTCCCCATATGCTTCCTTTAGGGGCGTCAGCACCTGCTCGCGGACCATTTCACAGTGGCCGCACTCGGGGGAAAAGTATATCTTTAACTCAGTTTTCTCCGCCGTGACGGGCCATGGGGTGACGAGCAGGAGGATGATTGTGGTGACGACAAGCAGGATCGGTTTGTATCGATGCATAGTGTGTCCTCACGGATATAGTGAGTGGCCGTTTACTCGAAGCGATAGTATATACATTTCTGTCCGTGTAAACAAAGCGCTGGTGCTGATTCTTGCAATTCTGGTGGGGATTGGGTATCATATGTTTTGTGATAATGTTTGATTCGTAGCGAATGCAGGATTTATTGCTTTCGGAGGAGCGATTCGCTTGAGAATAGGACGTGTGGCTCGCGTCACGGGCGTGGTGGTGGACGCCCAGTTCGCGGTCGGGGATCTGCCCGGCATCAATAGCGCGCTGTTGGTGAAACGGCCTAACGATGAGGATCTGGTGCTGGAGGTCCAAGAGCATACGGATCCTGAGACCGTGCGTTGCATCGCCATGAGTTCCACGGCAGGTCTCAGTCGGGGTATGCGGGTGCAAGATACAGGCGTGCCCATTCAGGCGCCCGTTGGTGAGGAGACGTTGGGCCATCTCTTCGATGTTTTGGGCCGACCTTTGGATGGTGACGGCTTTGTCGAGAATCTGGAGCACAGACCCATTCACTGTCAGGCGCCGCCTCTTAGAGAACAAAAAGTGCTCGAAGAGCCTTTGGTAACCGGCATCAAGGCCATCGATTTACTGACTCCCTTTGGTCGAGGCAGCAAGATTGGCATGTTTGGTGGGGCGGGAGTGGGGAAGACCGTGTTGGTCATTGAGCTGATTCATCATGGCACCCGTACTGAGGAGGCAGTGGCAGTTTTTGCCGGTGTGGGAGAGCGTAGTCGCGAGGGGCATGAGCTCTGGGAGACCATGCAAGAGAGCGGCGCGCTGGATGACACCGTCCTCCTGTTCGGTCAGATGAATGAACCGCCTGGTGCGCGTCTGCGTATTCCCTTGACGGCCTTGACCATGGCCCAGTATTTCCGCGATGATGTGGGGCAGGATGTGCTTTTGTTCATCGACAATGTTTACCGTTACGTGCAGGCGGGGGCGGAGGTATCGGCTTTGTTGGGCCGGATCCCCAGCGCCGTGGGTTATCAACCCACGTTGGCCACGGAGATGGCGCAGCTTCAAGAGCGCATCAGCAGCACGGCGCGTGGTGCGATTACCTCCATTCAGGCTGTTTACGTTCCCGCCGATGATATGACGGATCCCGGCGTCGTGGCGGTCTTCAGTCACCTGGACGCTGTCACCGTCCTGACCCGGCGCCTTGCCAGTCAGGGGCTGTACCCTGCCATCGATCCGCTGGAATCGTCCTCCAAGATGCTTGAGCCTCGCTATGTGGGCCGGCGCCACGTACGCGTGGCCAACGCGGTCAAGGAGACGCTGGCCAGATACATGGAACTGCAGGATATCATCTCCATCCTTGGGGTTGAGGAGCTTTCCGAGGAGGATCGCCTTATCGTGCACCGCGCTCGGCGGTTGCAGCGGTTTCTGACCCAGCCATTCTTTACCACCGAGCGATTCACGGGCGTTTCGGGGGAATATGTGCCCCTAGAGGAGACGCTGCGAGGATTTGAGGAAATCCTGGACGGTCAGCACGACGATCTTCCCGAGCAGGCGTTTTACATGGTGGGGACCATCGCTGACGTGGTGCAAAAGGCTGAGACGCTATGAGTTCGTCCCGTTCCTCGCCAGGCCGCATACGTTTGCAGATCATCTCTCCCGAAAAGATCGTGTATGAGGAGGAGGTCGATTGGCTACAGGTTCCCCTTTCTGACGGCCTGTTGGGAATCTGGCCGGGGCATGCTCCATTGATTGCCTCTTTGACGCAGGGGCAGATCCAGTTTGGCGTCGATGGAAGTGTGGAAGAGATAGCGGTGGGGGAAGGTATCCTTCGCGTAGATGGGGAACGATGTATCGTGTTGACGGGCGCTCCGGTTTCTGAGGGGGAGGCTTCTGGTGCCGATGCTGGGGCACTGGGCGACGACCCGCGGGATGGCCTGCAAGAAGTGCCCACCGGTGGGGAGTTCGAGGAGCTACAGAGAGGATAGCGTGTCCCTTCTGATGCCGGGGCTCTTCTGGACTTTCGTCGGTGCGGGGTTCTCTTGGCTGCACCTTTTCCTATTGCGTCAGGCCCTCGGGCGTGTTTTCGGGCACGTTGCCGACCAGACCCCCGCCGATGCGGGGAGGCGCATGGTCAGGGGCCTTCCGTTGCGCTTGGTTCTGCTCATGCCGTTCTTGCTGTTTGCGGTGCAGGGAGGGATTATCGCTGCTGCTGGGTTGATCCTCGGTTCTTTGCTGGGCCGCTTGTTCCTGGTCATCTGGGCCCGAGGCGTTCTTTGAGTGGTCGTTGGAGACATTGAGGGACAAACAGAATCATGGGTATCCAGGATATATTCCCAAAGACGCTGTTCACCGTTTGCGGTATTCCTATAAAGGATACGGTTGTTCACACATCGATTGTGGTCGTCATCCTCAGCGGAGTCGCCATATGGGCCAATGGCAACCATCGCGCCTGGGACCCTCCCAAATGGCAGTTATTGCTGGAATATATCATCGAGTATATGGAGAATCTTATAGATAGTATGGGGGGGCGTGCTCTCCCAGATGTCGTGTCCTTCCTGACGACGATGATTCTCTTCATAGGTATCTCCAATGTGTTGGGTATTGTGCCTGTGTTTCAGGCACCCACGCGGGATCTGAGTACGACGATAGCGCTTTCCCTGGTCTCCTTGGGGGCAACGCAGTACTTTGGCGTCAAGAGGCGGGGTACGCTGAAATATCTAAAAAGCCTTGCCAGCCCCGTTATCATGTTGCCCATGAATCTTTTGAGTATGGTTAGCCGCTCGTTGTCGATGGCCCTGCGACTGTTCGGAAATATCATTGCTGGAGAGATTATTGTGGCGGTCTTTTTCATGCTGCTGCCCGTGCTGGGTCCCCTTCCTATGACTCTTCTGAGCATGCTCACCTCCGTGCTCCAGGCGTTGGTCTTTACCGTGCTCACGCTTGTTTACATTGTGGAGGCCACGGGGAGTATGACAGACGCTCCTCCGGAATCGGGAGGAACGGTTGAAGCGTAGGATTGTGTGATATAGGAGTGGCTGTCCGGTGAAAGGGCAGTTCGCGGGGGTCTCTTGGTTGAGAGACCCGCTTTCAGTGAAGCCAGGATTTTGTTTGAGAGAAAGGAGTGTGTGACCCCAATGGCACCGGAACAGGTGTTTCGATTCTCGATTGTGACGACCGTCGGCGTATTGATAACTATCGTGGTGGGGACGATCACGGCGGCGCTTATGGAGGGGCGGGCGGTAGTCAAGGCCTTTGAAAGCATGGCGCGACAGCCCAGCGTGGCGGATACCATCCAGGCCATGCTGTTGATCGTGCTCGCCATCCTCGAGTCTACGGCAATCTATGTGCTTTTGATATGTCTTGTCTTGCTGTTTGCCAATCCCTTTAGCAGTGTATTTGGCCTATAGGGGGATAGCAGATGCTGGAGATTGATGGGGCCACGATAGTTTTCCAGGTCATCAATTTTCTAGTGCTTGTTGTGGTGTTGGACCGTTTTCTGTTTAGGCCGTTGTGGGCCAAATTGAATGAACGCGGCAGCACCATCTCTGAGACGCTGGAGGAGGCCCGCACGCAGGAAACGGAAGCGGCACGCCTACAGGCCGAATGGGAAGAGCGCATTCAAGAGGCGGAGGAAGAGGCGGAGGAGATTGTGAGTGCCGCTAGGGCGGAAGCCTCCGAACGCAGCACAGAACTCATGGAGGAGGCTCGGGAGCGCCTCGATCAGCTGACAGAGGACATGCGCTTGGATCTATATCGGCAGAGGAACGAGATCGTGACGCGGCACTATGATGACATCTTGGATACCATCATCGATCTGTCCGGCAATGTGGTGCGTTCGGTGACCACCCGGCGAGCACATGACGACCTGGTGACCAATTTTGCCGCGAACATATACCAGATGTCTCAGCCCGATGTGGAAGAGTATCGGCGTATGGTACGTGGCAGAGTCCCTACGGCGTTTGTGGTGACGCCGGTGGCCCTAACGGCGGATCAGACCGAGACGCTGACGGATACCCTCTCTTCTTTGATAGACCGGCGGGTAGATCTTGACGTAAAAGAAGACCCCTCGCTTATTGCGGGTATCCAGGTGCGTCTGGGGGATAAAGTGATAGACAATAGTATCCGTCAGCAACTGCGCGAGATTCGTGAGCGCGTACGAGAGGATTTGATCGCTCGTATGGAAGAGAGTGGTCAATATGAGTGATGAGCAAGAAAGAAAAAATACCTCATCCGACGAGGAGCGGGAGAGGAGAGGGCGTGCGCGAAGACGTACTTTGAGGCGTCGTCCATATAAAGCCTTTGAGAGCATACCGGACCTTGTGAGACGTGAAAGTGCCGAGAGCCGGACCGAACTTTCCGTTCGGAGCGCGGAGGAGATGCGAGAAGCGGGCCTATCGGTTCCATCAACCTCCATAGTACGTGAGAGGCTTCCCGCCCTCGAAAAACTCCCTACAGGTACGCTCGATCAGCTCATGCATTGGCCGGCCGAGGCCTTTTATGAGTTACTGGTGGCATCTGTGAAGCGCGAGGGGGAATCCGTTCGTGCTGGTCTGACTACCAAGGATGTGGGCACGGTGCGGAGGATCGGCGACGGCGTGGCTTCTGTCTGGGGGTTGCCGTTGGCCCAAACGGAGGAACTGGTCGAGTTTTCCACCGGCGTGCTGGGTTTGGTCATGAATCTGGAGAGAGAGTGGGTGGACTGCATCCTGCTTGGACCGGATGAGGGCATTCAGGGGGGTGACGTGGTCTCTTCCACGGGCCGGCGCATTACCATTCCGGTGGGTGAGCGCCTGCTGGGGCGCGTGGTGGATCCTCTTGGAAGGCCCTTGGATGGCGATGGGGATATAGGCGCCAGAGAGTTTCGCTTTATCGAGAGGGAAGCGCCGGGGGTTGTGAAGCGGCAGACCGTCGATGAACCTCTGCAAACAGGGATAAAGGCCATTGATGCCATTGTGCCCATCGGGAGGGGACAGCGCGAGCTCATCCTGGGAGATCGGCAGACGGGCAAGACAAGTATCGCTCTGGATGCCATCATCAACCAGAGGGAGGGAGATGTCCTTTGCGTCTATGTGAGCATCGGTCAGCGAAAGGCGTCCATGTTGCGCGCTCTGCGCATTCTGCGGGAGGCCGATGCCATGGAGAATACTGTAGTGGTCGTGGCCAATCCGGACGATCCACCTGCTTTGCTTTACCTGGCGCCCTATTCTGGCTGCACCATCGCCGAAAAGTTTCTCGATCAGGGGAGGGATGTGCTCATCGTGTATGACGATCTCTCCAAACACGCCGATGCCTATCGCGAGTTGTCGCTGTTGCTGAGGCGTCCGCCAGGGCGCGAGGCCTATCCCGGCGACATATTCTATCTTCATGCCCGATTGTTGGAGCGCGCGTGTCGCCTGAGCGATGCGGAGGGAGGGGGCAGCATCACCGCCTTGCCCATCATCGAGACACAAAGGGGCAACATCAGCGCCTACATTCCCACCAACCTGATCTCCATCACCGATGGCCAGATCTACTTGAGCACCGATCTTTTCAACCAGAACATCAAGCCCGCTGTCGATGTGGGCCAATCGGTATCCCGGGTGGGGGGGCAGGCACAGAGGGAGATCATGCGACAGATTAGCAGTGAGGTCAAACTTACTCTGGCCCAATACGAGGAAGTGGAGAGATTCGCTCGCTTTGGTACGGAGATCGATACGGCAACCCAGCGGCAGATAACGCATGGCCGTCGGCTTCGTGAGGTGTTGAAGCAGGATGCCTATCATCCCCTGTCGTTGCCACAGCAGGTACTCATCCTATATGCTGCAGGGGAGGGATACCTGGATGATCTGTCGGTGGATCGCGTCGCCGACTTTGAGCGTGAGCTTTGGCGCTATGCACAGAGGAACTATGGTGCCCTCATTCGCCGCATTGAGGGCACGGATAGTTTTGACGAGGAATTGGAACGCGATATTCGCGGTCTGATACAAGAAGCCAAGGGTAGCTTTGTTTGATATGGAAGACATCAAAGGGCTTGGGGAGCGTCTTGACAATATCGAAAGCGTGAGGCCCATCGTGGGATCTTTGCATACCATTGCCACGGGGGGCTGGCGCGTGGCCCTAAGCCGTATGAGAGCCTCTTCTCGCTACGTAGAGATCCTGGAGGATGTTCTGGCGGTCCTGCTTCCGCGTGTGCCCTCCAGGGCGCTGGAGCGGGCGCACGTCTCGCTGCAGGCGGTGGAATCCCAACGTCCTCTCTTGCTCGTGTTGGCCTCGGAGGGAGGGCTGTGCGGCGCGTTTAACGAGCTCGTGCTCTCGGGAGCGGAAAAGATGATCAACGAGCGGCGGGTAGAGGTAGAGGAGGTACGGATTGCCACCTTTGGCAGGCGCGCAGAAGTCTATCTTCGTAGCCGTGGCTATGAGCTGTTTGCGGCTTATCCTTCGTCTATCGCGGCGGTGCCCTCCTTTCAGAAGGTACAGAAGATCGGTAAGGGCATCTTGCGCTCCTTTGAGGAAGGGACCATTGATGCCATCGAGGTGATCTACTCTCCCTACAGGACCGGGATGACGACGGAGCCGGTCGCCCGTCGTTGGCTGCCCCTTGAAAGGAGCGCGCTGCCGACAACGACCGCCGAATGGCCGCCGGCCATCATTGAGACGGATGGGCAGGCGCTATTTCAGCGGGCTATGAGGGAATGGGTCTTCTGCAGACTCTATCAGACATTCATGGAATCGGCGGCCAGTGAGCAGTCGGCGCGCTTTCGGGCCATGGACAATGCGCAGGATAACCTGGAGCGGATGATCGAGGAGCTCACCCAGCGATATCATGCAGCACGTCAGCACGCCATCACCATGGAGATGCTCGATCTCATCGCTGGTTCGGGGCTATTGCAGGGGGCGGGTTAGAGGCCTTTTTTGACACGAAAAGGAAACGGATTATACTTAAGCGAAACTGATACTTGATTGACCACGGTGCTCCTGGGCTGGTACCTAGGGCGTAATAGGGGAAGCCGGTGCGAATCCGGCGCTGTCCCGCAACTGTAACTCGGATAGAGAAGTCAGGTCGCCTACCATGGTCTTTCATTCCGGCGCCTCCGAGGAGAGGTGGTGGGATGGGCATTGGACGTGTTCTCCCACCTTTTAGGTGGGATTTTTTGTTTGCTGTCCTCCCCTTTCTCTGAGAAGGCCCGTCTCGGAGAAAGGAGCTCACAACCACAGGATCTACTCGTAGGATGTACCATTTCCCCTTTTTCTTACGTCGTTATAACTATTGGGAGGGCAGTATGCATCGTCTATCACATCGTGTGCTTGGATTGCTTCTCGTATTCTCTGTGCCCCTTGTGCTATCCGGGTGTGCTTGGGTTGCTCCGAAAGATGGTCCGGTGACGGCCGCTCCCCTTGCAAGGGAGGTAGAGGCCGTCGATGCAGCGTTGGAGTACATCTTGACGCAACAAGGGGATGATGGCTCCTTTGGGGGCAGTGTAGGCATTACGTTGGATGCCATCTTTGCAGGAACGGCGGCTAACAGAGATGTCTCTGGCTGGAGGACAGCCGAAGGGAATCCTAACCCCATCGAGTATCTGGAGGCAAACTGGGAAGGGCACATCGTCAATGCCGCAAACACGGGCAAGCTGGTCGTTGGCCTGGTCGCGGCGGGTCACGACCCCCGCGACTTTGCGGGGCAGGATTTTGTTGAGCACATTCTAAGCTTTGACAAAGAAGGCACGGGAAGTCTGGGTACTTCGGCTCTAGACCAGGCTTGGGGCATGCTGGGCGTCGCCGCGGCGGGCACGCCAGTTACTCAGGAGATGGTAGCGGTGCTTATCGGCTTTCAGCAATCGGACGGGGGCTGGGAGTTTGCCCCTGACTCGGGAGCGGATTCGAATACCACAGCCCTGGCCTTGCAGGCGTTGGTGGCGGCCGGCGTGGGGGGAGATGATACTTCTATCACGCGGGGCTTGGATTTTCTTGCTACCCAGCAAAGTCCGACGGGCGGATTTGCCTACTCTACAGCTTTTGGTACCGAGGCCGATGCCAATTCTACCGCCTACTGCCTGCAGGCCTTGATCGCCACAGGGGCGAACCCCGCGAGCGAGGAGTGGCGTAAGGATGGCAACGGGCCTCTAGACGCCCTCCTGGATTTCCAACTATCCAGTGGGGCGTTCGAATGGCAACCTGGTGAGGGAGAAAACCTGCTGGCGACCGCACAGGCTGTCCCCGCTCTGCTTGGTGAACCCCTTTCCGATATAAAATAGCGCCATACCTGCACAGTGAGAAGGGGTTGGCGATGGGTGAGGGAGTAGCCAGCACCGGGACGTTAGTCCATACGCTGGATGGTGGACATGCGGAAATTTGAGAAGCTCTCTATCGGGATGCTTCTTTTACTTGCTGCGCTCTTTTTTCCTCTTCCCGTGGCAGCACAGGAGGGCGTCAATCGCGCAGGACTAATCGTGGTGTTCGATGAGGGTGAGGTCTTTACGGATTGTGTGGCCTTTTGGGGGGAGCTGACGGGCTACGAACTGCTGGAGCGGGCAGGCTTGTCGGTCGTGGTCAAGGACTATGGCGGCGGGCTGGGCTTTGCCATCTGCAAGATAGGGGACGTGGGTCGCGACTATCCCGCCGAGAGCTGCTTCCGCACAACAGACGACATTTCCTGGCGTTATTGGTATTGGGAGGATGGCGGATGGATCTATTCGGGCTCTGGTGCCAGCAACCGGACCATAGGGGACGGTGATTTGGACGCTTGGGTCTGGGGCGCTGGGGAGACGGAGCCCCCCAGCCTCGATTTCGCCGCTCTATGCGCTCCCCCGACAGAAATACCTACCGAGACTTCCATAGAGACGCATACTCCCACGCCGACCCTGGATAGGGTGGCTATACGCATTGCCACTTCGGTGGCCCAGAGCCGCCCCACGCCTGTGCCAGCGTCTGAGAAAGAGGGGCCAAGGCGCGACTATGGTGCCTTTGCTCTGCTCGTCGCCGTGCTGGTGGTGCTCATCGGCTATGCCACGCTGCTCCGGAGGCAAGGCGGCTGAGGTTACAGGGCCTGCGGCTAAAAAGCCTTCTGTATAATCTCGGTCAGTTCGCGCAGCCCCGATTCCAAAGGCTGGTTGATGTGCACGCGTATGGCGCGGCGGTCCGCCTCTCGCAGAGCCTCCAGATCGCCGAGGGCCTGCGCTCGTTTGAGGATGCCAAAAGTGTACTCCTTCTGGGGAATGGGGAGATCATCTTCTGGCGTATGCGTTATTTCCAGGAAAAGGCCATTGTTTTTTCCCCCTTTGTGCAGCTGCCCCGTGCTGTGCAGGTAGCGGGGACCAAAGCCCACGGTGGTCGCCAGGCCTGTCTTCTGTCCCAACACCTGGCGCATTGCCTGCAAAAGCTCATAGTGTTCGCTGTTGCGTTCGATATAGGCCAAAAGGGCGACATAGTCGTTAGGCTTGGCCTCGCTGAAAAAGGACGCCAGGTACGCGCCCACGCTCTGGGCGTCGGTTTCAGGACCATAGAGCTCGAATCCCTCTTCTTCCTGGAGGATGGGGGAGACCTCTGGCAACTTTTCCGTTTCCTCGTATTGGGCCAGTGCGTTGCGCGTGCGTGTTTTGGCTGCTTCCACATTTGGTTGATTGAAAGGATTGATCTCTAGCAGATATCCTGCTATGGCCGTGGCAAATTCCCAACGGAAGAATTCGGCGCCCAGACTGTGGATGTTGGATAGGTGCGACACGACGACGGGGTGACCCTCCTCGATGAGCTCAGCCACTCTCGTGTCGTTTTCTTCGTTGTCATCGGTGGCTAGCCGCACATAGGCAAACAGCCTATCGTGGCCATATTTCCCAGCGGGTCGCGAGGGTTCCCCATCAATGGGAAGGATGCCCACGCCCTCTTTGCCCGTGCTTTCGGCAAGTAGTTGTTCCAGCCAGGCGCCAAACGGAGATAATTTGGGGGAGGCGATGAGGGTCAACTTGTCGTGGGGGTCAGAATGTCGGGCAAGCCCTCCCAAAATGGTCCCAAGCACCAGGCCCGGGTTGTTCTCAACCGGCACGCTGGCCCGGCACGCCCAAGCCATCTCCTTCGCCTGGCGCAAGAGCTCGTCCAGATCAACTCCGACGAGGCTTGCAGGAACCAGTCCATAGAACGAGAGGGCCGAATAGCGGCCGCCGATGTCCGTTGGATTCAGGTAGGTTGTTCGGAAACTATCTTTCCTGGCCAATTCTACCAGGGGTGTTTCGGGATCGGTGATAGCGATGAAATGGCTGGGCCATTTGTCCTCTCCTACCGCCTCGCGCATGACGTGCTTGAAATATGTGTACAAGTTTCGCGTCTCTGCAGTGGTTCCGGATTTGGAGGCTACCAGAAAGAGGGTCTGAGATAGAGGGGCCTGTTCGGCGGTGTGCCGAATCTGCAGGGGATCCGTGCTGTCCAGGATCGTGAGGACGGGATAGTCGGTGCCATTTCCTAGGATCTGCCCCATCACTTCTGCGGCGAGACTGCTACCGCCCATGCCCAATAAGATGACGTGTTTGATACCCGCGACTTGAATTTCGGCGGCCAGTGCTTTCAAGCGGGGTATTTCGATGCGCATGGACTGGGGCAGGTCCAACCAGCCCAGTCTCTCCTCAATATTGGATGCTGTCCACTCATCCTCGCTCCACAGGCTGCCCTCTCGCCCCCATAGGCGGCGCGCGGCATTTGCTTTGTCTGTTCTCTCCAGGGCCGTTTCAAAGGCGGGCGCGTAGTCTCCCAATCGAAACCAGGTCGGGGATTCCAGATTTCGCAGGGTCTCCAGGATTTCATTCATGGTGCCTCCTAATTCTCTTATGGCCCATTTCAGCAGGTGCGGCCCTGCTCGGCATATAGAATCCATTGATGGGAACGTCCGACGCGCAGGCACATTGTAGCATGGTTTGGAGGACTCGCAAGCTGCTGGAATCCCTTTGCCCTGGATATCACCATTGTTTCCGGTGACGGAGCGTGCCCGGAGGCGAGCTTCTAAATAAGCGAATCACTGCCTGGTCTGGGTAAGCGTAGCACAGCTTGCTCTCGCTCGTATTGGTTATCGCCGCCTATGACGATCCGTTAAGCAGGAAGCTAAAGATCACAGAGACGACGCCCGCCATGATCAGGCGCAATCCGCCACGGATAAGGTTCTCTTTGGCTAGATTGGCCAGGAAAGCGCCCAGCGCAAACAGGCTCGCGAAGGCCATAAGAATGGATCCAATGTACGCGTACAGGATGCTCGGCAGCAACCCTGCGAAGAAAAAGGGCAACACGGTAATCAACCCGGCAACCAAGGGGGCCAGACCATCGACTGCAGAAACCACGAGGACCGCAAACTGGCTCGCGCGCGCCTGCCTCGTTTTGGTCATCTGATTCAGGTCGAGCAGCATGGCTTGGCCCAGTTGCTGCATTTCATTTTTGCGCTCCGCGGATTCGCCAAAGTAGCGGCCCCAGGCGCCTGAGACGCCTATGGCCACGCAAGTGGATACCCCTGTGAGAAGAACGACGCTTGGATCTTTGACTCCTGCCACGTATGCGCCCATGACCACGCCCAAGATGGTCAAGATGCCATCAAAGGCGTTGTTCGAAAGAGCGCGGCGCGCGATCTCGTCGACCTCGGACAACTCTCGGTACTCAGCGAACTGATCAAGCTTGCGGATGAGAGGATTCGCGGTGTCGTTCCCCTGCTCCGCCGTTTCCCTCTGTCTAAGTGCCATACGCTCCCCCCTCGGGACCGATTCTCTGATTTGGGGAAAGGGTGCATAACAAGGGACAGGGGGCGGGACTCCTGCTGGACACCAAAGAGGACTTGGCAGAAGAAGAGGATGTGGGGGAAAGACGTAGGGAAGTAGAGGGACCTTTCTTAAAACCAAGTTCTTGGTTTACAGCCCAACGGTAAGGTAAAGCACATAAATCCGAAGGGTCGGGTTCACTCATTGTGGTACGAAACTCCTTATGTTTGTTAAATGGACACACAACACTAGTGTAATGCAAACCGTATGAGAAGCCAAATCTGGCTTGGAGAGCATGTGTCAATCTGTAGTTTTAGTGCTTTTGGCTGTGAGCCCCTCGATAGGATTCCTAGGGGGCCTTTCCCCTGGGTCAGTCTTTCGGTGAAAGGAGGGAAGACGAACCAGAGCCCCGTCATAACCCACTCTCGAGCGATGTATTCTCCTCGCAGACGACCGGCGACTGCCCCTTAGCATCTGCTGGCTCCTAGAATGACACGCATTGCACCATACTCGCTGCCTTTCCCGTGCTCCAGGATGCTTAATCGTCTTAAAGGGGCAGAGACGCTGCCAGCGCCTCCCATTCCTCAATGGTCAGGGTTTGGGGGCGTCTCTTGGGATCGATCCCCGCCTCTTTCAGGGCTTCCAGGACGTATTCATGGGATATGTGGAGATTGTGGGTAAGGCTGTTGTGGATTTGCTTCCGTCTGTGGGCGAATCCGGCTCGCACGGTGCGGAAGAAAGCCTCTCTTTGCTTCTCCCCTCTCTTTCCGTCCCCGTACACGTGGATATTCAGGATGGCCGAGTTCACCTCGGGCCTGGGGTAGAACGCGCCAGCAGGGACGCGACGGACGAGTTCCGGTTCCCCAAAATATTGCACGCTGACGGCGAGCAGACTGAGATCGCCCGGCTCGGCGACGATGCGCTCCGCCACCTCCTCTTGGAGCATTAGTGTCAATTGTGTAGGGCGCACGCGCGCCGTTAGCAGGTGGCGGATAAGCGCCGACGTGATATAGTATGGGGGATTGGCCACCACCTTGTACTGCATAGCGGTTGTGTTGGGCTCGTTCAACGCCCGCGCGATCTCGGTCACGGGGTCTACCTCCAGAATGTCGCCCTGAACGATGTGCACAGTATCGCGGTCCTCTAGGACGTCCTCCAGCACAGAGATCATCTTGCGATCCAACTCGACGGCGACGACGCACTTCGCCCTCTCTGCCAGCCGCAGCGTAAGCAGGCCTAGGCCGGGCCCAACTTCCAGGACGACGTCAGAGGCCCCCACGGCACTGGCCTCCAGGATGTCGTCGTAAACGGCCGTGTCCACCAAAAAGTTCTGTCCAAGGCCTTTGGAGGGGCGTATATCGTGACGTCTGAGCAGCGATATGATCTTCGCGCTATGCACGGTCAGGCCCTTTCTTTAGGATAGTCAGGAATGATCCAGGTGATCTCTTTTTTGGGGGGCACCGGCGTCAGGACGTAGACGTCGACCCACCGATACCACAACTCTAGGTTGTTGTCGTCGAAACAGAGATCGACATGCCTCCACTTGATAGCGCTTCCTGTATCGGCTGCCAGTCCGACTCCGTAGTCGGGGACGTACACTTTTTGGTGGAGATTGATGACCCGAGGATCCACGGCCACAAGGCCCTTTCGGGCGGGCATTCCCGAGCGGGTGATTCCGTACAGAGGATGGGTTGGAGGCTTACCGGCCGTGGGGGCGTTGTAGGAGGTGGCAAGCATGCGGAGTTGGCGCCAGTATTCTATGGTGCCGTGGGGCGTCTCCAGCTTCCTTATGACGATCTTTGTGCCATATTTTATGGTTCGATCTATGGGCGCGCGTGCAATCCACTCTTTATCCTGATGGCGATGTGTCTCCTTGCCGTTCTCATAGTGCACGAGGACGCGGCTTCTTTTGGCGCCCTCCTGACCCCAGTGGGCAACCTGGCGCTGATCTATCTCCATGTTTGGGTCCGCTTCCCAGACTGTCTCAAAGGGAATGGGAATCTCTTCGATGTGGTATTGTTCCTGGACCCTTGTGACCGCCACGTGCATGTTGCGTTCAATGGCCGTCTCGGCGGCTGGTAGCACATAGTCCTTTGGCGCCAGATCTATGCCCTCGGCGTCCAAGAGCTTCTGGACCGTCGCGGAGCGCGTTCTCACCATCCTCATCGTGCCGCCCACGTTAAGGGTGATCGGTTTTGAGCGCTGAATAAAGACCGTGAGCCCCGGCGTCATCTCTGTATCAAGGGAGGGAAAGACCTTGTCCCCTTCGTATATGTGGATATCCCGTTCGAAGAGCGCTTCTCCCACGGTGCGTGCTGTAGTGTGAAAGGCCAGGGGGATGGAACCATCCTGAACGTGCAGGGAAACGGCCCGTCTGACCGCCAATTTGATGGGCTTTCGGATGGCCGCTACCCACGCCTTGACACTGTGCCGCTTGGGCTCTTTGGGTGCTGGCAGTTCCGTCTGTCGACTGCAGGGATCGCCTTCCAACAGAAGGTGGTCGTGTACGGAGACCGGAACGCCCAGGGCAGCGAGGGCGCCGGCCACGTTCCCTGTTTGCGTTTGGGCTTCTGTCATACTGCCGTCGTGGATCAGCACAACCTGCCGCGCGCAGGTGACGCGGATCGGCTCCCCGCGCAACAGTTCTTCCTTCGAAGGATAATAGACGCCATCCCCATCGCGCGGGATAAAGCCCGTCTCTCGGAGCACACGTTGGGGGGACGTCTGATGGGTTCGATAGGAAAAGGCTGTGCCATTTATGATCAGATTGACCGTATGTTGCGCGGCCATATAGAGGGATGCTCCCCAAATGAGGCCTATCACGATAGCGAAAAGGATGACAACGCGCCACGAGGGCAGTGCGGAGAGTAGGATGCTGGTGGCTGCCTGGAACTTGTGCCGAAAGGACGGACGCATGCCGGGGCTCCCCTGACAGTAGGGTCTAATCGCTCTGTCTCAACAGAGAGCGTGCGGCGCTCTCACCGGCCAGATAGCCGGTTGTGAAGGCGATCTGCAGGTTGTATCCGCCTGTGTCTCCCGCCACGTCGATGATCTCGCCCGCTAGGTATAGCCCTCCCACGCGTCGTGAAGCCATGGTCTGGGGCACAATCTCGTCGCAGGCCACCCCTCCCAGGGTGATGATGGCTTCGTCAAAGGATCGCTTTCCGACGATGGTCATGTCGAAGCATTTGAGAAGATCTATGACAATTTTCCGTTGCTCTCGTGTAAACTGGCTCATACGCTGCTGGCGCGGTATGCCACTCCGTTCCATGAATACCTCGATGAGGCTGCGCGGCAACAGCCCCTTCAACAATGTATGATAGTTTGCGGTGCCCAGTTCGGCAATGTCCCGCAGCAGCCGTTGATCCAGCGTTTGCTTGCTGAGGGCCGGTTTGAGGTCAATATGCAGGCGCACGGGGGGGGTGTCCAGCTCTCCCTGCAATTGTGAGCTGAGCGTAAGGATGATGGGCCCTGACACGCCAAAGTGGGTGAAGAGCATCTCGCCGAACTCGCTTGCCAGCTCCCTGCCATCCTGACAGAGTGTGGCTTGCACGTTGCGCAGGCTTAGCCCCTGCAGGCGTGGTACAAAATCCTCGGCGGTCACCAGCGGCACCAGCCCGGGGCTGAGCGGGGTTATCGTGTGGCCCACTTTTTTTGCCATCTCGTAACCATCTCCCGTGGACCCCGTAGTCGGATAGCTCATGCCTCCCGTGGCCAGCACGATGCCACTGGCTGCAACGATTGTGTTGTTTACCCTGACTCCCCGTACCTCTCCATCATTCGTGATGATCTTCTCGACCCGGGCGTCACGACGCACGTGAACGCCATGGTCCAAGCAATAGCGACGCAGCGCGTCGACCACATCGCTGGCTCTTTGTGAGGCGGGGAACACGCGTCTGCCTCGTTCGGTGACCGTTGGCACGCCCAACCTCTCAAAGAAGGAGACGAGATCGTCCACAAAAAAGCGTGCAAAGGCGTTGTGCATAAAGGCGCCATGGGCCCCCAGATGCTGCATGCATTGGTTGACGGTACAGTTATTCGTAAGATTGCAGCGTCCCTGGCCCGTGATGCGCAGCTTGTTCCCAAGGTGGCGCGTCTTTTCAAACAGGAGGACACTTGCGCCTAGCTCTGCCGCCCTTCCAGCGGCCATGAGGCCTGCCGCGCCACCCCCTATGACGATGATCTTTTCAGCCATCCGTTTCCATTCAGCAGCAAGAAGAGGCAGGCCATCTGATAACCTACCTCCGCGCGAAAAAGCGTCGTGCACCCTCCCTTGTTATGATCTCGACAATATCTTCTAACCAGCCAGCTCCGGACAAGCGCTCCCGCGTCGCCCAAAGGGGACTGCTTACCGCTGCTTCCTCCCGGACCTGACGGGGTTCGCAGGCCTTTGCCGCACGGGACTCATCCTTCATCGCCGCTTGGCTAGGAGCGTCTTGTCTGCGATCATCCCGCAAGAGGGAATTCGACCCCGCTATAGCGGTTTGCGGGTACAGAGCACCGCTAGCTCTCCGTCTAGCACGACGCATTATACGATACTTGAAAGGGGGGATTCTGTCAAAAGGAAAGGCGGAGAGGGCGGGATTTGAACCCGCGAGGCTTATCACCTACACGATTTCCAATCGTGCGCACTAAACCAGACTATGCGACCTCTCCAACCGCGATTATACCACGCCACGGCATGTCCTCAAAAACCTGCTCCCCACTATTTGACGCACACGAATTCTCGTCCTTTCCCAGGGGGTCAGTCGAAGTAGGTGTCGCCGCCCCAGAGCAGGGATTGAGCCACGTCGTCGTTGAGTTCGACGCCGATGCCGGGGCCATCGCTCAACTCCACCCAGCCGCCGCGAACCATGGGCTTGTCGCCCTCGTACAGATCCTCGAACCAGGGAATCTCTCGCCCGTGGAACTCGAGCACCATAAAGTTCGGTACCGTAGCCAGAACATGGCAGGCGGCCATCATCCCTAGGGGAGAGGAAACATTGTGGGGGGCTATGGGGATATAGTAGGCGTCAGCCAGATCCGCGATGCGCTTCCCCTCCATGAGCCCTCCCGCCTTGGCCAGGTCGGGCATGATGATGTCCACGGCGCGCTTCTCAAAGAGTTCGATATAATCGAAGCGCGTATAGAGGTTCTCGCCCGTGCAGATCAACGTGCTGGTCGAATTCCTGACTTGGGCCATGGCGCTCATGTTCTCCGCAGGGACCGGCTCTTCGAGCCACATCAGACGCAGATCCTCCACCGCGTGCGCCAAGGTGATGGCCGAGCCCATGTCGAACTGCCCGTGGCAGTCGATGGCCAGATCTACCTCGTATCCTATGGCCTCCCGTGTCGTGGCGATGATGTCCACGATGTGACTCATCTCCTGCGCGCTGAGGCTCCAATTGTAGCGATCGAGTTTGCCGGGGCTGACGTGATCGACGTCGAACTTGAGCGCCGTGTATCCTTCCTCTAGCACCTCCAGCGCTTTCTCCGCGTACGCCTGTGGCTCGTGCGTCTCGCCGGCGTGACAGTCGGCGTAAAGGCGTATCCTGTCGCGGAATTCGCCTCCCAAGAGTTGGTAGACGGGTATCCCCAGGGCCTTGCCCACGATGTCGTACAGGGCGTTCTCAATGCCGGTCAGGGCAAAGATGGTGGGCGGGGAATTGGCCCCGCCGTAGCGGCAGTGGCGCCGCATCGTCTCGTACAAGGGGCCGGGGCGGAAGGGATCTTCATCGATCAAAAAGGGCTTTAGGGCCAGCACGGCCTCCTTGGTCGCAAAGCCATTGGAAAAGGAGCCCGCCGAATTGCACTCGCCGGTGCCCACGATGCCCTCGTCAGTGTACACCCGTACAAAAGTCCAGACGGAGCCCCCGCTGTGGGGCACAGGCTCCCCCACCACACACGCCTGCACGTCCGTTATCTTCATGAAACACCCCTCCTGTAGAAGAGCCCAATCGTATTTGGCTGCTGCCAAGTATAACGGATACGCACGTTTCGGGCAATTGAACCCACACTCCAAAAAGGCTTCACGAGGCCTCAAATGGTGTGCCGACCACCGCCACTGGAATGGACGACATTCAGCTCACGGTTGATGTTGAGGCGTCTTTGTTCTCTTCTTTTGTGTGTCCCCTGACGTGCCTTTTTCTCGCGTTCCAGCTTCAGCTTTCTGTACTGATAGTGATGCGCAAGTAATCGCAGGACAAAGGTCCCCGCTGAGGCCAGGAAAAGCAGCCAGGCCACCAGGATGCCCCGCCACGGCTGGGGCACCTGGTATACGGCGAGGGCCAATAGGATGCCCACTATGCCAAGGTTCATCAAAAAGAGCCCTTTTACTGTCGACATACTTTCCCCCTTCCATTCTGTGTTCTTCTTGTTCTTAATGCTATTCGTCCCTTGCGTTTCGTGTGGGGCCGGTTGCCCGCTATTATCCGGTGACCATGTCGATGGCCCGTCGGGCCTTGTCGCGGTTGAATCCCCCCGTGGGCACGGTCTCCTTGGTGAAACGATAGACCCAGTTCAGCGAGGGAGGCTCCCCATGATCGCGCACATAGTCCTGGATGGCCAGGATGACCTGCGAGGGAATGGGGTCCGGCGGCCGCCCAGGGAGGCCCGATCCTTGACCGCTGCCCGCCTCTCTCTTTTGGCTCTTTGTTGAGTGTGCACGGGGCCTGACGGGCACACGAGGAGGGCGAGGAGGGTAGCGTCGCGCCCACGCGTGCAGTGTCTGCTCGCGGATGATGGCCGCCTGAAAGTGACGTATCCTACTGCCGTTCACGACCAGGAAATCCCCTTTGCCCAAAAGCTTCCACGCCCCCGTATCACTTTGTCCCGTGGCATTGTAGGCCGCCGTGCGGTCGGAAACGCGACCCACCAGGCGTACCGCCACATTGCGCATGGTTATAGGACCAAGATGACTGGATAGCGGATGCTGGGCTCCCAGAACCAGGTGTATTCCCGCGTGCCGACCGGCCTGGGCCAGCCGCGCCAGGTGATCCTTGATGGGCGCCTGCTGCATGACAAGCTCTGGCACCTCGTCGACAAAGACGTACGTGAGTCCTCTCTTCTCGTGTCCGATGGACTGCGCTAGGGCCTCCAGCCCTCTCTCGCAGTCGCGAGGCGTCCGAAAGAGACCCCCGCGCCACACCGAGGGGTGCCCGGACAGGGGGAGGAAGCCGTCGCTGGGGTCAAAGAGGGCGACCTGGGCGCCGCCGGTCATCTGGGCCGAGAGGATCATCGTGCGCATAAGGGTGGACTTGCCACTGCCCGTCATCCCAATGACGGCGGCGTGCACGTTCGTGGGGGAGGTTAACTCTACGACTAGCTGATGATGGTCGTCGTCTATGCCCAGGAGGACGTTGCCCACCGTCATGTCTGGGGCGATGGACCATGCCTGCTGGAAGGTGACGATTTCCTCATCCCTTTCGTCCGTGCGTGGCACGCGAATATAGACCACGTTTCCATCGATCTCCACCTCCGCCGCCGTCACGTTTAGCGCATAGGCGAACTGGGAGGCCATCTTTTTGAGCTTGGGGAGCACCCGTGGATTCGCCCTGAGGCCGTACTTTTCGTGGCGTGGTGTGATCAACACGCTTCCGGCTGGCTCAACGTCATCAATACGCCGCATCTCTGTCATACCGTTGCCGTAGGTTATCCTTTCCTCATGCCATAGAATGCCACAGTCCTTGCAGACGCTCAGAATGCGGTGCATGCGGTCGGAGTAATGTGTGCCGTGTCGTTTGTGATCCAAAAACGATCTTAGCATTTCCATCTCGCCGTCCTTCCCGGATGATACCAGAATTAGAACGTTTGTTCTAGTACATTATAACCGATGGATGCCACTTTGTCAAGTTTTATTCATCTTTTCACTCTATTTACCCTTTTCCTGTGATATTTGGGATAGAAAACATCTTTTTGGGATATTTGCTTGGGATAGCATTTACCCCCGTTGCCATTTAGGACGCGGGGTTGGAAGGCGATTGAGTAAGGTGCGCCTGTGGCTTGTCGAAAGAGAAGTTTTGTGATATGCTTTTTCTGTTAGCGACGCGAAGAATGGTTTCTCGCGTTGCTTGGTTTTGTGTGAGTTAGGCATATTTCCGATACGTTAAGGGAGCAAGGTTCTTCTGTGTTGAAACAGCTTATTCATAATGGCGTCATCGTGCCCGAGTCGTCGGATCTGCCGGGGTTGTCCATCGTGGTGCGGGGTGAGGAGATGAAACTGACCCCGAAGCAAGAGGAGATGGCCCTTGCCTGGGCGCGCAAAAAAGATACAAAATATGTGCGGGACGAGGTTTTTGTCAGCAACTTTTTCGGGGATTTCAGTAAGGCGTTGGGTGTTGAACCTCCTTTGGAACCCGATGAGGTGGATTTCGGCCCCTACTATGCGCATCTGGAGGCCCAACGCGTGGCTAAGGAGGAGATGAGCAAGGAGGAGCGTAGGGCGGAGCGGGAGGAACGCAAGGCGGAGCGGGAAAGGCTAAAGGCCGAATATGGCTATGCCATCGTAGACGGTCAGCGTGTGGAACTGGCCACCTATATGGTCGAGCCCAGCAGCATATTCGTGGGCCGGGGCAAACACCCGCTTCGGGGACGCTGGAAGGAGGGGGCTAAGCGCTCCGATATCACCCTTAATTTAAGCCCCGATGCATCCTTGGAAAGGGATGGATGGGACGACGTCGTGTGGCAGCCCGATTCCATGTGGGTGGCCCGCTGGAAGGACAAGCTCTCTGGGAAACTCAAATATGTCTGGCTGGGAGACACGGCGCCCATCAAGCAGGAGCGAGAGGCGGAAAAGTTTGACGAGAGCCGTCGCCTGGGGAGGAAGCTGCGTCAAGTGAGAGAGCGGATCGCTCACGATCTGACCTCCGATGACCCCCAGCGCCGGATGGTGGCGACAGCCTGCTATCTGATCGATCATCTGTGTCTGCGCGTGGGCGACGAAAAGGATGCTGAGGAGGCCGATACGGTCGGTGCCACCACGCTGCGCCCTGAGCATGTGACCCTGCACGAGGACGACAGGGTGGTGGAATTTCATTTCCTTGGCAAGGATGCCGTAGAGTGGCACCGGGAGCTTGAGGCGCCCGACGACGTTTGGGACAATCTGGTCGAGCTGGTGGGGAATGCGCAGCCGTCACGTGCCACCTCGGATGATGAGGAGGGCCATCCCACGCGGGATCTGCCCCAGCTGTTTCACGATATCGGTAGCCGGGATGTGAATGCCTATCTGTCGGACATATTGCCGGGATTGACGGCCAAGGTCTTTCGAACCTACCACGCCACGGCCGCTGTGCGCAGGAGTCTGGCAGCGTCGGATGTGAAGCCGGAGGATCCCAAGCATGTAAAATGGAAGGCGGCCAGCGAGGCGAACCTTGAGGCCGCACGGTTGAGCAACCACACAAAGGAGTACCAGGGCGATTGGGAGAGCGCGCGCGAACGCTATGAGACGCGTCGGGAAAAGGCCGAGGAGCGTATAGCGCGATACGAGAAGCAGGTGGCAGAGCGAGAGGAAAAGCTGGCCGCACTGAAAGAGGAAGCAGCCGAGAAAGAGGAGGAAGCCGAGAGCGACGAGGATCGGGGAAAGATCCGTGCCCGCTATGCGGACCGTCTCGAGAGAGCACGCGAGCGCATCGAGTCTTCCAAGGATAGGTTGGAGCGGGCCAAAATCGTTCTGGACAAGATCGATACCCAGTTCGAGATAAGGAGGCAGAAGCGCGACTGGAACACGGGCACCAGCCTCAAGTCCTACATCGATCCCCGGGTCTATT
Organism: Chloroflexota bacterium; assembly: GCA_034722245.1. Lineage (GTDB taxonomy): Bacteria > Chloroflexota > Anaerolineae > UBA1429 > UBA1429 > JAWLEV01. The sequence continues at coordinate 46,463 of JAYENT010000101.1, forward strand.
ACCGCTGGGGAGAGAAAGTGGACTATGACGTGTTGAACGAATACTATCCGGCCAAGCTGCGCCGCAAGTTCGCCTGGGTGCGCACGGCAGCCTATGGCGACTATGAGAAGTTCGAAGAGGAATATGGCATCACGCTGCGCACCTGCATGCGCGCTGACCTGCTGGATGTGAGCGCCTTCTTTGACGATATGGCCAAGAGATATCCCGATGCCGATCTTCCGCGCGATCCTGAGGAGATAGCGGATCGATACCTGCCCTCTTTGCACGGGGCGTGGCGAGAGGCCTTCCTGGCCTTGAATGACGAGCAGGAGATCGTCGCCTTTGTCGCTGTGGGGCCTGTATGGAACCATAACGGAGCGGAGCTTTTGGACGTTTTTGGCGTCGTTGCGCCCGCCTGGGATCGCGCCGATTTCGCCAAGCTCCTTGAGGCAGAGGTGAGGCGCCGCACCCAATTCTATAAGGTGCAGCATCCCAAAGAGGAATTCGCGCTCTGTCCCTGCGATGAATCTTGTCTGGAGCACGCGTCCGCGCTTGAGGAAGTGCTGGACCTCGTCGAGCCGCCCCGAGAGGAGCCTGTGGTGGTGGAGGATGAAGAGGCTCGCTAGGAACGCTTCGCGCCTTCCGCGATCGGATTGCGTGGCTCGCCTTCATCGGATGGCCAACGAGAGGAAGACTGATGCAAAGTGATCGGGAACGGATCTATCCTTTGACCTTTGTGCCCGTGTTTCGGGACTATATTTGGGGTGGCCGGCATCTGGAGACGCTCTTTGGCAGAGAGTTGCCACCGGGCATCGTGGCTGAGAGCTGGGATATCTCTGGGCATCCCAATTCGCCCACCAAGGTTGCCTCGGGCTATTGGCGGGGCCAGACGCTCAACGACATGCTGGAGAAATTGGGCGCGGACCTGGTGGGCACCCGTTCCTCCGAGATGCTGGCCCGGGGCAAATTTCCCCTTCTCATCAAGTTGCTGGATGCTAACGCCCCGCTGTCCGTGCAGGTGCATCCCGATGACGCCTATGCCCAGGTTCACGAGGATGGCGAGCTGGGCAAAAGCGAGATGTGGTATGTGCTGCATGCAGAATCCGATGCGGAATTGGTATACGGTCTGTCCTCCGGAGTGACGCCAGAGAGCTTTCGCCAGGCCGTCAAGAATAACACCTTGGAGACACAGCTCCATCGTGTGCCCATCGTTGCGGGCGATTGCATCCACATCCCCCCGGGCACGGTGCATTCCCTGCTGGCAGGCGAAGTGGTAGCAGAGATACAGCAGAACTCGGATACCACCTATCGCGTCTACGACTGGGGGCGTGTGGGGGAGGATGGAGAGCCTCGGCCCCTGCACGTAGAGAAGGCCCTGGAGGTGATCGACTGGCAATGCGTGGAGCCGGACAAGGTCGAACCCGAGCCCATCGCCATCGGAGATAGGATGAAACGCTCGCTGCTGGTCAGTGACCCCAACTTTGTGGTGGAGTGCTTCACCATGGAGGGGGGCGCCGCCTTCTCGGAGCGCCTTGATGGAACTACCTTTGAGATTTGGGGGTGCCTAGAGGGGACGGGGCGCGTGCGCTGGACCGGCCAGGCCCTGCCGCTGGAGGCCGTCCGCTTTGTACTGCTCCCCGCCGCGCTGGGAGAGTATGTGATTGAAGCGGAGGATTCGAGTACGTTCCTGCGCGTGTATGTGGGTAGCAACTCCTAGTCGTTCCAAACAAATGTGAAGGTGATCGGCGGTGGATGTTTTCATGTCGCCACCGCCGTTTATTATCTCATTCCCCAGACCCTTGGACGGGGACTCTCTCCTTCGCTTCCTTCCGCTGCTCCACGATTCCCTTCGTTTCCCCCTCTTCATACCAATCCTTGCGGCTCAGGGGGAGATGGCTTGCCCCATCCGTATCCGGTTTGACCAGTAGGGTCTGGTACACGTTGAGGTCGCCGGTGGCGAAACCGTAGGCCGAGCCAGACATGAACAGTCGCCACACGCGGTAGGTGGGCTCGTTCACGAACTGCAGGGCCTCCTCGTGGCGCGCCTCCAGCCGACGCACCCAGTGGCGGAGGGTGAGGGCATAGTGCTCCCGCAGGCTCTCCACGTCGCGCACTTTGAAGTGTGTCTCCTCGGCGATGCGCAGCGTCGTGGAGATGGGCACCAGTTCCCCATCGGGGAAGACGTAGGTATCGGAAAAACTGTTTCCTGGTCGCTCTTCCTGATCGGCATGGACGGCGATGCCGTGGTTCAGAAAGACGCCCGTCGGCTTTAGCAGGGCCCACGCCTGTTGGAAGTACACGGGCAGCAAGCCCTCCCCCACGTGCTCGAACATGCCCACGCTGGCTAGGGCATCATAGGGATCGTCCTCATCCATCTCCCGATAGTCGCGCATCTGCACCCGACAGCGATCCTCAAGCCCGGCCTCGGCGATACGCTCGTTTGCCAGGTCGGCCTGAGGCTGACTGAGGGTAATCCCCGTGGCGTCCACTCCGTAATGCTGTGCGGCGTGTATGACCAGCCCGCCCCATCCACATCCAATGTCCAGCAGACGCTGGCCGGGTTTCAGGCGCAGCTTGCGGCAGATATAGTCCAGCTTGCGGGCCTGGGCCGTGTCCAGGTCGTCGTCTGGCGAGACAAAATAGGCGCACGAATAGACCATGCGGCTGTCCAGCCACAAACTGTAAAAGTCGTTGGAGACATCGTAATGATAGGCTATGGCCTGGCGGTCGCGATCGATAGAGTGCTGGTGCCCCCTCATCTGCGCGCGACCCCGGGGGCCGGCCTCGGCTTCTCGCCCGGCGGGCAAACGCAAGAGTTTCAGGGCTAATCCCAGCCTGGTGCGCCAACCCAGGCCGTCCCGCAAAAGGGGTTGCGCCGCCTCAAAGGCCGCCTCTACGTTGCCCTCGATATCAAAATCGTCGTATAGGTAAGCCTCGCCCATGTTGACCTCGTTGGGCGGCAGGAGCATGGCGCGCAGGGCTCCTGGGTGTTTGAGCACCACTGTCGCCTCGTGGAGGCCATCGTCGGGCCACGACGTCCCGTCCCAGAGGCGGAATCCTATCTGGTTGTCTTTTCCAAAGACTGCCTCCAGTACCTCCAGGGTGATGCGCGCTGCGTTATCTGTCACAGTATTGTCCTCCCTTGCGATTCTTGCTCAAGCCTATCATCATATTACACGCTGCACACGGTTGGGGTCAAGCCGCTTCACATGCCGAGGGGTTCGGGTGTTGACGTGTCCTTCCCTTACGTTTATGATATGAGGGAGTGTTACGCTACGAAAGGGGGAAGCCCATGAGTGAGTTATTGCGTTTTCCTGACGATTTTGTGTGGGGGACGGCCACGGCGTCTTACCAAATCGAGGGCGGCATTGAGGAGCGGGGACGGGCCATCTGGGATGACTTTTGCCGCTGGCCGGGGAAGGTACACAACGATGATACGGGCGATGTGGCTGATGATCACTATCATCGCTATGAAGAGGACGTGGCGCTCATGGCCGACCTGGGCATGAGCGCCTATCGCTTTTCCATCTCCTGGCCCCGTATTTTGCCCGAGGGGACCGGAGAGGTCAACGAGGAAGGACTCGACTTTTACGAGCGGTTGGTGGACGAACTCTTGGAGGCGGGCATCACGCCCTTTGTCACGCTGTACCATTGGGATCTGCCCTCGGCTCTGCAGCGCGTGGGCGGATGGGCGGCGCGGGACACAGCCTACCGTTACGCCGAGTATGCCGCGCTGGTCGCCGAGCGCCTGGGAGATCGCGTGCACCACTGGATAACGCACAATGAGCCCTGGGTGGCGGCCTTTGTGGGCCATTCCGAGGGGCGGCATGCACCAGGATGGGAGGATCTAGGGTTGGCGCTGCAGGTGGCTCATCATCTCCTGCTTTCCCATGGCCTGGCCGTGCTTCCGTTGCGCGAGGCTGGCGACGAGGCCACGCAGGTGGGCATTACCCTCAACTTCAGTCCTTCCTATCCGGCCCGCGACGTGCCCGAGGATGTAGCCGCAGCCAGACGACACGATGGCTATGCCAACCGCTGGTTCATGGATCCCCTCTTTGAGGGGCGTTATCCGGAGGATGCCGAGGAGCTCTTTGGCTATCTGCTGCCCAGGGTGGCCCCGGGCGATATGGAGGTCATCGCCCATCCTATCGACTTTTTAGGGGTCAACTACTATTCTCGGGCTGTGGTGGAGGACGCTCCCGGCGAATTCCTGGATTACAGGACGCTGCGGCCAGAGGGCGAGTACACGGCCATGGATTGGGAGGTCTATCCTCAGGGATTGACGGACCTCCTGGTGCGTCTGGCGCGGGACTATGATCCGCCGCTCATGTACATCACGGAGAATGGCTGCGCCTACGAGGACGTGCTGACGCCAGAGGGAAAGGTGCATGACGAGAAGCGCATAGAATATCTGCATGCACACTTTTGTGCGGCGCATCGGGCCATAGAACAGGGCGTGCCCCTGCAGGGGTACTTTTTGTGGTCGCTTATGGACAATTTCGAGTGGGCGTGGGGCTACACCCGTCGCTTTGGCGTCGTGTACGTGGACTATGACACACTGGAGCGCATACCCAAGGACAGCGCGGCGTACTATGCCTCGGTGGCGGGGGAGAACGTTGTAGAGTGCTGATAGAACATTGTATTGCCTGAAGGTAGAGAAAATTGGTTGACGTAAAGCAATTAAAAGATCGCGTGTGTGAGGTCATCGACAGCCATCGCGAGGAGATCATTGCCCTGGGGGAGGACATTCGTGTGCATCCCGAACTGGGATTTAAGGAGTTTCGCACGGCGGGTCTGGTCGTGGACAGGATGACCGCCCTGGGCATACCCCATCAAACGGGCATCGCCATCACGGGCGTGAAGGGGATGCTGGAGGGAGCGGCGGATGGGCCGACCGTAGCCTATATGGGGGAGTTGGACTCTGTGCTTGTGCCCGATCATCCCGACGCCGATCCCGAGACGGGCGCGGCCCACGCCTGCGGCCATAACGCCCAGATAGCCAATTTGATCGCTCTAGCCTACGGTTTGGTAGAGAGCGGCGTCATGGCCGAACTGGACGGAAACGTGGCCCTCATCGCCGTGCCCGCAGAAGAATACGTGGAGGTCGAATACCGCCTGGGGTTGAAGGAGGAGGGCAAGGTTGAGTTCTTGGGAGGGAAACCGGAGTTTATTCGTCTGGGGGCCCTGGATGACGTTGACATAACCTTTATGACCCATCAGGCGAATCGGGAACAAAGAGGTATCCTTGGGATGGGAGGGCCCTCGAACGGCTGCGTGGTGAAACAGATTCGCTACCAAGGCCGAGCAGCCCACGCCGGTGGGTCGCCCCATCTGGGCATCAATGCCTTGAAAGCGGCCACTCTTGCTTTGCAGTGCATCGACGCCAATCGGGAGACCTTTCAGGACGAGGATCATATTCGCGTTCACCCCATCATCACCAAGGGGGGCGATCTCGTAAACGTGGTGCCGGCCGATGTGCGATTGGAGACCTATGTGCGAGGGGCGAGTGTGGAGGCCATCCTGGAGGCTGCTGCCAAGGTGGACCGCTCCCTGAAGGCGGGCGCCATGGCCATGGGTGCCACGCTGCATCTGACCACCTTGCCCGGCTACCTGCCGCGCGTCCTCCCCGACGGTCTGGTCCAGGTCTACAAACGGAACGCGGTGGCTCTGGTCGGCGAGGAGGGATGGGGCGAACCTGAGTTCGGGGCTGGTTCCACTGACATGGGGGACGTGAGCCATATCATGCCCGCTATTGAGGCCCAGGCCGGCGGCGCGTGTGGCGTCGGGCACGGAGCCGACTATACCATCTGTGATGAGGAGGTTGCCTACGTACTGCCCGCCAAGGCCGCGGCCATGACCATCGTCGATCTTTTAGCCAATGATGCCAAGGGGGCGCAGGAGGTCATCGACGATTTCGAACCGCCCATGAGCAAGGAAAGCTACTTGTCCTTTGTGCGCGATTTGAGCGAGGATATTGTCTGGTCCATGGACGGGGAGGAGAAGGCGTAACTGCGCACTATACGAGGGGGCTGTCCCCGTTCCGCCGCTGCTTCATGGGATTCTATAGTTTGTAGCCGATGGTGCGCAGAAGGTCCTTGCGCCATTGAATGTCCTCGGCCCCCTCTACGCCCTTGGGCACAAAGCCATCGATGACGCCCAGCACGCCCCGCCCTTGATCCGTGTTGGCGACGATGACCTGGGTGGGATTCGCCGTCGCGCAGAAAACACGGCAGACTTCGGGCACGTTCTTGATGGCGTTCAGCACGTTGATGGGATAGAACTCTTCTCCCAAAAAAACGATAAAGATGTGTCCCGCACCGATTTCCAGGGCGTTCTTTTCTGCCAGTTCGGTCAGGGCGTCGTCTGTGCCGCTGGAGCGCACCAGACGATCTCCCGACGCCTCACAAAAGGCCAGGCCAAAGTGAATGCCTGGCACGGCGTTCACCAAGGTCTCATGGAGGTCCTCGACGCTCTTGATAAAGTGCGTCTGCCCCAGGATAAAGTTCAGATTCTGTGGCTTTTTTATGGATACGATCTCCAGTTCCAGGGCCATAGAGCAATTCCCTTTCTCAAAGACTATGTTTGGTCGCCATTATAGGTGTCGATCTGCTCGACGTCAATTCGTCCGGCTGGCCATGCGTGCATCCCTACGCACATTGACGGGCGGTTGACCGGTCATTCCCGCGTGTGGATGGTCACCCACGTCGTGATGCCGGCCTTCACTGAGACCCTCTCGGTGTAAAGTTGCCCTTTATGATATAGCTTGACCAGCCATGCCCCCGCCTCCACATCCCCCGTGGCAAAGTTCTCGTTCCAAAGGGGATCGGGATTGACCTCCTTATCGGGGTAGGTCATCACCTCGCGAACAGGATCCTCGGGCTGGCTTGCCCGATAGAGGACGAGCTTGACCTCGGGAAGCGGTTCCCCTGTGGGGGATAGAACCTTGCCGGCCAGAGTCCCGACGCCCTCCTTGGGCGTCAACCACAGCTCGGGATTGACTGTCTTACCATAGTCGTTCTTGCCGTAGCGCACCTCCATGTGTATATGCGGGCCTTCGGCCACGCCCGTCATGCCCACCAAACCTATACGCTCTCCCGTGCCTACGTGCTGGTCGACCTTTACCTGCACCTGCGATAGATGTCCGTACAAAACATACACTGGCTTTCCAGCGTAGCGCCTATCGAGCTTCAGGATAACCAGCCTCCCATAGAAGTTGGTCCTTGCCCCATATACTTCTGTCAGGTCATCACCGGCCACAATGACGGTGCCCGGCGCCACCGCCAGGGCGGGTGTCCCCAAGTCGTTAACGAACTCGACGCCGTGGTGAATGGGATAGGTACCGTCGGCCCGGGAAGCGTAAGCATAGAAACGGGCCACTCTGTCGTTTCCCCCAGGCGCGATGGGACGTTCCAGCCAGTAGTGGTCGGAGGGAGTCAGGGTGGGCGTGGGGCTCGACGTCTGTGTTGCCGTTGGCGACGGCGTTGGCGAGGACGTGGCGCTGGGCGTGGGCTGGGGGGTGTGTGTAAAGGTGGGGAGGGGAGCGCGTGTCGGCGTGGCTGCAGCTTGCGGCTGGGTGACCATAGCCGTCTCGCTCTCTTGCGGTGTAGCCCTCGTTGCCAGGGCCTGCGTGCTGTTCGTCACCTTGGCAGACCCAGGGGCAAACCCAAAGACGATGGCGGCCACCAAAGCACCCAGGATCAGCGCCATGCTGAGCACAAACCAGATTTGTGGTGGGTACGTGCGCAAAGGATCGGGGCCCAAAACGTTTTCCTCTTTTGACTTGGCTTGGCACAGATTATATTATGCCTTGTCTGCGTGTGCCAATCTGTTCTGCGTCCGTGGCCTATCGCGGCATCTTGTAATCTGGGGAGGAGAAAACCATCTCATGCATTTCTATATCCTGACGCTGTTTCCCGAACTGTTCGACAGTGTCTTTGGGCAGAGCATCGTCAAGCGAGCCCTCGAGAAGGATCTCGTATCCATCGACATCTATAACATTCGGGACTATGCGATGGACAAGCATAAGGTAACCGATGAGCCTCCTTATGGCGGCGGAGGGGGCATGGTGATGAAGGTGGAGCCCATCGTGTGCGCCGTGGAGGACGTGCTCTGTCGGATAGCCGCAAAGGAGGATATTGACGTTGATCAAGTGCCCGTCATCCTGCTGACGCCGGTGGGACGCACCTTTACCCAAGGGATCGCCCGCGAATATGAGCGCTGTGAGCACGTCGTCCTCATCTGTGGCCGCTATGAAGGCGTGGACGAGCGGGTGCGTGAATTGGTCGTCACGGATGAGATTTCCATAGGGGATTATGTGCTTTCGGGCGGAGAGATTCCGGCCATGGCCTTTGTCGAGGCCGTCACGCGGCTGGTGCCCGGTGTGTTGGGCGACATGCGTGCCACTATCAAAGATTCGTATGCCAGTGGCCTGCTAGAGCATCCCCACTATACGCGCCCCGCCGAGTATCGGGGGATGTCGGTCCCTGACGTTCTCCTCTCGGGAGATCATGCCAAGATCGCCGGCTGGCGCCGCAAAGAGGCCCTGCGTCGTACGTGGGAGCGGCGTCCGGATCTGTTGGAGAAGGCAGACCTGACGGCTGCGGATCGGCGCTTTCTGACCTCCCTGCACGAGGGGGCCACCAGGGGCGACGAGGATGGAGCGGATTGATCTATTGCTCTGCAGGCTGGCTTGGGATTCGAGGTGAGGAATCCTTCATGCACTGGTTTCCAGGGCGCGTTGGAGGAGGGGAAGGTGATGGAGCCCTCGTTCGGCACCCAGCGCCGTGCAGAGCATGGGATTTTCTGCCAGGTAGCAGGGAATGCCGGTCTCCTCGGTCAGGAAGCGATCCATGTTTCGCAGCAGGCTTCCCCCACCTGTCATTACCATTCCTCGGTCGATGATATCCGAGACGAGTTCGGGAGGCGTCTTCTCGAGAACGGCTTTGGCGGTGTCCGCGATGCTGGACAGTTCCTCGGCTATGGCTTCTGTGATCTCGTCCGAGTTTATCTCGATGGTACGCGGCTTGCCCGCAACCTGATCGCGGCCGCGCACCTCTATTGTCAGCTTCTCTTCCAAGGGCATAGCGCTCCCCACAGCTATTTTTGCCTTTTCTGCCGTATCATCGCCTATTATCAGATTGTACTTGCGCCGCACATAGCTGGAGATGGCATCATCCATCTTGCTTCCTGCTACGCGGACTGAGCTGGAGACGACAATGCCGAACATGGAGATGACCGCGGCCTCGCTTGCGCCTCCACCGATATTCATGACCATGTTGCCCGAGGGGGTTCCGACGGGCATCTCGGCGCCCAAGGCAGCGGCTAGGGGTTCGGGGATGAGGTGCGCCACACGCGCGCCGGCCTGTATGGCTGCGTCGCGCACGGCTCGGCTTTCCACTGTCGTCACCCCAACCGGGACACTGAGCATGATCTCGGGGCGGCGCTCAAATCGGCTGCAAATCTTGGAGATAAAGTAACGCAGCATGGCCTCGGTAACCACGTAATCGGCGATGACACCGTCCCGCATGGGACGCGCCACCTCGATGGTCTCTGGGGTGCGGCCTAGCATGGCCCGCGCCTCGTTGCCCACGGCCAGGATACGGTTGTCGTTGTGCGAAATGGCCACGACAGAGGGTTCGTTCAGAACGATGCCCTTGCCGCTCACACAGACGATGACGTTGACCGTTCCTAGATCTATGCCTATTTGCTTGCCAAACATGCCCCCTCCTGGGTCCAGGCGAATCTGTGAGGAGATGATAACACGAATGAGAGAATCCTACAATCAACTGGGTGCCATGGACGTGGCACCCCATTCCAGGGGTTCACTACGCTCTGCCTCTGGGCAGGTATGCGCCAACTCCTCCACTCTTGAGATGACAGCGCCCAGCGCTTCCAGTTTCTTTGCGATGTCCTGATATCCACGGTCGATATAGATGACGTCGCTTATCTCTGTGACGCCCTCGGCGGCCAGGCTCGCCAGTATCATGGCTGCCCCAGACCGTATGTCCAAGGCACAGACATTCGCTCCGTGCAGTGCCGTGGGCCCATGCACTATGGCTATGCGCCCCGAGCCTGACACGTCAATGTGGGCTCCCATCTTGGCCAGTTCTTTTGCATAGGCCAGACGACCGTCATACATGGTCTCATAGATGGAACTGTTGCCCTCGGCTTGCGTCAATACCGTGGCAAAGGGCGCCTGTAGGTCCGTGGGGAACCCTGGATACGGGTACGTCTGGATGTCGGTGGCTTTGATTCGCTCTGGTGCGCGGACTCTATACACATTCCGGTCGATTTCAACCGTGGCTCCTGTTTCGCGCATCTTGTTCGTGACGGCTCCCAGCCATCTCGCCACGGCGCCGCCCATGGACACGTCCCCCCCGCTGATCAGCGCTGCCAGAGCGAATGTTCCGGCTTCCATGCGGTCGGGCATGATGTGGTATATTGTGCCGTGCAATCGCCTCGTCCCTTCCACCTGAATGGTGTTTGTGCCCACGCCGTGGATTCGCGCGCCCATGGCGGATAGAAAATTGGCCAGATCGACCACCTCGGGTTCCACAGAAGCGTTCTCTATATAGGTGACCCCATCTGCAAGGCAGGCGGCCATGAGCAAATTCTCGGTGCCCGTATGGCTAGGATAGTCGAGGATAAGCTTCTCTCCCCGCAGCCGGGGGGTCTTGATGGCATAGTCCCTTCCTCTCTTCTGGATCTCGGCGCCCATATGCTGGAAGCCCTTTAGGTCGACGCTGACGGGGCGTGTGCCTATGGCGCACCCCCCTGGGTGGGGCGCTTCGGCCTGCCCAAAGCGACTGAGGAGCGGGCCGACGGTCAAAAAGCTGGCACGCATCTTTTTGGCCAGAGCGAGGGGCACCTTGGCTTTGGAGATACGCGTGGCCTTGACGCGCAAGGTATTGGGCCCTTCAAAACGCGCTGCCACGCCCAAGTGGTGCAGGAGTTTGACCATATTGCGAATATCCTCAATATAGGGCACGTTTTCCAGCAGGCATTCATCGTCGGTGAGGAGCGTTGCGGCAATAATGGGCAGTGCCGCATTCTTGGCCCCCCCCACTCTAACTTGGCCTTCCAATCTGTGGTGACCTTCAACTACTAATGGCATAACGCATCCCGTCCCTATGGCTGTCGTTCTTTCCGTGAGTTCTCGCGCTATCAGATCGGCGTTGCAGTGGCAAGGGATTCTCAGACCTCTCGCGCCGCGTCCACTAGGATGGTCACCTCGTTGTCGCTCACCTCTGCGAATCCCCCACGGGTGACAAACCTTTTGTCCGCCAGTCCTTTTCTCTTCACAACGAGATCGCCGGCCCCCAAGGCGGTGAGGAGGGGGGTGTGGTCTATGAGAATGGCCAACTGACCCTCTGCCCCTGGTAGAACAACCCCTTCTGCTGCGTCATTGTATACGTGATTGTCCGGCGTGACAAGGGAGACGTGCAATTGGCGTTCTTGGTCGTCCACGCTAGGTCCTCCGTGCTGCCTTAATCACGTCATCAATGGTACCCTGCATGTAAAAGAGACTCTCTGGCAACTCATCGACGTGACCGTCCAGAATAGCCCTGAATCCCCGTACGGTTTCCTGAATGGGAACATAGCGTCCGGGGCGATTGGTAAAGGCCTCCGCTACGAACATGGGTTGCGA